>NZ_CP096971.1:3127366-3467299 GCF_024758705.1 Sphingomonas sp. SUN019 | reverse complement strand
GCCTGCCCCCGATCAGCCGAAACCGGCGCGGCGTGGCAGCGGTACGACGTCGCTCGCCGCGACGCTCGGCCGGTTCCCGAAGACCTAGCCGATCATCCCGTCTTCGCGCGACGCCAGCACGCGGCCCATCGCGTCGAACAGGATATCCATCGCCACAGGTTTGAAGATCACGTCGTCCGCCCCCGCCGCCAGGCAGCGTTCGCGCAGGTCGACCGCGGTGTCGGCGGTGACGACGATGATCGGGGTGCGCCCCTTCGCATCGCCCCGCGCGCGAATGTGTCCGATCGCCGTGATGCCGTCCATGCCGGGCATTCGCAGGTCGACCAGCAGGATATCAAAATCCTGTTCGTCGATGATGCCGAGCCCGTCTTCGGCGCTTTCGGCTTCGACCATCGTCACGCCCGCGACGTCGAGCATGTCACGCACGACGCGGCGATTCATCCGGTCGTCCTCGATGAAGAGAACGTTCATGGGGCGTGGCCCGGACGGCTGATCGGTCGTTTCATGGCCGTTATCATTATCGGCTCACGCCGCTTGCGGCACAAGCACGGATACGCTCGGTTCGTCGCCAAACAGGCGCTCGATCAACGCGTCCTTGCCGATCGGCTTCGCAATGACCGTCGTCGCACCCGCCGCCAGCACCGCGGCGTGAGCGTCAGGGCAGAGCGGAGGACCGAGCAATGCGATGATCGCGCCGCGGGCAGCAGCGGCGATCGGCGCGACCGCCGTCGGCAACGCGTCCGCCGCGCCGAGCGTGGCGGCATCCAGCAAGATCGTCGCGGGGCGATCCGTCGCGATCCACTCCAGCGCGTCCGCCGCCGAATCGGCGAAGGTCACTGCGCCGCCACGCGGCTCGAGCAACGCCTTGAGCATCGAGCGCGTGATCGGATTGCGATCGACGACCAATACCCCTGCTCCGTCCGCGGCCGGTGCGGCCGTTGTGGTTTCGGCGCGGACCAGCGGCAGATCGAGCGTGAACGTCGCGCCCTGCCCCAAAACGCTTTCGACCGTCACGTCGCCATCCATCGCGCGCGACAGGTTGCGGCAGATGGACAGGCCAAGGCCCGTGCCACCGAATTGCCGGGTGGTCCCGGCGTCCGCCTGACGGAACGCTTCGAATATCTCCTCGTGATGGTCGGGCGCGATGCCGATCCCGCTGTCGGCGACGATTAGGCGCCAGCGGTCCCCGACGATCTGCGAGGACAAGGTGACGTGGCCGTTTGCGGTGAACTTCACCGCATTCGACAACAGGTTGAACACGATCTGCCGAATGCGCGCCGCATCCCCGACGATCCAGCCGAGGCCGTCATCCAGCGCCAGCGTGAAGGACAGGCCCTTGCCCCGCGCTTGTTCGCCCCACATCTGCGCCGCATCGGCGATCGTCGCACGCGCATCCATCGGCGTGGCTTCAATCGTCATCTTGCCCGTCTCCATCTTGGCGACATCGAGGATGTCGTCGACCAGCGCGCGCATCGTAACGCCCGCCCCGTGCACCACGGTCAGCCGTTCGCGGGTCGCCGCATCCATCGCGCGATCGGCCAGCATCACCTGCGTCATGCCGAGGATGCCGTTCAGCGGCGTACGGATTTCATGACTGGTGGTGGCCAGGAATTCGGTCTTCGCCGCCAGCGCCTTGCCCAGCGCGGTGTTGCTGATCGCCAGCTTGTTGCGGCTGCGGCGGATCGTGAACAACCCGATGCCCAGTATCGCGATGATCAACAGCGTGGCGATCCCGGCCCCGGCGAACATCGTCAGCTGGCTGCGCGACCGATCGCGCTCGAACGCGACCGTCTTTTGCAGATCGTCCGCCTTCAGCTTGGCGATCCGCAATTCCTGGTTGGCAAAATCGAACCGCGCCCCGGCCAGCGCGGCGCTGTTCGATCGCGCCAGTTCGGTCGCCTGATCGTCGAGCCTTTTCAGGGCGGCGAGGTGCGCCAGCGCGTCGGCGGCGCGTCCGCGCTGCTGATAGATGCGGTAAGCGGTAGCGTGCGCGTCGCGATCTTGCGGTGTTGTCGTGATAAGATCGACGCCCCGAAAGCGTTCGTCGATCAGCCGCTCAGCAATGCCCAGGTCTCCACGCTGAAACGCGGCCTGTGCAGCTAAAGCGCGAAAGATCGGCAACGTTCCCGCCGCGTCACTTCGACGCGCGAGTGCCATTCCTTCATCAATTGCGACCCGAGCGCGCGCCACATCGCCCTGCATCATTCGAACGCGGGCAACGTTGGACAGAACCTGAGCGGTCAGCAAGGCGCTCTTCAATCCGCGCGCCAAGGTCAACGCCTTTGCATATTGCGTCTCGGCCGCCGGGTATCGGGTCAATTCCTTGAAGGCATTGCCGCGCGCATTGTAGATGGCCAGAGATAGTCCCGGGTCGGCCTTGTAAACGTCGATCGCCTGATCGAGATAGCGAAGCGCGCTCAAGTGATCGTTGCCGCTTGCGTGCAGCATCGAAAGCAGTATCAGCGCCTTTGCTTGACTGCGCGTTTCACCTTCGTCGCGAAACATGCCATGCGCCTTTTGGATATCGCTTAATGCGAGCGCCACGTGACCCATAGCGGTTCGAACGCTGCCTTCCGAAAGCAGGATATCGGCGTGCAATCGCGAGCGCGGTGCGACCTTTTCTACGATTGAGCGCGCCTCGGCCAGAAGTACAACGGCGCGCTTCGGCTTTTCAGTTCGGCTGTAGGCTTCTCCCAGCAACCATTTCATCGTGGCGCGACGCTTCGGCGCTACCGTCGTCGCGCGATCATGCAGCACTTCCTCTGTGATCGCGATCGCTCGCGCCGGGTCACTTAGCATCGTCGCTTTTATGGTCGCGACGGTTTCCTCGAATCGGACATCCTGACGATTTGCCGCCACCAACATCGTGGGCGAGACGAGCGTCGCGGCCACGACCGCTAGCATCCAATGGTGAGCAATACGCCGCACCCTCAGGCGCGCTTCCATACCGTGGCCAATCGGCTGAACGACGCGCGACTGTCTTGTGGAACCTGGTGATGGCTGTCGTCGCGAAGGAAGACGATCAACGCCTCCAGCGCGATCGGCCGGCTGATCAGGAATCCCTGCACCATGTCGCAGCCCATGACGGCCAGCAACGCCAGCGCGGCATGGGTTTCGACCCCCTCGGCGACGACCTCCATCTCCAGCGCGTGCGCCAGATCGATCGTCGATCGCACGATGAGCGGATCACGGTTCGAGCTGGTCAATTGCGTCACGAACAGTTTGTCGATCTTCAGTTCGCGCGCGGGCAATTGCTTCAGATAGGCGAGGCTCGACAGCCCGGCGCCATAATCGTCGATCGCGATCGTCACGCCGATGTCGGCGAAGCGCTGAAGGTTTGCGATCGCGCTGCTCGGATCGCGGATCACCGAGGTTTCGGTGACCTCGAAACCCAGCTTGGCATCGCTCTCCGCGACCAGATCGCAGGCCGCGCACACGAACGCCGCATCGGCGAGCAACTGGCCCGAGATGTTGATGAAGATCCGCAGATCGTGCCCGGCGGCGCGCAACGTGCGTTGGTCCCGTATCACCTGCGCGATCGTCCACAACGTCATGCGATCAATGATCTGCGCCTGCTCGGCCGCGGGAATGAAGTCGTTCGGCAGCACCATGCCGCGTTCGGGATGGCGCCAGCGCACCAATGCCTCCGCGCTATTGATCTCCTGTCGCCGAACGTGGATCTTCGGCTGATAGACCATCAGCAATTCGTCTTGCTCGATCGCACGCCCCAGCTCGACCGCGAGCAATCGCGCTTCGCGGGCGGAGGACGGCGTCACGTCGTGCATCACGGTTCGATCCACGGCGCGCGCCTCTATCAACGCAGCCTCGGCTTCCTCCACGATCGAGACGTCATTGGCCTGGTCGATCCGCGCGCTGGCCGCACCGAACAGCAGCGACAGATCGTGTGGTTCGCCATCCAGATCGAACGGCTTCTCGCCTGCGAGCGTCAGATCGTCGAGCAATGTGTCGATTTCCGCGTGGGCGTCACCCTCGACCGCGATCTCGATCAGATTGCGGCCGACTGCGGTAATCCGCGTCTGCGGCGCGACGCCCGCGAGCCGCGCGGCGACATCGGCAACCAGCAGGTCGGCGCGCGGACAGCCGAGATGACGACGCAACGCGGCGAAGTTCGCAATCTCGACCAGGATATGAAATCGCCAGGCGGGGCGCTGGCCGAGCGCAGCGGCCGCCGTGGCGTGCGCTGCCGGGACGTGTGCTGTGACGGGTGCGCGGTCGACCATAAGCCTTCGCTCTACCCAGAACCGCTGAAGATAGTTTTAAGACCAAATCGGATGTGTCCCATCGACGAGGGTTAACGCGATTGTGAGGTGGTTAAAAATGCATTAAGCCCGGAGAGCATCTCGAAAGTGATGCTAACAAGGGAGAAAACCATGCTCGCATTCATTCTCGCGCTTATCTACTCCACCGACATCAAGCCCTGGTAAAGCCGGGCGCGGCCCGGAATCGACGTTTTTTGCGGTTTTCCGCAAATCATCGACGACTCCGGGCCGACCACTTTCGGGTGCCGCGAAGAATTAGTTTCGCGCGATCGTCAGGGTCGTCGTTAGCGGTCGGCGTTATGGCCTGCCGACACGCTCGGTCCCCAATCGGGACGATCTTTTCATCCGGTATAGCAAGCGGCCGCCAGCAGCGGCTATCCCGGCATGGTCAGGCCGCGACGCGTTCGCGCACTTTCGCCGGGACGGGATTCGAGAATTCCATGCTGTCGTCAACCGATCCGAACTTCAGCGCCATGATATCCAACGCATAGTTCTGGTTAAGCCGCCACGGCTTCTTGCTGCCCTGTTTCGGCAGGTGCGCGATGGCTCGTTGGACATAGCCTGACGAGAAATTCAGGAACGGCTCCTCCTCGATATGCTCGTTCCCGATCCGAGGCGTCGCCTGCCGCAGCCCGCGCTTCGTCATCGTGTTGAGTAGGCGGCAGACGTACATGCACGTCAGGTCCGCCTTCAGCGTCCATGATGCGTTGGTGTAGCCGAACGACGACGCCAGGTTCGGCACGTCGGAATACATCATGCCCTTATAGAGCAGCGCGTGCGCCATATCCTTGGCCACGCCGTCGACGCGGTACGCGATGCCGCTGAGCAACTGCATCTCAAGGCCGGTCGCGGTGACGATGACATCCGCAGGTAACGTCTTGCCCGACGACAGTTTGATGCCATCCGGGACGAACCGCTCGATCGTATCGGTTTCGACCGCCGAATCGCCCGCCTTGATCGATGCAAACAGGTCCGCGTCTGGCACCAGGCACAGCCGCTGATCCCACGGATTGTAACGCGGTGTGAAATGCGTCGCGACGTCGTAGTCGGGGCCGAGATGCTCGCGCACCATCCCGAGCAGCTTTTCCTTCACTTTCGCGGGCTTTTTGCGCGTCATGCGGTAGAAGAACATTCCCATCAGGACATTCTTCCACCGCGTCGCGCCGTACGCGACCTTGCCCGGCAGCTTCGCGCGCAACCAGTTCGCGATCGGATCTTCCGCCGGGCGTGACACGACATAGGTCGGCGACCGCTGCAGCATCGTCACGTGCGCGGCGGTCTTCGCCATTTCAGGGACCAAAGTGACCGCGGTCGCGCCGCTGCCGATCACAACGACGCGCTTGCCGGCGTAGACGAGGTCATCGGGCCAGAATTGCGGGTGCACGATGCGGCCGGCGAAATCCCCGGCTCCTTCAAAGTCCGGCGTGTAGCCCTTGGCATAGTTGTAATAGCCCGAGCACATGAAGAGGAAGTTGCAGGTTATCGTGGTGGTCGATCCGTCGGGGAGCCGCGACACGACGGTCCAGCGCGCGTCGGGTGTCGACCAGTCCGCGCTGACGACGTGGTGGCCGAACCGGATATGCCGGTCGATCCCGCCGTCACGCGCCGCATCTTCGACATACTCGCGGATCGAGGGACCGTCAGCGATCGCCTTCGCCTTCGTCCAGGGGCGGAAGTTGTAGCCGAGCGTGTGCATGTCCGAATCGCTGCGGATGCCGGGATAGCGGAACAGATCCCACGTGCCGCCGATCGCCTGCCGCCCTTCGAGGATCACATACGTCCGGTCGGGACAGCGCATCTGAAGATGATGCCCGGCGCCGATCCCCGAGAGCCCTGCGCCGACGATGATCACATCACGATGTTCTACGGTCATGCACATCCTCCGGCCGTACCCGATACTCGAAAACCGGGTTGCGGAAAAGGACTTACTTACCGGCCTGTCAGTAATCCTTCGAATATTTGAGCTGCGCGTTCGATCCGCCGAACGATCCGGCCTGCGTCAGCACGCTCAGCGCCTTGGTCAGCGCGATCGTAAGCTGCGTCGCGGTGAAACCGCGCGCGTCGGTGACGATCTCGATATAGATGTCGTCGGTCAGATACTTGCCTGCCGCCAGCGAAGTCCCGCGACCTGTCGCCTCATCCGCGCCCAGCACGCGCAGCCGGTCGAACCCCGTCGCCGAGCGCAGCTTACCGAGCGGGTTCAACCCGCCGCCCGATCCCCGCAGCGAATTGAGCGCAGCGGCCAACTGAATCGCCTCCACCGCCGACAAATTCTCGGGGTTGGTGCCGAACAGCAGGCGGCTCAGCACCTCGTCCTGCGGCAGCGCTGGTGTCGAGGTGAAGGCGATCTGCGGACGCTGGCCCGTGCCGGTGATGTTGATGACGAAGGTGACGCCGTCGTTGGCGGTCGTCGCGCGGATGTCGATGTCGGGATCGGTCAGCGCGCCGCCGCGGAAGCGCACGCGGCCGCGTTCGACCTCGAAATTCTTGCCTGCGAACGAATAGGTGCCGCGGATCAGGTCCAGCCCGCCCGCGATGGTCGGCGCGGTCGACGTGCCGCCGACGCGCATGTCCATCTCCCATTCGCTCTCCAACCCCATGCCGGACACGAACAATTGATTGTCCGCGCGCACGCGCAGGTCGAGCCGGAACAGCCCCGCAGGCGTGGCGACGGACCGGTCGGTCGGCCGTGCGACGCGAATGTCGCTCTTGCGCCGCACGCCGGTGAGTTCGGGCACTTCGGCCGCGCCCTGGCGGATGATTTCATAGCGCGCCTCGGGGATCGTCAGGTCACCCTTGATCAGCCCGCCGTCGCGGCCGTTGGTCAACTGGATATTGCCGGTCGCGGTCGCGCCGAGCGAATCGGATTTCGCCAGCCGCGCATTGTTCAGCACCGCATCGATCTGCAGCGGATAGCCCTGTTCGGACGACAGCGAGACGTACCCCTTGGCGCTGACGGTTCCGCTGCCCGCTTTCGCCTGCAACCGCGTGATCTCCAACCGGTCGTTGGTGAAGCGCGCGGCGAGCTGCATCTGCGACAGCCGCGTGCCGTAGGTTTCGTTGTCGTAGGTCAGATTGTCGGCGCGGATCAGGCCGTTGAGCCGCGGCGCAGCGACGCGCCCGCCGAAATCGGCGGCGACCGCGATCGGACCGGACAGTTGCTGCTCAGGCAACGCGGCGAAGCTGAACAGCACGCCCGACGGCCCGTTATAGCGGATGCCGCCCGACAGCGGGGCCTGCGTCAGCCGCGTGACCCACGATCCGTTGCCCGGCGGCAGCGGACGCAAGGTGGCGAGCATCCGCCCGACCGTCGTCGCGCCGCGCTTGACCAGCGCGCGCGCCTCGCCGCCATCGGCAACCAGACGGCCGGCGAATACGACGTCGACCGGGGTCGACACCGCGGCGATGCTCGACCGGGTGAAGTTGCGCACGGTCACGCGGGCGTCGGCCTGCGGAAAGCTGCTGCCGCTCGACTGATTGAAATCGAGGCTGCCGGTCGCGGTGCCGCCGATGCCGAGATCGGGGATCAGCGCGTTCAGCACCGACAGGTCAAGTGCGTCCAGCCGCGCCTGCGCCGCCATGCCGCGACCGTAGCTGCCAGCGACGCGCAGGCGACCCTTATCGAACACGATCTGCGTCGGGGCGAGCCGGTAGGTGCCCTTGTTTGAGGTGATCCGCGCAGGGTTGCCGGTGCGGAAGTTGATCCCGTTCGCCTGCCCCTGCAACGCGGCGAGATAGTCGTTCGGCGCCAGCTTCGCGTTGAGCGCGAGCCGGAAAGGGACGCCGTTGGAGCCGGTCAACAACGCCTGCGCAGTGCCGCGCCCGCCTGTGTAATTCACCTTCGCGCGGCCGGACTGGATAACGGTCGGGCCATAACGCATATCGGCGACCTGTGCGTCGGCGATCACCTGCGGCGAATCGTACAGCACGACGCTGGCCTTAACGATCGCGCGGCCGATCGTGAAATCGACGCTGCCCGGAATCGTCGCGGCATAAGCGCGGGCGTCGATGTCGGCGCGCTGGTACTTGCCCTGCGCAGCTAGGCGTGCATCGCCCGACAGCCCTGAGCCCGCGAAGTTGATCCGCCCCGCGAACGGCCCCGCCGCAGTTTGCACCACCCGCCCGGCGAAGTTCACGCCGGCGAACACCACCTTGCGGATATCGACTGCAAGTTGCGTCCCCGGCCGCACCAGCACATCGGCGGTGAACGGGCCGTAGGTCGTGCCGCCGCTGGCGGTTACGGCATAGGCCCCGCCCCGCCCGACAATCCGCGCTTGCAGGTTCGCAAGACCGACTCCCAGCCCCGGCCGCGGCGCGCGAAGCGCCACGACGGGCGCAGTGGCGATGCCCGTCACACGCGCGAACAGCGGGCCATATTGCGTCGAATAGGCGTCCGCCTCAACCAGCACTGCCCCGGTGTTCAAATTGTAGCGCCCGCCGCCGCGCGTCACGCGGAATTGCGGCGCGTTCATCCGCACGTTGCTGAACCGGACGAGCCCGGCAGGATCGTAGCCGATGTCGGCGCTAAGCACCGCATTGCCGCCCAGAAAGGTGCGCGCGCCGTCGTTGAAGATCTGCCGCGTGCGCACGCCGACACGCCCGACGATGCCGAACCCGCCGTTCGGGGTCGTCACCAGCTTCGCGTCGCTCGTCAGGTCGACGATGCCGACGCTTTCGATGCGATAATTGTTGACCCGCCCCTTCAGCGCGCCGGTGTAGCGCCCGGTCTGGACATTCGCGGCGATGATCGCGGTCGCGTCGATGCTGTCGGATCGGATACGCAGGTTGTCGGACAGGATGTCGGGCATCGCGATGGCGAGGTCGCCGTCGACGCGCACGTTATTGGTCAACCCGCCCAGTGCCGGGTTCAACCCGCTGATCCGACGCGCGCGCGCCTTGATCGGCACAAGAATCCGATCGGCGTTCACCGTCGCCAGACCCTCGGCGTACAGTTGTTCGACCGTCGTCGCGCCGAAGCCGATCGCCGCCGCGCGGACCTTGTAATCGACCGTCGGGGTCGCGAACGCGCCATTCAGTACGACCCGCACCAGCACATCGCGCCCGCGCAGATTGGGGGCGATCGCGCCCGGCGTCTTCAGCACCGCGTCAACCGCGAAATTTCCAAAGGTGTTGTTGGCGAGGTCGATCAGCCCGCCCGCATCGACGGACAAGGCGTCCGACGTCAGCTTGACCCGCGTATCCGCGCGGCGCTCGGCTAGTGTCGTGTCGATCGCGACGTTCAGTTGCGGCGCGGTCAGCCGTTCTACCGGCCCTTCGAGATACAGGCCGGGCTTCGCATAGCCGCGCACCGCAATCTTCCCGTCGCGCGCGCTGACGTTTAGGTCGGCGAGCTGGCCCCCGCCGAGCGTTGCGAGCGCCTTGCCCTGCCATGACTTCCAACCGCCGCGCCCCGAAACGGTCGCCGCCAGCGGCGCTTTCAGTCCGCCCAGTTGCGCGACGACGCCGCCGACCGGCGCGAGGAGCTTCGCATCGATCGTCAGTTTGTCGTCATCCGGCACCGCATCCAGCGTCAGCCGCAGCGAATCGCCGCCCGCGATCCCCGGCCCGCGGAGCGCGACCGCGTACGCCTTCAATTGCGCACGCCGGTCTGCGATATGCGCCGCCGCGTCGATCTGCCCGATATGGCGCTTGCCCGAAACGGGCGGCTCCACGACGAAACGCGCGACGCGCAGGCGATCGATATCGATGTCGAGATCGGGCAGGAACGGCGCGTTCGGATCGGTCGGGACCGCCTTCAGCGCCGGATTTCGCCGTAGCGTCACCAGTGCGGCGTCGAGGCTCTTCACGTCGACGTGGTTGTTGGCGAATGCGAACGGGCGCCAGTCGACGTCGAGCCGCGGCGAGGTCAGGAACACGCCCTGCGGATCACTGACCCGCACATCGCTCAACACCATCTTGCCGTAGATCGAGCCGTCGATCCGCCCGACCTTAATGTTCAGCCCGGATTCGGTCGAATAGCCGCCGATCTGGTCGGCAACGAAACGCCGCCCCGGATCGGTGTTGATCCCGACCACGATCGCGAGCAGCAGCAGGACGATCGCCAGCAATGCAATCGCGATCCATTTCAGGATGCGCTGCCATAGCGGACGGACGATCACGACTTCGGTCGGAGCGGTATCGTCGGCCATCAGAATGCCTGCCCGATCGAGATATAGAGCGCGACCTTGCCGTCGCCCGGCCGCGGGTTGAGCGGGGTCGCCAGATCGAAGCGCATCGGTCCGAAATTGGTGTAGAACCGCCCGCCGATCCCCGCGCCGTAGCGCAGGTCGCCGCCCTTGGGATAGACGGTCTCATAAGCGTTGCCCGCATCGAAGAACGGCACGATCCCAAAATCGCCGAAGCGATAGCGCGCCTCGAGCGCGAATTCGTTGAGGCTGCGTCCGCCGATCGGTTTCAGGTCGGCAAGGTTGATGTTGCCGTCCTCGTCGGGAACCAGCGACGAAACCGGCTCGAACGGCCCGAGCCGCTGGAAACCGTAACCGCGCACCGACCCGCCGCCGCCACCATAGTACCGCCGCGACGGCGCGATATCGTCGCGATCGATGCCAAGGATCGATCCGGCGCGGGCGCGTCCGGCGATCACCAGGCTGGGGCTGACCGGATAATAGAATGTGCCCTCCACCATCGCGCGCGCATAGGGTCGTACCGATCCCTGAACCGATGTTTCCGGGCTGAGATTGAGTTTCAGGCGATACCCGCGCGTCGGATTGAGCAGGTCGTCGGATTTGTCCCACACCGCCTGCACGGGAAGTGCGGCGATGCCATATGTACGGCGCGTGCGTTCGTTGATATCGAAGTCGAACGCGTTTTCATTGGTCCCGACAAGCTCGGCACCGAAGGCATAAGTGAACTGCTTCTGCCAGATTGGGGTCGAATCATACGCCCAGCGCACCGACAATGTGCCGGTGAACGCCTCGAACGCGTCGAAGCTGCTGCGGTTCGCCGATGCGATCACCTGGAACGTGCGGTCGCGGCGCCCCGCGTTGGATCGGCGGAACGTGCCCGACGCGCCCTGCTGCTGCGTGCCGGCGATGATGGTGCCGATCAGCGCGCCTTCGGGCGGGAACAGATTGCGGTGGGTCCATGACCCCTCCGCCTTGAAACCCTCGCCCGTGCCATAACCCGCGCTGGCGGCGAGGCTGCGCTGCGGCCCCTTGGTCTGCTTGACCATCAGATCGACCTGCTCGGTCCCGTCCGGCCCTGGCTGCCCGGTCCGCACCGGTTCGACGCCGATGCCGTTGAAAAGACCCGTCGCGACCAGCGCTTGCCGCAAATCGTCGGTCATCCGCGCATCGTAGAGTTCGCCCGCGTCAAACCGCGGGAAGATGTTCAGGTGCTCCAGATCGAACACCGCATCGCCCTCGGTCCGCAGCTTGCCGAACGACGATCGCGGCCCAGTGTCGACCGGCAAGGTATAGTCGCCCTTTACCGTAGCTTCGTCGAGCAGGATGTCGCGGTCGCCGACCTTGACGAAGGGATAACCGCGCTGCGGCAGCACCAGGCTGAGATTCGCCTCTGCGCCCTGAATGCGCGCAGCCTCGATCGGATCCCCAGATTTAAGCGGCAGTTGTTCGCGCAGCAACTCGGGCGGCACGGTCGGCCCGCCGACGATGTTGATCGCGCCCAGCGTATAGATCCGCCCCGACGTCGCGCTGACGATCGCGCGCAGCCTGCCCGGCGTGTTCGGGATCGATTCGATCGTCGAGATCGCGACCCCGTCGTAATAGCCCAGCGACTTCATCAGCCGCACCGCCAACGCCTCGTCCTCACGCGCGCGCGCCGCGACCTGCGTGGCGTTGCCCGCCTTGCCATCGCCCTCTTCCAGCGACGACAAGGATTTGAATTCGTCGGCCAGTTTCAGTTCGTCGAGCCCGCGGATCACGGTTTCATACCGGATTTCGGGCGCATCGCCGTCCGCTACCTGCACCTCGGTCACGAACGGCGTCGTGTCGAAGCTGCCGATCGGCGCGAGCGGTTGCGCGAGTTCGGGGTCTTCGGGTGCGGGCGGCGGCAGCGTGCCGACCGGCACGGGGGTCGCCGGTGACGTTTGCGCCGGGTTGGCCGGGGCGGACGGCGTAGCCGCGCTCATCGGCTCCAGCGGCGCGTTGATATCGTTCGATAGCGGTGGCAGCGCGCTGTCGAATTCAACGTCGGGAACGATCGGCGCATTGCCCTTCGGATCGCCCTGCGGCTGTTCGGTCGCGGACTTCGGCGCGTCGGGACCGGTCGCAGGAGCAGTGCCCGGCTTGGCGAGTTGCGCGTGCACGGAAATCGGTAACGTGGCGAGCAAGGCGACCGCGAGCCAGCGATGACGACCTGTCGAAAAAATCACTAACGCGCCCTTTTGCCCCGGCGCGTTCGATCCTGATCGATACGCCCCCTTACTCGCCGCAACGCACCATTTAGCAAAGGGTTTCATTCGCTTCCACCACGTAAGCTAACGATACTGGCATCGCGCAGATGATCGGCTTAAGCGCGTGGCCGAACGGACACATCTGGGAGCGGACATGAACTTCGATCTCGACGACGATCACCGGATGGTCGCCGACCTGGTTCGCCGCTTCGTCGACGACGAATTGATGCCGCTGGAGGGCGCGGTGCTGGCGCGCGACATCGCCGGTGAAGGTCCGCATCTCAGCGCCGAAGAACTGGAGCGGGTCGAGCGCGTTTCGCGCGAACTGGGCCTGTGGGGGCTCGACGCGCCGGCCGACGTCGGCGGTCACGATCTGCCCGCGGTGGCGATGGTCGCGGTGAACGAGGCGCTGGGGCGGACGATCGTTCCGTTCACTTTGCCGCCCGACAGCCCGAACCTGCGGATGCTGGCCGCGACCGTCACCGATCGTCAGCGCGAGGCGTATCTGGCACCCTACGTGCGCGGCGAGACCGTCTCCGCGATCGGCATTTCGGAACCGGGCGCAGGCACCGATCCTGCGGGGATGAAGACCCGCGCCGATCGCGACGGCGACGACTGGATCCTGAACGGGCGAAAGATCTGGATAACCAAGGCCGATCACGCCGACTTCACGATCGTGATGGCGGTCAGCGACCGAGAAAAGGGCGCGCGCGGCGGGATGACCGCATTCCTGGTCGATCGCGACGCGCCGGGCTTCAACGTCGTCCGCCCGATCCCGATGATCGGCGGGCATACCACCTTTGAGGTCGCGCTCGACGATTGCCGGGTCGAGGGGTGGAAGGTGCTGGGCAAGGAAGGGCAAGGCTTCGCGCCGATGCAGCTTCGGCTCGGGACGCGGCGCTCGGAAATGGCGGCGAATGCGATCGGCATGGCGCAGCGCGCGATGGAGATGATGATCGACTATGCGCCGCAACGCTCCACCTTCGGCAAGCCGCTGTCGGAACGCCAGACGGTGCAGAACTGGATCGCCGACGCCGCGATCCGCATCCACGCCGCGCGGCTGATGACCTATGATTGCGCGTGGAAGCTGGACGAGGGGCGCGACGTCCGCAGCGAGATTTCGATGATCAAATCCTATGCGCTGGAAATGGCGTGGGAGGTGGTCGATCACGCGATGCAATGCTTCGGCGCGATGGGCATGACGCGCGAGATGCCGCTGCAGATGATGGCGTCGCGGCTACGCGTCATGCGGATTTATGACGGGCCGACCGAAATCCATAACTGGGTGGTCGCGCGCAATCTCTTGGGGACACGGGCATGAGAGAGCATATCGCGGTCACCACGACCGATCACGTCGCGACGATCGTCATCGATCGCCCGCCGCACAACCACGTCAACGCCGCGCTGATCGGCGCGCTGGCCGACGTGCTGGAGGAACTCGACGGCGATATGGCGTGCCGCACGATCGTGCTGGCGACCGCTGGACGCGTGTTCTGCGGCGGGGCCGATCTAACCGGCGACAAGCCGCTGGCGAACGAGGAGGGCGAGAGCGAGACGCCCGCTTTGTACCGCAACGCGGTGCGGCTGTTCGCGGCAAAGAAGCCGATCGTCGCCGCGGTGCAGGGTGCCGCGGTCGGTGCGGGGCTGGGCCTCGCGCTGATCGCCGATTTCCGCGTCGCCGCGCCCGAAGCGCGCTTTTCCGCCAATTTCGTGACTTTGGGATTCCACGCCGGGTTCGGCATCACCCACACCCTGCCCCGCGTCGTCGGCGAACAGAAAGCGTCGCTGATGCTGCTAACCGGCCGCCGGGTGAAGGGTGAAGAGGCGCTGGCCTTCGGTCTCGTCGACGAAATCGCCCCGCTTGATGGCCTGCGCGCGGAGGCCGAAACGCTGGCGCGGGAAATCGCCGCCAACGCGCCGCTCGGCGTCCAGGCGACGCGCGCGACCTTGCGTGGCGACCTTGCGCAGGCCGTCGCCAAACGCACCGATCATGAGCGCGCGCAGCAGGACATATTGATGGCCACCGCCGATTTTCGCGAGGGGATCAGGGCGGTTGGTGAACGCCGCCCCGGCCGGTTTGTGGGCGCGTGACCTTCGCACTTGCAAAATAACCTGCTCGAGCCGAGAAACCATTTGCCTTGGCAACTGTTTGTGGGGGCTTGTGCCGACCTTTATAGTATCGGGTGTAACGGGTTGCGGTTTGTGAATCGAGAACGTCGGCTCGTGCTCGCGGCGGCCGTGTTGCCGCTGTTGCTGGTCGCCTGTGGCAGCGGCCAAGGGCAAGAAGCGCAAGGCAAGGGCGGTCGCAGTGGACCGACTGGCCCGGTGACAGTGGGCTACGTCGTCGTCCAGCCGACCAGCGTTCCCGTGACGACCGAACTCGCCGGGCGCACCGTCGCCTTCCAGAGCAGTGAGGTCCGTCCGCAGGTGTCCGGCGTGATCCAGCGGCGCTATTTCACCGAAGGTTCGATCGTGAAGCGCGGTCAGCCGCTCTACCAGATCGATCCCAGTCTCTACCGCGCCGCCGCGAACGAGGCGAGCGCCAACGTGGCCAGCGCGCAGGCCACCGCTGCCGCCGCGAAGATCCGCGCCGATCGCTTCCGCCCGCTCGCCGAGGCCGAAGCGGTCAGCAAGCAGGACTATACCGACGCGATCGCCACGCAGCGGCAGGCGCAGGCGTCGATCCTGCAGACCCGCGCGCAACTCGACACCGCGCGCGTCAACCTGCGCTTCACCACCGTCCCCGCGCCGATTACCGGACGTATCGGGCGTTCGCTGTTCACGGTTGGCGCGCTCGTGTCGATGAGCCAGACCGATCCGCTGGCGACAATCCAGCAGCTCGACCCGATCTTCGTCGACATGCAGCAATCCTCCGCCGACCTGCTCGCTTTGCGCCGTGCGCTCGCGGCCGGCGGAGCGGTCCCCGCCCGCGCCGCCGTGACATTGCGGCTGGAGGACGGCAGCGACTACGGACTGACCGGCAGCGTCGAATTTTCCGAAGCGGTGGTCGACACCGCGACCGGCACGGTGACTCTGCGCGCGCGCTTCGCCAATCCGGAAGGGCTGTTGCTGCCGGGGATGTTCGTCCGCGCAGGCTTCGCGCAATCGGTCGACACCAACGCATTCCTGGTGCCGCAAGCCGCGGTCGCGCGCGATCCGCGCGGCAATGCGACGGTCTATATCGTCGGGCCGAACAACAAATCGGTTCAGCGCACGATCAAGGCGGAGCGCACGCAGGGCGCGTTCTGGGTCGTCACCGACGGGCTTCGTCCGGGCGACAAGGTCATCACGCAGGGCACCGCGAATCTGAAGCCCAACGGCGACATTCGCCCGGTACCGGCGAACAGTCCGCAGCGCATCGCTCCCCCATCCCAGGAATCACAGGGCGCCGCCGGAAAGGCGGGCTGAGCCCATGTCGAAGATCTTCATCGACCGCCCGATCTTCGCGTGGGTGTTGGCGATCATCGTGATGATGGCAGGCGTCGGTGCGATCCTGTCGCTGCCGATCGCTCAGTATCCCGACGTCGCGCCGCCGCAGGTGTCGATCTCCGCCAGTTACCCCGGCGCGAATGCAACGACGATTCAGAACAGCGTCACGCAGGTCATCGAACAGCAGCTGACCGGCATCGACGGACTGCTGTACTTCAGTTCGTCGTCCTCATCCCGCGGATCGGTGAACATCACCGCAACGTTCGAGAAGGGCACCGACCCCGACATCGCGCAGGTCCAGGTGCAGAACCAGGTCCAGCAATCGATCAGCCGCCTGCCCGCGCAGGTTCAGCAGCAGGGCCTGCGGGTGCGCAAGTCGAACCCCGACTTCCTGATGATCGCGGGCGTTTATGACGTTACCGACAAGCTGACCAATCAGGACGTCAGCGACTATCTGGTATCGAACCTGCAGGATCCGCTGGGCCGCGTCGAAGGGGTCGGCGACACCAACGTGTTCGGCGCGCAATATGCGATGCGCATCTGGCTCGATCCCGCGCGGCTGGCGAGTTACCAGCTGATCCCCGGCGACGTCATCACCGCCGTGACCAACCAGAATACCGAGGTCGCGGCGGGCGAGCTGGGCGGTCAGCCGATGCCGAACGACCAGATGCTGAACGCGACCGTCACCGCGCAGTCGCGACTGCAAACCCCCGAACAGTTTCGCGCGATCATCCTGAAGACGCTGCCGTCGGGCGCGACGGTCAAACTGTCGGACGTGGCGCGGATCGAACTCGGCGCGGAAAGCTATGCCGCGCAAAGCCGCGTCAATCGCCATCCCGGCGCGGGCATCGCGATCCTGCTGGCCCCCGGCGCCGACGCGCTGAAGACCGCCGAACTGGTGAAGGCGGAAATCTCACGCGTCGCAAAGACCTTCCCGCCCAATCTGCGCGTCGCCTACGCCAACGACACCACCGCCTTCATCAAGCTGTCGATCGAGGAGGTCGTGAAGACGCTGATCGAGGCGGTGATCCTGGTCGTCATCGTGATGTTCGTGTTCCTGCAGAGCTGGCGCGCGACGCTGATCCCGACGATCGCGGTGCCGGTCGTGCTGCTCGGCACGTTCGCGATCTTCTATTTCGCCGGGTTCTCGATCAACACGCTGACGCTGTTCGGCCTCGTCCTCGCCATCGGTCTGCTCGTCGACGACGCGATCGTGGTGGTCGAGAACGTCGAGCGGCTGATGGACGAAAATCCCGAAATGACGCCGCGCGAGGCGACGATCGAATCGATGAACGAGATCACCGTCGCGCTGGTCGCGATCGCGCTGGTCCTGTCGGCGGTGTTCCTGCCGATGGCTTTCTTCGGCGGATCGACCGGCGTCATTTACAAGCAATTTTCGCTGACCGTCATCTCCGCGATGGTGCTGTCGGTGCTGGTCGCGCTGATCCTGTCGCCCGCATTGACCTCCACCCTGTTGAAACAGAGGAGCGAGGAGGGCAGCTTGCGAGAAGGTTGGCTCGGCCGCCGTTTCCCGCGCGTCGCCGAGAAGGGCGAACAGGCGAAGGACTGGTTCAACCGCAATTTCGAACGCGGGACGGATAAGTACGTCAGCGCGGTGAAGACCGTGGTCGACCGCAAATGGATCTTCTTGCTGGTTTACGTCGGCACGGTCGCGCTGCTCGCGGTGCTGTTCCTGCGCCTGCCGACCGGTTTCCTGCCGACCGAGGATCAGGGCGCGGCGAGCATCCAGTTCCAGCTTCCGGCCGGCGCGACGCAGGGCCGCACGACCGAGGTCCAGCAGCAGATCGAACGCTATTTCGCCGACAACGAGAACGGCAATATCGCCACCATGTTCACCGTCGCGGGTGGCGGAGGCGGCGGCGCGAGCGGGCAGAACACTGGCCGCGGTTTTCTGAACTTCGTCGACTGGTCGGATCGCGCGGGCAAGGAAAACAGCGCCGACGCGATCATCGCCCGCGCCACCGCCGCCTTCCGCAACTTCCGCGACGCGCGCGTATTCGCATTGGTCCCTCCCGCCATCCGCGGCCTCGGCCAGTCGGAGGGGTTCACGGTCGAACTGCAGAACACCGGCGGACTGAGCGACGCGGACTTCAACGCCGCGCGAGACCGTCTGCTGGAAATGGCCAATGCCCAAGGTTCCGGCCTGGCTGGCGTTCGCCTGACCGAACTTCCCGATATCGGAACGTTGCAGGTCCACACCGACGCCCAGAAACTCGCCGCGCTGGGGCTGACGCAGAATGACGTGAATACGACGCTGTCGACCGCCTGGGGTGGGCGCTACGTCAACGATTTCGTCGATCGCGGCCGGGTGAAGCGCGTGTACGTGCAGGGCGACGCCCCGTATCGATCGAAACCCGACGACCTGGATCAATGGTTCGTGCGCGGATCGGACGGGCAAATGGTGCCGTTCTCCTCCTTCGCCACGACCAGCTGGTCGCAGGCCCCGACGACCTTGTCGCGCTTTAACGGCGTCAGCAGTTTCGAATTCCAGGGCTCGGGGGCGAATGGCGCGAGTTCGGGCGATGCGATGGACAGCATCGAAGCTCTGGCCGCAAAGATACCGGGCACCAGCATCGCATGGGCGGGCATATCGTATCAGGAACGACTGTCGTCGGGTCAGGCGCCGCTCCTGTACGGCCTGTCGATCATCGTCGTGTTTCTGTGCCTCGCCGCGCTGTATGAGAGTTGGACTATCCCCCTGGCGGTACTGCTGGTCATTCCGCTCGGGCTGATCGGCGCCATACTGTTCGTAACGCTGCGCGGGCTGGTAAACGACGTCTATCTCCAGATCGGTCTGCTGACGACGATGGGGCTGGCGGCAAAGAACGCGATTCTGATGATCGAATTCGCCGAACAGGAGGAAAAGAAGGGCGCGCGCGTCATCGACGCCGCGCTGAAAGCGGCGAAGCTGCGCCTGCGCCCGATCCTGATGACGAGCCTGGCCTTCATCTTCGGCGTGTTGCCGCTGGCGATCTCGACCGGCGCAGGCGCGAACAGTCGGATCGCGATCGGCACCGCAGTGATCGGCGGGATGCTGACTGCGACAATCCTCGCGATCTTCTATATCCCGCTGTTCTTCGTCCTGGTTCGCCGCGGGTTCCGTGACGGTTTCAAGCGTTTCCACCACAGGGACGATACGACGCCCCCTGCCCCTCCAGCCGAACCGAAGCCCGCATGATGCGCCGTCTTGCCCTGTTGCTGACGACCGCCGCACTGTCCGGCTGCAGTCTCGCGCCGAAATACGTCCGGCCCGAATTGCCGGTCCCGCCGTCATGGCCGGTCGGCGACGCGTATCTGCGCCAGTCCGAAGCGGCGCTGCCCGCCGTCACCTACCGCGACATCTTCCGCGATCCGCGCCTGCAGCAGATCATCGACCAGGCGCTCGCGAACAATCGCGACCTGCGCGTATCGGTCGCGAATATCACTGCGGCGCGCGCGCAATATCGCATCCAGCGGTCGGAGCTGTTTCCTCAGGTCGATGCGTCGGGCAATTATACCTATCGCGACAGCGGTAGCGGATCGACCGGCACCGGCGGAACGGGAACGGGAACGGGAACCGGCAGCGTCACGAACTTCTCCGGTTCCGGCAGCAATTTCTCGGCCAGCGTCGGCGTGACCGGTTTCGAGATCGATCTGTTCGGCCGCGTTCGTTCGCTCAGTTCCGCCGCGCTGAACCGCTATTTCTCGACTGAAGCCGCCGCGCGCGCAACGCGCCTGACGCTGGTCGGAGACATCGCCACGGCGTGGCTGACCTATGCCGCGGACCGCAGCCTGCTGAAGGTCGCCGAGGACACCGCGAACAGCGCGCGCGCCAGCGTCCGGCTGACCAACCTTCGCCTGCAGGGCGGCGTCGCGCCGCGCACCGATCTGCGTCAGGCGGAACAGATCCTCGCTACCGCTGAATCCGACCTCGCGAGCCAGAAGACCGCGCTGGCGCAGGACGTCAACGCGTTGCAATTGCTGGTTGGTGCGCCGGTCGATCCGGCCTTGCTTGCTACGTCGATCGAGGAAGCCGCAAAGACCGTCGCCGAACTCCCCGCCGGGCTCAACAGCGGTGTGCTCCTGCGTCGCCCCGACGTGGTGCAGGCCGAATACGAACTACGCGCGACCAATGCCGAGATCGGCGCGGCGCGTGCGCAGCTTTTCCCGCGCATCTTACTGACCGGATTGCTCAGCTTCGCCAGCAACGCGCTGTCCTCGCTCTTCACCGGCGGCGCGTTCAGCTATTCGGGCGGTGGCGGGATCAGCTATCCGATCTTCCAGGCCGGGGCGGCGCGCGCCAACGTCGCGCTGACGCAGGCGCAACGCGACGCCGCGCTCGCGACGTATGAAAAGGCGATCCAGACCGCGTTTCAGGAGGTGTCGGACGCTCTCGCCCGACGAGGCACGATCACCGATCAGCTCGCCGCGAACCAGCGTTTTGCGGTGGCCGCGGCGGATACGTACCGCCTGACCGATATGCGCTATCGCGGCGGGATCGACACGTTCCTGACCAGCCTGGACGCGCAGCGCCAGCTATATTCCGCGCAGCAACAGCTCGTCTCGATCCAGCTGATCCGCGCGACTAACCTGGTCACGCTTTATCGAACATTGGGCGGCGATTCTTCGCTCGAGCCGACCGCTAACGGCCCCGTCCCTGTTGCGCAGCAAACGTTGCCACCGCGATAACTTGACCGCCGCACGCGGGCGTGAAAGGTTCGGACCATGACGACCCCGCCCGATCCCTCCGCCTTCTTCCGCGATATGCTCGGCCAGTGGGAAAAGGCTGTGAACAGCTTCGGCGGGGAGGCGATGAAGACCGAGGAGTTTTCCCGCGGAATGAACGCCGCCACCGCGGCCACCGCGCAAATGCAGGCCAGCATGAACCAGGCGACCGAACGCGCGCTCGCCGCCGCGAACCTGCCCAGTCGCAACGATATCGAGGCGCTGACCGCGCGCATCGCCGCGATCGAGGCGACGTTGCTGCGGATCGAGGCGAAGCTGGCACCCGCCGCGCCCGACCCGTCGAAGCCACGCCCAACCCGCAGCCGCAAGCCGCCCACCGCGAAGTAATTGATGGCCGACGCCGACATCATGGAACCGATCGCCGCCGCGCAGGCCGAGTTCGAGCGCATGATGACGCGCAACATCCGGGGCCTCAGCTACTTCACCTCCCCCGCCCCGGTGGTCGGCGCGACGCCGAAGGACGTGCTGATCGAACGAGGCACGATGCGCCTCTATCATTACCGTCCTCGCACCGACGACGTGTACCGTGTGCCGGTCCTCCTGGTGATGGCGACCACCAACCGCGGCTTCATCTTCGATCTGGTGCCGGGGCAGAGCCTGGTGGAATTCCTGCTCGACGCCGGGTTCGACGTATTCATGCTCGATTGGGAAGCGCCGCGCCCGCACGAAAAGACGCTGACCTTCGAAAGCTACATTCTGGATTTCCTTCCTGCCGCGGTCGCGCGGATCGCGGACGAAACCGGCGAACCCGATGTCAGCATCGTCGGCTATTGCTTCGGCGGCGTGCTGTCGCTGCTCTACGCCGCGCTCCATCCCGATAACGTCGCCAATCTGGCCACCTTCACCACGCCGGTCGACTTCACCAAGATGGAGATGTTCCGGACCTGGTCCGACCGGCGCTATTTCGACGTCGACCGGCTGGTCGACGCGTTCGGCAACGTGCCCGGCGAGATGCTCTATTCCGCATTCGATCTGCTGCGCCCGGCGGCGCGCGCGGCGGGCAACATCCGTCTGTACGACAATCTTTGGGACGACGAATTCGTAAAGTCGTTCCGGATGTTCGAACGCTGGAACAACGACACATTGCCGCTGGCGGGCGAATATTTCCGCCAGACGACGCGGATGCTGATGTGGGACAATCAATTGCTGCATGGCGAGATGCAGATCGGTGGCCGCAACATCGATTTGTCCACGATCACCGCACCGTTCCTGCACGTCGCCGCCGAACACGACCATATCGTGCCCCGCGAAGCCTCCGCCCCGCTGATCGGCATGATCGGCTCCGCCGACAAGCAGGAGATCGTGATGAAGGGGGGCCACGTCAGCCTGGTCGCGGGCGGTAACGCCGTCAAACGGATGTGGCCTGCGCTGGCGCAATGGCTCGCTGAAAGGTCGACATGACGCATCGCATCCGCCGTTTTCGCTCCACCGACAGCGATGCGATGCTGGCGTTCGCGCAGAGCCTGCCCGAACACGACCTGCTGTTCCTCGGCCGCGACCTGAAGCACCCGCGCGTGATCGAGGCATGGCTATCGGCGATCGACGACGGCTGGATCGACAGCATGATCGCAGAGGAGGACGGCGCGGTCGTCGGCACCGTCGCGCTGGTCCACGATCCGCTGGGCTGGAGCGCGCATGTTGGCGAGGTGCGGTTGCTGGTGTCGTCCGCGCGTCGCGGCGCCGGGCTGGGACGCGACCTGCTCGAGGCGATCTTCCGCCTAGCGGTGAACCGCAAACTGGCCAAGCTGACCGCGGCGATGACCCCCGACCAGGGCGGATCGGTTGCGCTATTCGAAAGCCTCGGCTTTCGCGGCGAGGCATTATTGAAGGATCAGGTCCGCGACCGCGCCGGAAACGCGCATGACCTCGCAATCCTCAGCCTAGATCTGGCCCGCAACGCCGCGCAGCACCGCGCTTACGGTTACGATACAGCCTGATCCACATCAACCGATCGAACTTTTGTGCACTGCAGCGCGTTGACCGCGTAACGACAGGAGATTCCTCTATGGCCACCGCCGCCCACCTGGCACCCGCATCGCGCCAGCCCGACATTCGTCCGCCATCGCCTTTTTTGGCGCTGACCGAATTGCCGCGCGCTTTGGTCGAACTCGGCTCGCTGCCATGGGCCGCGCCGTTGCTGCGCTCCGCGCCCAAGGGTGATGGACACCCTGTGCTAGTGTTACCTGGCTTCACGACGTCCGACATCTCGACGACGGTGATCCGGCGTTACCTCACCCGCATGGGGTATGACGCGCACGCGTGGGAACTCGGCCGCAACCTGGGTCCGAAGGCGATCGGACGTGAGGGAGAGAAGCTCGTCGAACGGTTGCGCGCGGTACACGACCTGACCGGCAAGAAGGTCAGCCTGGTCGGCTGGAGCCTCGGCGGCATCATGGCGCGGATGGTCAGCCGACAAGCGCCCGACGCGGTGCGGCAAGTCATCTCGCTTGGCTCACCCTTCACCGGCTCACCGCGCGCGACCAATGTCTGGCGCGCGTATGAACTGCTGACCGGTCAGCGCGTCGACGATGCGCACACCCGCGAGCAGCTTCGCGAAAGCGCGACGCCCCCGCCCGTCCCCTCGACTGCGATCTGGAGCCGCGAGGATGGCATCGTCGCATGGCAGAATTGCGTCGAACCGTTCAGCACCAACAGCGACAATATCGAGGTTCACGGCAGCCATTGCGGGTTGGGTGTGAACCCGGCGGTGCTGTACGCGGTCGCCGACCGGCTTGCCCAGCCCGAGGACGACTGGAAACCGTTCAACCGCGCCGGGATGCGGGCGTTGTTCTATCCGTCGGCGGGGCACGCCTGACGACACAACGCAGCCTCCCAAAAAAAACTTCGCTCGGGCTGAGCGAATTCGAAGCCCACGCTCCAACGTGCCCTTCGACTTCGCTCAGGGCGAACGGAAGATGTCTACGGTTTGGCCGTCTTCGCCAACGTCACCTTCGGCGCCTCCGCAAACGGCTTGATCCCGAATTCTGGATAAACTTCGCTCGGGAAATAGACCGTGCCGTCCTTCACCACCATGCGAATGGTCTTGATTGCTTTCACGTCCTTCGTCGGATCGCCGAGAACCAGAAAGAAATCCGCCCGCTTGCCGCGCGCGATCGATCCGGTCGCCTGGTCCTCGCCCAGATAGCCCGCCATGTCGTAGGTCGCGCGCTTCACCACCTGCGCGGGGGTGAAGCCCACACGCGTGAGCAATTCCAGTTCGCGGTGATAGGTGAACGATCCACCGGTATCGGTCCCCGGCACGATGAAGACGCCGCGATCATGCAGCATTTTCGTCGTCGCGATGATCTTGTCGAACGCCCCGCGGTATGCCGCATCGTCGCCCTGCGCGCTGGTGTCGACCCACGCTTTCTTCGCGTCGCGCTGATAGCCAATCGGCATATGGTCGAGATAGTCGACCGCGCCCGGCGGCACCTGACCATCGCGATTCTGCGTCAGTTGTTCGTGGATACCGATCGTCGGGTCGATCGCCTTTTTGCCATCGACCATCGCCTGGATCGTCCGCTGGACGGGCGCGCTGTTCAGGTCGAGCGCGGGCAGCCGTTTCAGAGCGGTCAGGCGGAACAGCGTGCGCGTGTCCTCGCTCGGCTTGATGACCCAGCCGAGCATGAACTGGTTGATGTGCGTCATCTCGTCATAGCCCGCCGCGATCATCGCGTCGGCGGTGGAGAATGCAGGCACGTGTCCGGCGACACGCATCCCGAGCGCATGCGCCTCCTTGACGATCGCCGGCACCCACGCCAGGTTCATCGAGTTGTAGACCTTGATCTGGTTATAGCCGCGCGCACCGTACCAGCGCACCGCGTCGATCGCCTTCGCCTGACTCTCCACGACGAAGCCGTTGTTGGCGCTGAACGGGCTGCGGCCCTCCAGGAAGCCGCTCTTGATGATCCGCGGCCCGCCGATGATCCCGGCGTCGATCCGATTGGACAGTTCGGCGAGCACCGCGTTGTCGTTGCCCATGTCGCGAACCGTGGTGATCCCGGCCATCAGGTTCAGGAGCGCGTCGTCCTGCCCGAGATGCGCGTGCATTTCGTACATGCCGGGTATGAGCGTGCCGCCATCGCCGTCGATCGTAACTTCGCCCGGCGTCGCGGGGCTGTCGGGCTGTTCGATTGCCGCGATGGTGCGGCCGTTCACCAGCACCGACATCGGCTTCGTCAGCGTCGCGGTCTTCGCGTCGAACAGGCGGACGTTCCTGATCCGCACCGGCGCCCTATAGTCATGCGCGACCTTCTTCTGGATCGCGACATAGCGATCGGTCGACCATTTCGCGGCGAGCCCGCGCAGCCGTTCTTCCTCGCCTTCATAGCCATCGCGGATGATGATGAAGTCGGCCGACACGATCGAGATCAGATCGCCCTCGGCGTCGAGCAGCATCGTCGTCGGGGTCAGGTCGATACCCGAAATATCATAGGCGGTGGTTTGAAGCGTGCCACCCTTACCCGTGATCGTCACCGCCTCGCCCTTGGTCAGCCGCAGCGTCCCACCGGGCAGAGCGGGCATCGTGTTGTCGGCGTCTTTCAGCAAGGCTCGGGCGTAGAGGCCGAGCGCCCACGGACTGGCGCCCTGCGCGACGTAGAGGCCAGTGCCGCGAGCCGCCTTTCCCGGACCGGTGGAATCGGTCCAAGTCGCGCGACTGCCGGTGACCGCATAGTTTTCCGCGGTCTTGCTGCCGAATGTCGTCGTCCCGTCAATCTTCCACGCGACGGGCAGCCCGGTCGCGTCGGTTCGGATCGTCTCCTTGATCGTCGGACCGCGACCGTTGTTCTTGTAATCGAAGTCGATCAACGTCTGGTCGCCGGTCGTATCGGCGTTCAGATGCCCGACGTTTCGGCCGCCGAAGATCACCGAAAAGCGTTCGGATTGTGCGGTTGCGGCGGTGGAGAAGAAGGCGGCGGCCAGCGCGGAGGCGGCTAGGAGAATGGATTTCATTTCGGCAGCGTAAGGCGGTTCCCGACGGCTGGAAAGAGCCTGTTTGCCACAAGTTGAGCCACCCCGGCGAGAGCCGGGGCGGCGTCGATAGACCTCAGCCCTTCCCACCCCGCATCGGCGCGACGGCGTCCTTGCCGAATTGCACGATCAGTTCGCCGATCTCGCGCGCCTGGTTCATCGACCGGTTCGTTTGTTCGCGCAGATAATCGCCCTGGATCTTCATCACCTCGGACAGATCCTTCGCCTTGGCCGCATCGCGCATCGCGGAAAACGCCTCGCGCGCATTCTGTTCGGCCTGGTCGATCATCTTCACCCCGATCGTCTGCGATCCCTCGGCGACCTTCTTGCCCGATTCCTTCATCGCCTCGCCAGCGCGCTTGGCCGGGTCGGCGACCTTTTCGCGGAACGTGTCCTGTGCCCTTTGCGCACCCGCGCGCATCTTGTCCGTTGCGTCCTTGGCGGCACCCGCAGCCTTGTCGGTCGCAGCCTTAGTCCTGGCGGCGGTTGCGTTGATCGCGCTCTTCGTGTCGTCAGCCATTTCTTGCTCCTTTGCTGCGGGCTCGCGCCGGTCGCTTCGCCGCTGGTTTGTCGTCGTTCGCCTTAACCGGCGGTGCGGACGAAGGTTTCACCGCCGCCGCCTTCAATGCCGCAAAGCTGTCGCGCAGGCCCTGCGCATAAACCTCAGGGTCAGGCATCATGTCGCGGTCGCAGGTGAAGCTGATCGCGATCGTATCGCCATAGCTGTAGACCGGATTGATCAGTCCCATCCCGTCGAACACCGGCCCGGTGCCGTACATGCCCACCATCCGCGCACCGCAGAAATACAGTGGTACGCGGCTGCCCGGCACGTTCGTGACGACGCAATTATATGCCGGTGCGTGCGCGTTCGCCGCGCCCGCCCGCGTGTAGAGCCGCGCCGCCAATCCGGCGAGGGCGGATGGCATCAGCTGGCTGTAGTCGGACAGGGTCTTCGCACCGACCGCGTTGGTCATCGCCTTCGAATTGACCGCCTCGTCATGCACGAAGCGCAGGCGTTCCAGCGGATCCTCGATCTGCGTGCCGAGCCCGACAACCATCGCGGACACCATGTTGCCGAGCGCCGCCTTTTCGCCCTCCTGCCGCACCGAGATAGGGGCCATTGCGGTCAGCGTGTCCTTGGGCAGTTCGCCCTTGTCCTTCAGATACGCGCGCAGCCCCCCGCCGACGATCGCCAGAATCGCGTCATTGACCGTCGCGCCGGGCACCGCTTCCTTGATCGCGCGAATGTCCTTCAGCGGGAACGACACCGCATCCCACACGCGATGCGGGCCGACGCGCTGGTTGAAGCGGGTGCGCGGCGCTGGTCGTGCATTGCGGATCGATACGTCGCCCTTGCGCACCTCGCTCGTCAGCCGCGCCATCCCGGGCAGCGACCGCCCGATAGTTTCCATCACGCGCATCGGCTGAATCAGGCTGTTGAAATAACTGCGCACCAGCAGATCGGCGACGTTCGGCATATTCTCCGGCCGCCACGTGTCTGAGTTGTCGGGATCGGTCACATCAGCGTCGACCGAATGGACCGCGGCCGACATCTCGACCCCGCTCATCCCGTCGATCGCAGCGTGGTGCACCTTGCTGACGAGCGCAAAGCAACCCGGCGGGAGACCGTCGATATTGTCGAGCCCCTCGACGACGGTGAACTCCCACAACGGCCGAGCGAGATCCATCGGCCGCGAATGCAGCCGCGCGGCCTGAATGCACAATTGCCGCCAGTCGCCGGGTTTGGGGAGCGCGATGTGGCGGACGTGGAATTCGATGTCGAATTCGGGGTCTTCGATCCAATACGGATGATCGAGATCGAACGGCACCCGCACCAGCCGCTGCCGGAAACTCCGCGCCCCGCCGAGGCGCGCCTGGATGAACTGCAGAATGTCCTTGAACCGCACAAACCCGCCCGGCGCGGTGGACGGATCGTAGATTGCGACCGACCCGATGTGCATCGGCGTGTGCGGCGTCTCCAGATAAACGAACGACGCATCC
This sequence comes from Sphingomonas sp. SUN019, assembly GCF_024758705.1. NCBI lineage: Bacteria > Pseudomonadati > Pseudomonadota > Alphaproteobacteria > Sphingomonadales > Sphingomonadaceae > Sphingomonas > Sphingomonas sp. SUN019. The sequence goes on along the minus strand of NZ_CP096971.1, from coordinate 3,439,498 downwards.
ATCGCGCTCAACTGCTGCATCGGCCTCTCCTTCCGCCGTGATCCGGCTGTTATGACGATGCTGGACCAGCGATCGACGGCTTACAATAGCACCGTGGATGTGCCCAAAAGTTCCGAAGGTTCCGGGAAAACGACATACTTGCCCGGCTTTTCGACCATCGCGGTGTTTGTAGAACTCTATCGTAGCGCGCGCGGATCATTGAAAGCATCAAAACAGAAATGATTGGTGTAGGAAAGTTTTGTCGTGTCGACGCAGCTATTTTCCGAAGCCGAATACGTCCTGATGGAAGCGCCCCGTCTCGATCATCCTTTCCAGCCAGGCCGAGCCTTTCGCGTGCTCCTCGCCAACCTGTTGCATCGCGATGCAGATCAGCGTGTCGCGGACGGCTGGGGCCATCAATTTGCCGTCGCCGCACAGATAGATCGACGCGCCTGCCTCGATCGCGCGCCAGACCCTTTCCTGTTCGGCCCAGAGCGCATCCTGGACGAATTTCCACGGATGCGACGGAACCGACGAGAAAGCGGTGTAGAGTTCCGCCACGCCGTCCGCCTGCCACCGCTCCATTTCGTCGCGGCAGAACCAGTCGTGGTCGGGATGACGGCAACCGAAGAATACGAGGCTTGGCGCGACACGCTCGCCTACCTTTTGCTGCGCGGCACGTTCCTGGAGGAAACCCCTGAGCGGGGCGAAGCCGGTGCCGGGACCGATCAAGATCATCGGCACGCTTGGATCGGCGGGCGGGGCGAAGGGCGGGTTGGGGCGGCGGACGTAGCCGAACACATGGTCGCCGGCGGCGACCTCCTGCATGTAGCTCGACGCAAAGCCGCGGTGCTCGCCGAGACCCGACCAGGCGGGCGCGGCCATCGTGCCGACGATCAGATCGGCGGTGTCGGGCGAGACGAGCGGCGAAGAGGCGATCGAATAAAATCGCGGGCTGATCGGCGCGGATAGCTCGACCAGCGCGTCGAGTGACAATTCGGCGGCCGGATGCGCCTCCAGCAGGTCGAGCAACGTCATGCGCTTTCCCGCAACTGCAGTATCATAGTGGGCTTCGAGCGCCGCCAATTTCGCCTTCGTATCCGGGCAGCGTGTCGACGCCCCAACCACCGCCAGCGCGCGTTTCGGAAGCGGATCCGACAGTTCGACGAAATCGGTCAGCAATTGCCCGACAGTCACCGTCTGTCCCAGCGGCAGATGCTTGAATCGCCCGCCCTGCCCGTCCACGCGCAACTGCGCCGCCGCGTCCAGCTCGAGCCGATCGACCGCGCGCCGAACCAGATCCGGCCGGTTACGCGCATAGACCGCGATGTGATCGCCGGTGTGATAGACCTGTCCGTCGGGCAAGCGGATGCGGATCAGCCGCGTGGAGGGCCGTGGCGGCTCGATCGCGAAATCCCACAGGCCGTCGGCGGGCTTCACCATCTCGTCGTTGCCGACGATCTCCAGCCGTTGCGCGTGTTCTGGCAAGACGCGCGAGCGAGTTTCACCCGAATCGACAACCGATAGCGACAGCGACGCAGACGATTCACTCGGTCCGGCATCGCTGCCCAACGCCTTCCAGAGGTCGCGGACGAAGCCAGCCACCGCGCCATCGAAATCGCCCTGCCCGTCGGCCTCGGCACGCGCGATCAGCCGCGTCGCGCCGGTCGCCTCGATCGCGGCGTCGACGCGTTTCGGGAAGACCTGATAGTTCGGCCACTGGCTGTTACCGACGCCAAGCACCGCAAACCGCGCACCGCTCCAGTCCGCGGCGTTTATATTTTCAGGGGCGAAAGCCCCCGCATCCAGCGCGCGTTCCACCTCGATCGCGGTGTCGGGCGCGCGGCCGTTGTAGGTTGCGGTGACGATCACGATCACCTTGTCCTCTGGCTCCGCGCCGCCCTTGAAGCTGTCGTCCATGCTGCGCACCACGACCTCGAACCCGTCGACCCGCGCACGTTCCGCGATCTCCTCCGCAATGTCGCGCGCGGTGCCGAGCGACGATCCGTACAGCACCGCGAACCGCTGACCCGTCCCCGCGACCGCAGCGACCTCGCTGTCCTCGACGATCTCCGACACGCCGATCTGCAACCGCTCACGCGGCTGGCGCAGCCGGATACGCATGAAAAACTCGTCGGGCTTGATCGACAGCGTTTCCTTGATCCGCAATTTGTACGAATGCGGATCGCTGATCGAGAAGGCGCGCAGCATCATCGCGAGCGCAATCTTGGCCTCGACCATCGCGAACTGCCGCCCGATGCAGGCGCGCTCGCCATTGCCGAACGGCTTGTAGGCATGGGGATGCCGCGCGGCCTCGGCCTCGGGCAGCCAGCGGTCGATGTCGAACTCCTCCGGATCGTCCCATGCCGCGGGCGAGCGATGCAGGCCGGGGCCGAAGACGTTGACCGGGCGGTCCTTCCGCATCAGCCAACCCGCCTTCCCGTTCTGGCCGCCGATCAGCGTATCCTCGAACGGCGCGACGCTGAACGCGGGCGCGGTCGGCCACAGCCGCAGCGCTTCCTTCAGAATGCGTTCGATCACCTCCAGCTTCGCGACCTGCGCGTAATCGGGCCGCACGTCGCCTGGCAGCACGCGATCGACTTCGGCATAGGCCTGCGCCAATATCGTCGGGTTGCGCAGCAGGTAACTGAACGCGAACGTCAACATCCCCGACGTCGTCTCATGCCCCGCGATCAGGAAGGTCAGCACCTGGTAGCGGATGTTGATGTCGTCCAGCCCCTCGCCCGTTTCCGGGTCGATCGCGGTCAGCATCAGGTTAAGCAGATCGCGCCCATCTGTCGGATGCACGCGGCGATCGGCAATGATGCCGTCGACCAAAGCGTTCATCTCGGCGATGTCGGCTTCGTACTGCGCGTTCGCCTTCTTCGCGAAACGGTTCTGGATCGGCAGCCGCGTGATCGTGCTCATCGCCGCCGACAGCGCGCGCCCCAGCGCCTGCAGGAAGCTGTCCAGTTCCTCGCGCTCGAACGAATTGAAGCGGTGCCCGAACCCGGCGATCGCGATCGAATCCAGCGTCAGCCGCGTCATGTCATCGGCGACAAGCACGTCGGTGCCCGCAGCCTTCGTCCATTTGTCGACCAGTTGGTCGCAAACCTCCACGATCATGTCGAAATAGCCGCGCATCGCGCGCTGGCTGAACGCGGGCAGCAGGATGCGGTGCGCCTTGCCCCAGTTCGGTTCTTCGCTGAACGCCGTGAACAGCCCGTCGCCGGCGAATTTGCGCACCACGCGCAGGCCCGGTCCCGGCATTTTACGGAACCGCGTCTCGTCCGACAACTCCGCCACCAGATCGGGGTCGGTGACGAATACGCCGACACGGCTGCCGAATTTCAGCTTGAAGATGCCGTCCGGAAAATCCCGCGACACGCGCAGCAGATGCCCGATCAGCCCGGCGCGCGCGATCTGGTGGAGGTGACCGACCACCGGCAGGCCGGGCGGCGCGGGAATCGAGGCATATTCCCGTGATGTGGCCGGTGCCGTCGTCGCCATGACCTCTCCCTCGAACCTTACATCAACACACCGTTCAGCGCCGCGCAAGTTGCCGCAAGGGAAAGGGCGTGGGGTGTTAGCTCAGGGTGCAATCGTCCCCGGGGCACGCTACAGTGAGACGATCCACAGGAGTTTCCATGCGCCCGACCTTTGCCGTGATTCTAGCTCTCCTTCCCATCACCGCCGCGGTGGCGCAGGAACCGGCGGCCGAAGCCTCGTGCGCCAACGTTCGCGTCGCTCTGCCCGCCGAGTTTTCCGGGTGGAGCGAGCAGATTCCGGTCAGCGCGGGCGTAAAACCGGGCGACGGCGCGACGGTGTCGGTCGGCAAGGCCGCGAATGTGTCGCTCCATCCCGCCAAGCATCTCGCGCTAAGCCCAGCGCCCGAGAAAGCGGCGGCGGTCGACAGCAATGGCGGGACGCTGGCGGTGTCGATCGTGACCGCGGGAACGTATCGCCTGGCTCTGGGCGGCGCGGCCTGGGTCGATCTGGTGCAGGACGGCAAGGCGGTGGCGTCCAGCGCGCACGACCACGGCCCGAAATGCACCGGCGTGCGGAAAATGGTCGATTTCAAGCTGACGCCGGGGACTTATGCGATCCAATTGTCGGGCAGTGCAACGCCGTCGCTGGCGCTGATGCTGGTGAAGCTCGCCTGATGCGGATGTTTGCGCTCGCGCTGCTGGCGCTTTCTTCGCCGACAGTAGCGCAGGTCGCGCCCACACCGGTCGCGGCTCCCACGCCCGCGCCGGTACCGGTCGGCCTCGTCCGGGTAACGCTAACCACTGCCGAGGGTTCGATCGTCATCGCGCTGGACAAGCAAAAGGCGCCGGTCACGGTCGCCAATTTCCTGCGCTACGTCGACGGCAAGCGGCTGGACGGCGCCGTCTTCTACCGCGCGGTGAAGGTGCAGGAGAATTACGGCTTCATCCAGTTCGGCGCACAGAACGATCCGAAACGCGTGCTGCCCTCGATCGCGCATGAACCGACAACGAAGACCGGCCTGTCGCACACCGATGGCGCGATCTCCATGGCGATGGGCAAGCCCGGCACCGCGAACGGCGATTTCGTGATCCTGGTCGGCGACATCAAATCGATGGACGCAACCGCGACTGATCCCGGCTACGCGGTATTCGGCCATGTGGTGGAAGGAATGGACATCGTCCGCCGCATCCTGCCGATGCCCAGGTCGGTGACGAAGGGCGTGGGGATGATGAAAGGTCAGATGCTGGAGCCCACGGTGAAGATCATGACGGTGCGGCGAACGCCGGTGACGACGCCAGCAAAATAATCGGTCACTTCGACGGAGTAATCCTCACTCAGCAACATGACCGTCACCCCAGCGAAGGCTGGGGTCTCTGGCGACGGCGCGGGACAAGAGCCGCTCGAGACCCCAGCCTTCGCTGGGGTGACGGAAGGCGCTGCGGTGACGGAATGGGTTCGGTTGACGGGATGGCCTGGGGTGACGGGCGGGCGGCGCGAGCGTAAGCTGATGGCAAAGGAGTCGCTCCATGACCACCACCCTCGCCAACCGCACCGACTGGACCGCCATCGGCACCGCGCAGCTGGACGATGTCGTCGCCCTGCGCCGCGCGATCCATGCCGAGCCGGAAATCGGCCTGCACTGTCCGCTGACCACCGCCAAGATCAAGGCCGCGATCGCCGACCTGCCGCTCAATATCCACGACAGCACATCGACCACCGGCTTCGTTGCGATTCTTCGTGGTTCGCAGGGAGGCAACGGTCGCACCGTGCTGCTCCGCGGCGACATGGATGCGCTACCGATGACCGAGGAAACCGGCCTGCCGTTCGCCTCGACGATTCCGGGCGCGATGCACGCCTGCGGGCATGACGCACATACCGCGATGCTGGTCGGCGCGGCGAAGGCGCTCTGCGCGCGAAAGGACGAAATTCCCGGCACGATCGTGTTCATGTTCCAGCCCGGCGAAGAGGGTCATCACGGCGCGCGCTGGATGATCGAGGACGGCCTGCTCGACATTGCGAAGCCCGACGCCGCGTTCGCGCTGCACATCACCCCCAATGCTCCGGCTGGCGTGTTCGTCGGTCGAGAGGGTCCGCTGCTAGCCTCCACCGATACCGTCAACGCCACGATCCGCGGCCGCGGTGGCCACGCCGCGATGCCGCACGACGCGCGCGATCCGATTCCCATCGCGTGCGAGATCGTGACCGCGCTGCAGACCTTCATCGCGCGCCGCATCCCCGTCGCCGATCCGGCGGTGCTGACCATCACGCAGATCCACGCGGGCAATTCGCACAACATCATCCCCGACGAAGCGAAGATCATGGGAACGCTGCGAACCTTGTCCGAACAAACGCGAACCACCGCGCGCGAGGCGTTTGGCCGCATCGCACAGGGCATCGCCGCCGCGCACGATTGCGTGGCGGAGGTGTCGATTGACGAAGGCTATCCCGTCACGATGTGCGATCCGCGCGCGACCGCGATGATGCGCGATATCGCAGGCGAATTGTCGGGTGAGAATGGCTGGTCGCGCATGCCCGCGCCGATGATGGGCGGCGAGGATTTCAGCTACGTGCTGCGCGACGTGCCGGGCGCGATGGCGTTCATCGGCGTGGCGGCGGATGGCAGCGACCCGCGCACCAACCCCCCGCTCCACAATACCCGCATGACGATCGACGAGGCCACGCTGGCCAAGGGCGTCGCGATGCACTGCGCGGTGGCGGAGCGGTTTCTGGAGAACGGACTGGATTGAAGGCGGCGATAGCTTTCCTTCATTGCACCCCCACACAAAATCCCGCATCGGACCGATCGTAACCGAAGGACGTGAACGATGGCCGCCAATTGGGCCCCCGACAGCTGGACCACGCATGAGGCGCGCCAGCTTCCCCAATATCCCGATACCGCGGCTCTGACCGCGGCGACCGACACGCTCGGCAGCTTCCCCCCGCTCGTCTTCGCGGGCGAAGCGCGCAATTTGACCGCCGATCTGGCGAAGGTCGCCGCGGGCAAGGCGTTTCTGTTGCAGGGCGGCGATTGCGCCGAAAGCTTCCACGAACACAGCGCCAACAATATCCGCGACACCTTCCGCGTCATCCTGCAGATGGCGGTCGTCCTGACCTACGCATCGAAACTGCCGGTGGTGAAGCTCGGCCGCATGGCGGGGCAATTCGCTAAGCCGCGCTCGACCGATACCGAGACGATCGACGGCGTCGAACTGCCCAGCTACCGCGGCGACAACGTCAACGACATCGCCTTCACCCCGGAAGGCCGCATCCCCGATCCGCAGCGCATGGTGCGCGCGTATAGCCAGTCCGCGGCGACGCTGAACCTGCTGCGCGCGTTCGCCAGCGGCGGGTACGCGAACCTGCACCAGGTCCATCGCTGGACGCACGATTTCATGGGCCGCAGCCCGTGGTCGAAGAAATATGCCGAAACCGCCGATCGGATCGGCGAGGCGCTGGAGTTCATGGCCGCGTGCGGGATCGATCCCGAAACCGTGCCGCAACTGGCGCAGACGCAATTCTACACCAGCCACGAAGCGTTGCTGCTGCCCTACGAACAGGCGCTGACGCGGCAGGATTCGCTGACCGGCGACTGGTATGACACGTCGGCGCACTTCCTGTGGATCGGCGATCGCACCCGGTTCGAGGGGTCGGCGCACGTCGAATTCCTGCGCGGCATCGGCAATCCGATCGGCGTAAAATGCGGGCCAACGCTCGAACCAGATGTGCTCCTGCGGATGCTCGACACGCTCAATCCGGGCCGCATCCCCGGCCGCATGACGCTCATCACCCGCTACGGATACGACAAGATCGAAGCGGCCCTGCCCCGCCTCGTCCGCGCCGTGACTCGCGAGGGCCATCCGGTGGTGTGGAGCTGCGACCCCATGCACGGCAACGTCGTAAAGGCCGCCAACGGCTACAAGACGCGGCCGTTCGATCGTATCCTGGCCGAAGTGCGCGGTTTCTTCGCCGTCCACCGCGCGGAGGGCACGCACGCGGGCGGCATCCATGCCGAGATGACCGGGCAGAACGTGACCGAATGCACCGGCGGCGCGGTCGACGTTACCGAACAGTCGCTCGCCGATCGCTACCACACGCACTGCGATCCGCGCCTGAACGCTGGCCAGTCGCTCGAACTGGCGTTCCTGCTGGCCGAAATGCTCAACGCGGAAATGGCGGAGCGGCGCAAAGCCGCGTAATTCTAACCGCTTGCTATTGCAGCGGCGATCGGGCTGAATGATCCCACATCGGCGAAGACCGACGTTGGGGGGCGCGCGCTTGAAAGCAATTGACCACGTCGACGCGCCTGACGATCGACCGGTTCGCGCGCGATTTCATACCCCTGCTCGCGATCTGGCCCAATTTGTCATCGACTACGCAATCTATGATTCGGGACCAGCCGGATCCTTTCCCCGCAGCAACATCTACGCCCCCGGCCCCGCCAATATCGCGCTGACGTTTAATGCCGGACCGGTGCGAGCGCGCATCCGTCACTGGCGGCACGAATGGACCGACGGTTCGGTCCTGTTCGGCCCGACCAGCCACCCGATCCACGTCGAAAGCAACGGCGGCCGGCTGATCGGCTTCGGCCTCACCCCGCTCGGCTGGTCGCGTCTGATCCCGCATTCCGCGGACAAGCTCGCCAATCGCGTGACGCCTCTTTCCGGCGTGATCGGCGCATTCGCCGAACGCCGGCTTCACACGACGCTCGCCGCCGCCGACGATGACGCAGCGATCGTCGCGACGCTCGATATGTCGCTTCGCCGTTGGCTGCTGCCGCCCGGCGAGGACGAGGCTGTAATCCGTGCGCTATCCGATGCGCTGCTCGATCCCGCGGTCGGCGACGTTGCGAGGATCGTCGACCGGCTCGACATCTCCCCGCGGCAAGTCCGGCGCGTTGCCAGCCGCTATTTCGGCTTCGCGCCCAAGCTGTTGCTCCGTCGCATACGCTTCATGCGCGCGCTGATGGCGATGGCGGAGACGGATCCAGCCACGATCGACTTCGGGAGCGTCGCGCCGGGTTATCACGACAAATCGCACTTCATCCGCGATGCGCAATTGTTCCTCGACATGACGGGACGCCGGTTCCTGCGCGACATTACGCCGCTGATGGAAACGATGCGGCAGGGCAGACGCGCGCGGTTCGGCCAGCCGTTGCAGGGCCTGATGATGCCCGGCCGCGACAACATCGGGCCGCAGCTTGACGATTCCCGGCCCCCCGCGTAGACGCCCGCCTCGCACCGCGCACGGCCCCTTCGTCTAGCGGTTAGGACGTCGCCCTCTCACGGCGAAAACACGAGTTCGATTCTCGTAGGGGTCACCATGGCAACGAAGCGTGGCGGTTTTGCGTGCTTTTTTAGTGGCTTAGGGGTTCGATACGGCTGATCGCTCCTCAAAACCACTTTCGGCTCAATTCCAAGTACCTGAAATTACGGTATTTTTTACCTTGCTTGTTCGGTTCGGGTGCGATCGTTCCGCAATCGAACGCCATGCGATGGCAGTAGCAGTAAGCGCCGGTGAGCCACTTTTCCGCCCGCTTCCGCAGCTGTGCGCTCTCCCGTGAAGTATCCTCACCGTTATGATCTCACCGCAGGTTGCAGGCCAGACTGACATCACACTTATCCCTTCCAGGACATGGCTCGTCACCCTTTTACGAAGACGCCGAGTCCATCCGATGTTTTGGTCTGCCTCATGCATTTTCCGCCCGCAATAGGCAGGGCACTGTAGTGCCCAAAGCGGCATTTCAATGCCGTTTTTAGAGCTAACCGCCCCAAATACGATGCACGCCTTTACGCAGATTAGGCACTTCCATGCTCCGGGGAGGGCAGCGGCCACGTCAAACTTCTTCCCACTCGCCGCGAATCCACATCGAATAGAGTTCGTACGCCGACTGCTCGTCTTGAATCGGATCGCCGTAAACAGCGGTCTCGACATAGGGGATGCCAACGTCGAGGCGCTCGCCGGAGACGTCACCGAAGCGGTGATCGTAGCAAGCGAGTAGCACGCCGATCGAGAGGAGTTTGGACGAGATCGGCGACACGAACGCCTTGCACCCGCCCATCTCTCTGAGTGCCCGCCGGTACCTGTCCATCGCCACGAAGATCTGCTTGTAGGCCTCGAAAGGGTTATATTCGCACGCGAGCAGGATGTTGGCCGGTTCGATCTGAAACTCGTCAAACAAGATCGCGCGGTGTTCATCGATGATCTCGTCACCGCGCCGCGGCGCACGCGAGGGAAACGGAATTACCGGGCATATCTCGTCGGGATCGATAAAATCGCGGATCAGGTCGAGCCGCGCCTGCTGACGTTCTCCCAAGACCGGAAACCACACGCGAGGCCAGTTTTCGGTCGTCTGCGACGTGAGTTGCCCCGAAAAACCTACGACCAAGGTTACCTGATCCTGCAAGGTACCCTGGGCAGCGTCATTGTCGGCCGCAACGCTTTCCGCTGTGGTCACGTGGAGGTTCACGCTTTTTCCGCCGGCGCGCGCAACGCCATCGAGCTTGGCTAGCAGAACGGCGACGGTCGTCATTGCCACGAGACGGGGCATCGCACTGATATCGACGACAACATCGTCGAAGAGAAGGCAATCGCCAGCCGCTTCGAGCGCGGCCTTGGTGTTGCGTGATGTCGCGGTCTCACCCGCGGTGCCCCCGATCGCGATATCGATGGGCGTTATCGCGGCCGTACCGAACAGCGCGACCAGCCCGTTGTAGTTCGCTTGGGTCAAAGCCGATCGTTTCGCGCTGTCGTTGAGGCCATTGTCATAGGCGAGCAACCACACCGCCACGTTCGCCCCGACACCCTTGAGCCGCGTCGCGGTTTCGAGAGCGCGCACGTCGAACCCGCGTCCCAGGACCAGCAGTATCAGCCGGTCCCGCTTCCCGAGGTGGGCACGCCAAAACCCGTCAAACTCGGCATCACGCGTGAGCGAGTAAGGATCCCAGCGCATAACCGCCTTATCGTCAGACAAGGGTCGCCTCCTTGACCAGCGTCTCGGCTTTGGCGCCTTTCTCCTGCCAGTGCATCAAATCCTTGAGCGACTTTGCGCGCCAGCCGCCATAGCCCAGCGGAAGTCCGAACTGAACGCAAAGCAGGCGATTGAGATAGAAGACGACGAGCGATTTCCCGTTGTTCTGATGATCGAGCTTTGGGACCAGCAAATTGTGCGCGACCAACGACGTCAAGACGTCGCGAAGCGGAATCAAATGGCGGACATCGTCATCCGGGCTATCGATCAGCAAGGCACGGTCCTGCATGGTGATCGCAATGCCCGTAACTCCGGGGGCATAGGGCGCATTTTCCCTGAAGGTCTGCTGACGACAATATTCCCCGATCGCCTCAAGCAGGCGCCTGGCCTCATAGCCCCGCGGCAAGCGACGTACCAAACCCTCCCAGCGCGACGCGGCCACCTTGCGTATCAAGGCGTCCTGTCGCTCTGGCGATAGCGGCATCGGTTGCTCGCGGCGGAATCGGATCTTTGCCAGGATTTCCTCGAACAGCTCGCCCGCCACCTCGAGATATTGGTCCACGTTCGACGATGAGACGGCGCTGAGCACGTCCTTGCCGAAATAGATGGGCGCTTCCACTTCAGTGCGGAGAAAATGTTCGGCTGCACGCTCCGTCGCGCTGCTTCCACGTTTTTCCAGCTCCTGGGAGGCCAGCGCGTCGAAATCGAAAGATGATTGCGCGCGCCGCTGATCGCGCGCCACCAATATCTGCGTGGTGCGCCAATGCAGGGCACGATCGAGCGCCGAGCCGGAGCGACCACGCCCCTCGTCCAGCCAATTATCGTACCTGTTGCCGTTGCCATTCGCGTCGCCGATCAGGTGTTCGATCTTCACGCTCGCCTCATCGAAACGCTCAGACCAGGCTGTCAGGTCGTCATGCTCTTCAATGAGCGTAAAGAAATTCCGGTTCTCGAACCCGTCCGCCTTGGCGGCGCGCAGATTGGCAATGGATTCGACGAAGCGGCCGAACACCTTCGCCTTGGAGCCGCTCCAGCGACGCTCGAGTTGGATGATGCCCTCATAGTCGCGGTCCTTCAGCGCCCCTTCCGAAAGCAGGTCGCGGTGGGTGAGCGCCTCAAGGCGTTCGGCAATCCAGACACCACATTGCTCACGAGCGGCCGTCACAAATTCGATCAAGCTGGTGCGTTGGCCGGGTGCAAGGGTCTGCAGCTCGTCGAGCAGCAGAACCCGTTTCACCTCCACCGGCCCTTTGGGATCCCGGATGCGGACATGGGCGAACCATTTAAGGCCGTCGAGCCGCGCGTGCCCGCCCTTGACCGGCGGCGTAACACCAAGATCGTCCATCCGCTCGTAGAAGCCCCGTTCGATCTCTGACGCCCATTCGAACAGGTCGCGGCCATTGGCACTGGCGGGAATGGTTGCCCCCGATTCCGGCGCCCAATCAAAATGGATCTTGTCGAGGTCTTCGGGATAAGCGCGGCCTGCGCGATCTAGGACGGCGCGCAGCGTTGCGATGACGATACGCGAGTTCACCAATTCGCGAAAGAGCGCGTTGGCGCGGTCGAATCCGGCCATTTCTCTATATTCACTGGTGAACACGACCATGGTGCCCAAGAGGTCCGGACCCGATGACGCCAGAGCACCGACGTCGCGCAGCGCGTCGCGCGTCTCCTTCACCTGCTGGTCTGTATCGGCAAGCTGATCGGTCAGCCTGAGGGGCCGAGGAGTCAGGAGGCGGAGAAAACTGGTCTTGCCGCCACCAGGCGCACTGCGGAGGAAGACAAGCCCCCCCCACGGATCGGCGACTTTCTCCATTAGGTCGAGCGCTCCCGCCCCGAACAGCTGCACGAACTCCTCATCGCTGACGGACCGCTGGGAAGCGCGGATGCGAAACGGGTTTCTCATCCTATTGCAGCTTCCGGTGGCGATCGACCCGGGGGAAGAGCCCCCGTACGTTCGTCTCGTCGGGCGCCCAGATCAGGAAGATCGAGTTGTTCGGGGTGTTGTGGCCCAGCACAACGGGAAGACGGCCTTCCGCATACCCCAGGCGCTTCGACTTTTTACCGACCGCCGCATGCTGATCGTCTACATAGTGATCGAAATAGCGTTCCTGGTTTGCGAGCGCCAGAATGGGCTCATCTCCAACATCGTCGAGACGGACCTCAGCACCAAGCCGGTGCACGACGTCGAAGAGGATCGAGCCCTTCGAGAATGTCAGGCTCTCCAGCAGCTCCCTGGTGTGCACGATGGCCTGTTCCGACGCGACATATACGACGATCACGAGCGTTACGCCGGCATCCGCGATCGCGGATCCCAGCCCGTCGGCGGCGTCGAGCATGGCGACGATCTTCGGGATCTTGCCATCCCACACGCCGTCGTCATCCCGGCGGATAGCGCTTGTCCCGCTGGCGGAAAAATCGTCGAGCAGCACGACATGTTCGAAGCGCGATTCCTCGTCCGTCGGGTCCCTATCGAGAATCTGACGGAGCGCCGACTTCAGTTTCTTGACCATGTCGCCGGTCTTGCCTTCGGAAACGTCATAGGCGTGGAAGACCTGCTCGTTGGACATATCCTGCGGATTGGCGCGCCTGAACCAGTCCGTCCTCGCGCCGTCGCTCATCCCCAGCACTAGCGTTCGGCGCAAACGCATTCGATACTCTCGTGTCGCTAAAATCGCTTTGATATGATCCGGATCCACGCCGAGTTCGGCTGCCGTGGCGGCGATGAGCAGCGGCCTGATGATCGTCGGAAAACTGAGTTCGACGAGATGGTTCATCTCGTCCATTGAGATGAAGATCAGCCGGTTGCACACGAAATCATAGGCTGTCCGGCGTTCGTTGCCCGCGTCGAATTACGCCAGCCACAGCGCAAGGCTCTCAATGAAGCGGCGGCCGGGCGAGAATTGCTGATACTCGTCATATTTATAGCTGGCGAAGCTCTCGAGGCGCGCACGCTGCATCGCCTTTTCCGCATCCGTCCAGCCCATGATCTTCGCGAGAAGATTCTCGGCCAGATCTTTCTTCACGCACCAGCCTCCCCACGCACTTGTCTGCCGGTGCCACCTACCGGCGGTTCGGACCCGCTCTATCCTCCGTGATGCTTGCGCCCCCGCAAGTACCAGCGGCACGTTGGCACGTTGGACAGACGATTGCATCCGGTAATCGCCCGTCGACGCGTTGCAGGCACCGACGCCGCCGTTTCAATTGATCCGTTTTGGCAGCATCCCGCCGGACTCTGTGGTCTGTTGCCCTATCCGCGCCGCGCCTCGGCGACCGCTTCCAGCACGCGGGCAAGTCGATCAGCGCCCTGCGGCGTCCGGTCCCAGACCTTGCGGACGGACTTTTCCAGGCGGGCCCACGCCGCATCGGTGCGGATTTCGGCTGCCGACGCCGCATCCGGCTGAGACTGGCCGCGCACGCCGGACGATGCGGGGCGTGCCGCGATCGGAACTTTCAGCGCCGTGCAGATTCGCACGACACTGTCGCTGATAGTGCGAAAATCGCCGCGGCAAATCCGGGACACTTGGCTTGGGTCCACTTTCGCCAGGTCCGCCAAGGCCGCGTTGGTCAGGCGCGAACGCTTCCTGGCTTGCCGGATCCGCCGCTCCAAATCAGTCCTTTCCTTGCGAGTCGGCTTCATGCTAATTTGCATGCTACTGAACGTGCATATTTGCAACAGGAGGCTGAGAATGAGCGACGGCGAGATCCGATTCTATCGGGCAAGCGAGAAGCCGTATGGCGCGTTCAGCAACCTGTACCGGCGTGAGATCGAGTTCGAGGGCGATGTCTATTCGACGAGCGAGCACGCCTATCAGGCTGGCAAGGCGCGCAAGCCCGAGGTTAAGGCCTGGCTGATGGCGGCGCCCTCACCAGCGTTGCTCGCCATGGCGGCACACGGCCTCTATTATTGGGACGTCGCGCCGGGCTGGTCCCAGAGCAAGTTCGATCGCATGCGAGGCGTGCTGCGCGCGAAATTCACGCAGCACCCCGACTTGCGTGAATTGCTGCTATCCACGCAATCGGCACGTCTCGTTGAGGCAGCCACGATCGACAACGAGGTCAACCGCCTGTGGGGTGAGGTCAACGGCCAGGGTCGGAATATGCTCGGCGAGTTGCTGATGGAGCTTCGCGATCAGCTGCGCGGTGAAGCCCGCGAGATCGGCTCAACCCGCAAGGCGGCCTGAGCAGGGGTGCTTATTGGGCCTCGCCGCTGAGCACTGACCGCGCATAAGCCGCGCCACGTTGGCGGAAGAGGCCTCGTGCGCCGACATAGGCGCAATTCTCCGCCGCGAGCCGTTGCCCGGCCTCGATGCCGGGCACCAGCATATCGATCAAGGCCGCTCTGGCGCGAAGGGCGATGGGCCAGCAGCCAATCGATCAAGCCTACACTCACCATGTCGCCTGACCCGCAGGTATCGCGCACTTCGGGTGCCGGATAGGAATGGCACCAATGCCGATTGCTTCCCATGCGAAGCTCCAGTCCGGCCTCACCATAAGTGACGATCGAAATCGCCGTACCCGGAACGCCTTCATCCATGAACCCGTCGAGGCGGTCAGCGGAAAACTTCAGGACGGTAGTCACCGCGACGGCGCGCCGAAACAGGTCCGCGCGCTTCACCTCGGAAGGTTCGAAATAGACGATGGCCCCTGCTCCGGCGGCGGTTTCCATCGCCTCCACGATCGCGTCTGACAAACGGTCGGTATAAAAGATCGCGCAGTTCATCAGCATCGGCCGGGCGTGCTCGACATCCTCTCATTCGATCGGCTCGTAACGAGGCAGTTCCTCGTTCGTCTCGGGGCAGGTGAAAGCGAAGAAATGACTCCCTGACATGGTATCGAGGTGCTGCGCCAAGACCGGTGACCGGCGGTCGCTGCGACGCCGTATGAATCTTGTTTCCGCGCCGGCGCCCTTGAACTCGCCCACGAGCCGGTTGCCGACGTCATCCAGACCAAGATTGAGAACCGGCGCAACGCAACGGCTCAGCATGGCAAGAGACAGCAGAACGTTACCGCAGGATCCGCCTAGTTCCTCCGACGCGACGGCGCGCAGGTCCGCATAGATGCGGTCCAGCACCGTGAAGCCGGTTCCGACAACGTCGACCGTTTCCGTTGCCATCGTCAAAAGGTTCCGCGAATCATTCATGTTCTCATTATGTACCAATTATGTTCTCGTCAGTCGAGTTTATGCGGTCGATGTCGAAGGTGCCATGCGAATCTTCGACTCGCATCGCCTGCAGCATCGTCGACACTGCGGCCGGTCCTGTGAGCGTGTCTCCGAAGAACGTCCAGCAGCCGTTAAGGCTCCCGCAAACACTGTCCACGCTGATGCCATAAGCCCCAGAAAGAAGCTCATGGTCGTTGCCGAGCGGTGAACCGCTGTCGCCGATTCCGATCACTTTTGCAGAAGGATCGCCAGCCCGCGCCACCACCGCCTTCACGACCGCAAGCTTGGAGCTGCGCTGCGGCACCAGGTCGAAACTGTGATGGGAGCGCAGCACCTTAACGCGCCCATCGGCTACCTCTGGACAGGCTCGTATCCTTTCCGCAAATCGAGCCGGTTCCGCGAGATGCGCCTGGTTGAGGGCAAGTTGCACCCGGCCTCGTTTCACAGACCTGCCGGCGGACAAAAGGCCCTCGGCTTCGATCCAGTCAGCCACTCCCAGAATATCTGCATCCTGTCGCGGTTGGTCCTCATCGATGTTCACATCAAGCATCCTGAGGTGTCCGCCGTTATAATAGCCGACGGTGACCGAGGCGTGAACGCGTTCCGGCAGTGCTTCGCGCAGCATGTCACCGACCGATCCCCCGCGCCCCGTTGCAATGCCGAGGATCATGCCACCATCGACAAGTCTTACAAGCTCCTCGATCAGCAGGGGATCGGGCCTTTCAAGCCGGGCCTGGGTGGTGACGATCGTGCCATCATAGTCGAGCACGACCCCACGGAAGCGGGCCTCTCTCAGCCTCTCAATGCGCTCTCGCGCGGTCATGCACACACAGGCGCCCTCATCATCGAGCGGGTCGTGGGCCTCTCGTGCCTTCAGCTTGTGCCGCGCAGCGCCCGACAGTTCCATCGACAGCCGATCAAGGCTCGCGTCGTCGTAGATTGCTTTTGCGAACTCGCCGCGCCCCGGTTTCCCTGGATCGATACCAGCTGCATCGCCCAGCGAGCGGACGATATGAAGGCCTTGCAACACGCCCACCGCGCACCGGAATCTCCCGGCGGCGCCAAAGTCGACCTCCCCGGCACGCAAGCCGGTCGGCAGCGCCTCGGCAATAGGACGCCACACCGCACGGCTTTCCGCGGCTGTCAGCGCCAGGATGAACATTTGGTCCGGATATTTGGCTGCCCAGACGTGGCGACCATGCGCGAAGTTGCGGAAGTCGGTTCGTTGAACAGGCGCGATTCCGGTTTCCCAAAGCGACGTCTCGACCAGTACGGCTATGGTTCTGACGCGCGGATCGCATAAGAGCAGCAACGTATCCCCGGTTCGAAAACCGAGCATGGCGTTGGCCGCGATCGAATCGGGTGCGAGTAGCTCCCGCGCCGTCTGCGCAAAGGCGTCCACGAGTGAATTGCCGGACGGCCGCTCGCAGAGCGCGTCGCAAGCCAGCAACAATGCCGTGATCATCGCCGTCATCGAATGAGTGGCGAGGAAACCGTCCTTCGGATCGGCCACGGGAAGTACGTAAAGACAGCTTTTCGCGCTCGCCGCCGCCGCGACTGCGGTGGCGCCCGACTGCGATACGGTGACAAGCCGAACGGCCACAGCACCTGACTGCGTCGCAGTGCGGTAAGCGGCGGCGACATCGGGATTGTCAGCGCCTGCGCTGAACAGCCAAATCTCACAGCCGCGACAGCTCTCTCCAGACAAAACGAGTTCCATCGGCGTCATCACGACGGTGCGTTCGAAACCAAGCGTGGCACGACATCTCGCGAGAAATTCAGCAGCAACCGCGGAGCCGCCTGAGCCGACTCCTATCACGGTGCGATCCCGGCCTTCCTGCAGGGCATGCGCCAATTCACCATTGCCGCAGCCGCTGACTAGCGTGATCGTCTCGTGAAGGCGCGATAACTTATCCGAGAAAATGGTCATCTGCAGACCGTAGCTCGCGATGGATCGAACCGCGACCGATTCCAATCAAGGTCCGTTTCCGTCCGTCCTGTAGCTCTCAGACTGCCGTCTTCATAACGATGTTCAACGTTTATCGCCCGAGCGTAACGTCTTCTCCAGCAAAACCATCATCTTTCAAGCGGCGGGACAGCGAACGAATGGATCGACGCAATCCGCGAGAAACATCGTCTCGACATGATGCCCCGATCCCTCAGCGAGACTTCGAGCCATCAGCGGCAACTCGCGCACTGAGCGTACGACATCATCCAGAGCGATGGGCGTTGCCGACTCTGGCGGATCGATGCGCAAAACGTTGTTTTTGCCCACGAGCAGATAGGCTTGACCAAGGGCGTTCTTAGACTGGGCGCGTGCTGCTGCCGAAAAGGCGCGCATCAATGCCCATTGCCGGATCCCGCCCGCCCGCGCGTTCTCATTCACCGTGAACTCGGCCTCACCAGTCCCAATGCTTAGGATACGGATATTTTCGCGGGGAATATCATAGCAGGAGAGCACATCGACGAGCGCATTCATCACCGGGTTGTTGGCCCATACACCTCCATCGATCATGACATACCCATCGTCTTCGACCCCGGGGTAATAGGACGGCGCCGCAGTCGTGTGCAGCGCGACATGCGCGAACTTCTTATGGCGGTCTTTCTGGTAATCCGGGTGATGCGGCGTCTTGTAGAGGAAGGGCTCGCCAAATCGCCCTTCGAAGCTCGGAATAACGAGACGGGTTCTGGCATGATCGAGCACCGCTTCCCCGAAGATCGCGAGCAACTCCTCTTTCAAGATGCCCTGATCGTGCTTTGGCCGCGAGATCCACCGGAGGATGCGATGCCATTTGCGCCACCCGCTTAAAGGCGGGAAGATGCGGTCCCCACGTTCGATATAGATTCGAAGCGCGTCGCGCGCGGTCAAACCATGCGCCAGGGCCAGCGCGATGATGCCACCCGTCGACGTGCCAGCCACCATGTCGAAGCAACTCGCGATCGATCGGTCACCGAGAAAGCGCTGCTCCAGCTCGGCGAGATAAGCGGCCGGAAAAACGCCCCGAATGCCTCCACCGTCAATCGACAGGATGCGGAAAACGCGGTCCTTCGGCCAAGGCTGCTTGACGCGCATATGCTGGATCGTGCCATCCGAACGTCGGGCAGGAACATAGGTCATACGGCGCCCGCCAAGTTGGGGACGGCAGCACCATGGCGGCCACCACCGGTCCAGCGACCCGTCATGAGCCAGAGCTCGTAACAAGCGAGCCAATCGCATGCCCACGGCACCGTCGTCTCCGCGATCGCCATCGACGAGTCCCATTGGTCTGCCGCAGGATCGAAGAGGCAAAGGGTCGGATCATTCGCCGGCGGGTAGACATGTGGGAGCTGGCCCTCGACGTTGCCTGGAAGCCGGACCAGTTGCGGCCCCATCACGCGGACGTGAGGAAAATCGCCAAGGCTGTAGCGGATTTCCAGGGTAAACCGGCTGAACTGGGGTCGGACTTTCCCGGTCCACCGGGCGCTCTGCTCTCGACGGTCCAATCCCCGCACGACAAATCCCGGCCATGCCCGACACATCGCGGCGCATTGCGCTTCGATGGTGAGCGCGCCCCTATCCATCAGATGCGGGTACCGTAGAAGCTATGCGGGTGGGCCTGGACAATGCTCGGGCTGGCAACGGCCGCGACCACCCCCGCGCTCGGCAGAAGCAAGCCGCCCCTACGAGTATAGCGCTGTTCCGCGGACTGAACCCCTGCCCCGATCTCTTCCGCCATGCGGTCAGCCGCCTTCGTGACGACGCGGTCCCCGAAGCGATTGCGAAGCCAATCCATCAGTCGATCAGGGAACATCGCGCCGCGCTTCGCGGATTCGAGACCCGCGACGAGATCCTTGAGGTGGTCGGCAAACTCATTCTGCTGAGCGACGTTCTCGGGCCAGCGGTCCGTGAAGACGTCGTCCGCGCAAACCGGATTCGCCACATGCAGCTCGCGGCCATAGAGCGACGCGCTCTCGATATCGCCGATAATCCAGTTCGCAATCCGGATGATCATCTCGGAAAGCGTGCTGTCTGGCTTCGCCGCCATGCCAGCATAGTAGGACAGCATGACCGAAGGCGGGATGCGTCCCTGATAACTGGCATAACGAATGTTGCGAAACCGCTTCACGATCTGCAACGCCAGCGTCGCCATATTCTTCACGGTGAACTCGCACTGATCAGGAACCTCATCGACTTCGGCGTCGGCGCGAATCCCGCCTGCATCCAGGGCGAGCCAGTGATCACGAAACGCCTTGGCCAGGCGATATTCCAGCGGCGTCCGCTCGCGATACCAGTTGGCAAAGCCGAAGGCGTTCATGTCTACGAGACAGTCGCTGACCGAGGGCTGAGGCCCCTTGCCATGGGTGATGAAACTTTCGCGATCGAGCGTCCCATAAGCGCGGAGCGCGGGCGTGATGTCGAGGTGCATGCGATCGGCATAATAAAGCGTCACGCAGCGGGTCTGGCGCACCACTTTCTGAACGGGATAGTCGGCCAAAGCACGCTCGAGGGCGAGGAGAATAGCCAGCGGTTCCATCTGGCGGAATCGGCCGCCGAGCTGGGAGACGATGTCGAGATCATACTCGTCATCGGTACCGCGGTTGGAAATGGTTGCGTCGATCGCCATCGATCCCTGGGGATAGAAATGCTCGATCTGACCTTCGAACTCGGGATCGGCCTCCAGATAGGTCCGGACCGATCCGTAGCGCCCGCTCGCCTTCTTGTGCAGCGAGGGCGGGAGCTGGGTGCTGAGCCCAATCTCCGCAAGAATCCTGTCCAGCGGATCGTCGAAAGGGTTGCGACCCTGAGGCGGAAATGGCGCGTTCAACTTGTCCTCCTTTAAGGCAGACCTGTTCAGCCTGTGGATAAACTCGATATCGCTACTCTGAACTTTACCGTCTGCTCCTTGCATGCCGCTGTCAAGGGTATTAGAGTTATCCTACTCCGAACTTTTGAAGGGCCACTCATTCATGGAGATAAAATTCGGTGACCGGATCAAGGAGCGCCGAACAGCGCTGAAGCTGACCCTTGAGCAGCTGGCCCAGGCAACCGAATCCTCCAAGAGCTACATCTGGGAACTGGAGAACAAGAATCCCCCGCGCCCATCCGCAGAGAAACTCTCGGCAATCGCCAAGGCGCTGGACGTGACGGTGGACTATCTCTTCGGCAGGGACGAGCAGACCCTCGACGAAGCCGAGGACAAGGCCTTCTACCGCTCCTATAGCGGCCTGCCGCCCGAAACGCGCCGAAAGCTTCGCGAAATGGCCAAAATCCTCGGCACGAAAAACGACCAATGAGCCAGGTCGCGCGGCCCCGCCCTCTGAAGGAAGCCGCACGTATCACCCAGATGCTGGATACGGTGCTGGGTGCAGACCGGTTCGATCAGGCGCCCGTCGACATCGCAACCCTGGCGATGGAATATTCGACCAATGTCGCGCCGAACGGCCCTATCCATGAGGTTGTGGAGCAGGACATCCCAGGATGCGTGGGTGCCCTCGTCTGCAGCGACAGCCAGCCTCGGCAATGGGCGATCATGTATAATGTCGGCCAGTCGGAAGGCCGCAGGGCCTATACGATCGGTCACGAATTCGGGCACTTCGTCCTACACCGCGATCTGATCGAAACCGATCCCAGCTATGATCTCGCGATCTATTGCGACGAGGAAGCGGTGACGCAGCGTGATGGGTTGGGCATCGAACAGGAAGCCGATGCATTTGCAGCGGCGCTTTTGATGCCACTCCACGATTTTCGTTCACAGCTCCCTGCGAAGGCTCGCCCTGACTTCGAGAAACTGGGTGAGCTTGCGACGCGATACGGTGTGTCGCTCACGGCCGCAGTCTTGCGATGGCTCGAATACACCGAGACCAGGGCCATGCTCGTCGTGTCAAACGAGGGTTTTGCCCATTGGGCGAAGCCGAGCAAAGCTGCGCTTCGTTCGGGCCGCTACATTCGCACCAAGAATGAGGTGTACGAGCTACCTGCGCTCGCGACCGCTGTAACTCGCGGATTCACGAATGAGACCAAGGCCGGCATTCAACAGGACAGCGGCGTGTGGTTTCCCGAGCCAGTCGTTGAGATGTGCTTGCGATCCGATCGCTATGACCAGGAACTCACCCTCCTTCATTTCGAGAGCAATGGTCCTTGGCATCAAGAGGAAGAAGAGATCAGCGATAGTTTTGACCGTTTCATGGAAAGCTGAGCGCGGTCCCTACATGCGCGCCAGGTGGAATGGCGCTCGCCCGTTCGGTGCCGGCGCTCCCGAATTACCAAAAACTGCTCTTTCTGTCCTATCACCGTGCTCTTCGGCATGAGGCCGCTAGCTGATTGGAAATTCGGGACAATACGGACAAAATATATAATCGCCGCTATTCAGCGTCAGTAAGGAGCGATGATCAATGAAGCCGCAGTTGCACGGTGATGCGAGCGCCGGTGTTCGCGGACTTGTGGAAAGCAAGGTCGGCGAAGTTCTGACGGGCCAGCCCGACCTTACCAAGGGCGCCGCCGCCGATACCGCGCAGATCGCCGCTGTGGTTGCTGCCGCTGTAATCGCGCTACCGCTTGCACAGCAAAAGAGACTGAAGGCCAAGATCGCCGACGTCGTCGACATGATCGCGGCACTCGCCTGTAATGATGATCTGGCCGAGCGCGTCTAGGTTCCAGAGCCTGTCGAGATCGAACAGAGCAAGGG
This sequence comes from Sphingomonas sp. SUN019, assembly GCF_024758705.1. Lineage (NCBI taxonomy): Bacteria > Pseudomonadati > Pseudomonadota > Alphaproteobacteria > Sphingomonadales > Sphingomonadaceae > Sphingomonas > Sphingomonas sp. SUN019. The sequence goes on along the minus strand of NZ_CP096971.1, from coordinate 3,417,234 downwards.
CAGTGGTTTTGGCAAGTCGATCGATGTAGAAGAGGGGCGCATCGACGAGGTCGTAGAGGCCGTGCAAGCCTTGCAACTCTAGGCCGCTTCCACATCCAATTCCGACGATGGGTTAAGGCGTCCGCACCTCTCAGTTTCGCCGCCATCCTGACTTCTGATCATCGCGTTGAACCGCGCGATCAGCCGCAGCGTCCCAGGCGCAGGGTGGTGGAATATCGCCTTGAGCGCGACAGTCGCGCCCGGCTGATCACAATGGTCGGCGGCCGGGTGTGCTGCTCGAGAAAGGTGATCGGCGAAACCCTCAAACGGCGGATTGAAGGTCGCAGTCAGCCTCCCGTTTGCCCATGTGCAGCTCGATATCAGCAGGCTGACTAATTCCCGCTTCCCCACGGCAGGCAGCCAAGCGAGATCCTTATACGCGGCGCGCGCCAAGTCTACTAACGCGACTCCGTCCGACACTAGCGCGCCTGGATTACCAGCAAGCTGTCCCCTCTTCCGAAATGCCATAACACGATCCTCCAGATCGGCATCCGCCTGCGTCTCGCAGAGAGCCTGCCGTATCAGCGCGAACTGCTGATCATCGCATTTCAACTGTCGCAGCAACTCAATGAAATGCTCCTCGAGCACCTCCTGCCGGACATAGCGCTCAGGGCATTTCCCGCGATAACCGGTGCAGTGATAATAGATGTACCGCGCCTTCTTGATCTCGGCGACGATGGCGCAACCGCAATGTCCGCACTTGATCAGCCCGCTGAATGGAAAATCGTGTGGGTCGGCGCGGATGTTCGAAGCAGCACGCCCGTCGAGGATCTCTTGCACGACATCCCATAGCGCGATCGACACTAATGGCTCGTGGACGCCGGCATAGGTCACTCCCGCCCAGTCGAACGAGCCGGTGTAGAAGCGATTACGGAGCACCTTCTGCACCGTGCTGGCGGCAATCGGCCGACCGTTGCGACGCCCCTTGAGGCCAGCCAGCCGTGCCTTTTTCATTATCTGCGTGAGGGAATAGCTCCCGGTGGCGAACCATTCGAACAGTAGGGCGACCAGCGGACCAACTTCGGGCTCGACCACGACGATCTTGCGCCCATTTGGATCGACAACGTTGGCATAGTCGAGCGGTGCATAGGACGGCCATAACCCCTGCCGGGCCTTCTCCAACATGCCCTTGGTGGATTCCTCGGAGAGATTGTCGATGTAGCTCTTCGCAACCAGCACCTTGATGCCGTGCATGAACTTTTCCGAGGATCGGCAATCGTCGGAGAGGATGAAATTCTCCTTCACGAAATGCACCTCGATCCCGAGATCGTCGATGATCGCCCAGTCTTTCAGATTGCGGTACAACCGGTCAGTCTTTTCGACGAGCAGGATGCCGATCTCGGGATCGCGGCGGAGGCAGCGCAGCATCTCGCCAAAGGCGGTACGCCCGGCCTTCTTCGCCGTCTCGACGTCAACATGCGTGCTGGTGACGATGATCCCGTTGAGCGCTGCGTAATCCTCGAGGAGCTTAATCTGCGCAGGGATGGAATAGCCTTCGCGCTCCTGATCCGGTGTGGACACCCGCGCATAGAGAACCGCTTTTCTGACTCCGGAGCTTTTGTCAGTCTTCGTCTTGGTTCGCTTATTTCGATTTCCGGCACTCCTCGGTCTCGCCAACGCTATCGCTCCTGCTTTATTACTCTAGGGAGCCGAGCCTATAGGCGCCGATTTCGATCCATATAGGACGCGATCAAGCTGCCACCGCTTCATAACGAATTACTTCACCGATCAAGCGGCCTTGCCATCGCACGCTGACATCGACATCGCATCCCAGCCGGGACAGCATGCTCAACAGCCGTTCCACGGACATTTCCCGAAACCCACCGCGCAACAACCTCGATAGATCGGATTGTCCCATTCCGATTAGTCGTGAGGCGGCGGTTGGACCAAGACCGCTGGATTTGAGGACGCCGTCGAGCTTGTGCACAAGTTCTGCCCTGAGCTTATGCGTTACAGGATCGGTGAGCCCGAGATCGGCAAACACATTGCCGCTGCTTTCACGGATCGTGTCACCGCTCATTTCTTACCCCCTCTATGCCGCCAATCAGTCCGTATCGGCACCAGATTGCCGAAAACAGCACGCCAATGCCCTCCCCATTGCGCGGGCGAGGGCGATTCGTCATCCTCGCCCCAGATCGATTTTCGGCTTCGCGCAGACCGCCCACGGCGAGAACCACAAAACCGGAATCGATCCGGCAATGCATATCGCAAGCCAAGGTAGGAACGATTGAACCTGGACTCGAAGGCGCTACACACTCGCTACGCAGAGTGATGAACCCCTCGTGTTCGGCGCCACGAAAGTTCCCCGAGCCATGTCTTGGGTATATGCCAAACTAAGTCACGCTGCATCGGCAAATGCGGCGCGATAGCGCTCGACTATTTTGTGAGATTCTATCGAAGGAAGTTGGAAAAAGTTCGAGACGCTTTCAATCCAGGTCACCAGGCGATTTCAATGACTGCGCGAGCGATTTGGCCCTCGCTACTGGCGGTCAGTTCGAAAATTATCGATCGACTCAACTTGATCAACGCTGCCGCCCTCGATCGTCCAACGCTTACCGGCCAGGACTTGAAACCGGCAAGTGCTTCGATGACGCAGCGCTGCATGCGGCCGTTGCGCGCATCGTGGCGCTACTGATTTCTGTCTCTTGCGAGAATCGGTGCGGAGAAGGCACGCCGTGAAGCTGCGGCGTCGCAAATATCCGCCAATATTGTCCAACAATACCGATTGACAATATCGGTAAAAAGAAGGCAGTTTCCGGCATCGGTTCGCAGGAGATGGATGGATGGGCGCAGAAGAGGGACCACCAGACGCATCGCCTAGGCGCATCACCTATCGCCAGGTGCTGGAGGCGAACAACGCGCTGCAGACGATCGGCGACGACACCTATTGGCTGTGCGTGACGCGGACGGTGCAGGAATCGAAGCTGTTCCCCGTCCCGGCGTATATGCTGCTGTCCTACCTCAATTGCTTCTACCGCTACCCGACGCTTCTCAGGAAGATCGAGGCGGTCATGCCCGCCGAGGAGATCGGCGACCGCGCGCGGATGATGGCGGGGAAGTTCGGCAATCTGCCCGGCTGGGCGCTGCCGTGCTTCTTCCTGCTGGGGCGCGAGATGCTGATCAATTTCGGCGCGCTGCGGCCAGAGGATGCAGCGGCGGACACGATCTACGTGCTCGATTTCTGGCGGCGCTTCAAACTGGCGCAGCAGCGTGAGGACGGGCATCTGAACGCGCGTGAATTCGGCCAGCGCGTGCAGTTGCTGCCCGAACGCCGCGTGCAGGTTTTCCACGCCGACCTCAACGCCTGCGCGCCGGGCGATCGGCTGCACAAGGCGGCGCACGCATTCCTGGCCGCCGCATCGCAATACGGCTTCATGATTTCCTGCGAGAGCCGGGTCACGCTCAACAATTCGGGACCATACAAGCTCGCGCCCGACCGCGAACTGATCGTGCGCGATTTCAACGATCTGGCGCAGGGCGATTTCCCGTGGCTCGACGGCGTGGGGGACGACATCGCGCACAACAATCTGACCGTCACGATGGAAGTGAAGGACTGCCACTTCTACCTGATGGACGATTGGGGCAGTTTCGAATCGCGCCCCGAATTCACCGCCGACAAACTGGTCGGGGTCGGCCTCTACACCTCGGACGTGTTGAGCGAAGGGTATCAGCCGGTCGGCATGGGCTCGGCGGACGAACTAACGGAAACTTTCGAGGCGCTGACCGAGCAGATCCGCACCGCGATCGCCGCGCTGTGGCGGCGCGTCGCCACTTGGTCGCGCGATCAGATGATGGACGCGGGCGCGATCGTCTATTTCTCGATCGTGAAGGATTTCGCCCACGTCGCGGGGGTCTATGACGTCGGCGACTGGATGACGATCGACGAACGCGCCGATCGTTTCCGCCCGCTGCTGAACGACGAATTCGGCCGCGATTTTCTCGGCTCTCTGGTCGGTCTCGTCGATCAGCAATCGCAGCAGCTGCAGGGCTATGCGATGATGCAGCACAACAACCAGCCTGCGCGTTACTGCACGCAGGTGCCCCCGACCGTGATCGACGGCGACGGTGTCGCGCAGCCCGACGGCATCGCGCCGGGCGTGTCGAGCCTGGGCGGCAAGGTCGATCGCTACACCACCACCGCGGGCGCGCTGACGCTGGCCGATTACAATGCGCAGGCGCGCGCCTTCCGCCCGGCGCAGCTCGACCCGCAATATGCGCATCTGTCCGACGGCTGGCTGAAATGGAACGCCGGCGATCCGCGCGCCGACGCGCTGTACCGGATCGAACAGGCCACATCACGCACGCTGAAGGATCGCGGCATCGGGCTGACCCCGGCGGCGATCGAGGCGCTGCGCGCGGCGCGCTGAGGAGAACGGGGATGAGCGACACCGTCCGCACCGACGACATCGCGGCGCTGCTGCAACAGTTCCGCGCGTCCGACCTCACCGAACTTCACCTGAAGACCGAAGGGTTCGAACTGTTCGTATCGAACGACCCCGCCGCCGCTGCGCCGCAGTCCGGCACGGCCGCGAAGCCCGCGCAAACCGCGCCGAAGCCGCCCGCGGTTTCGCCGACAGCGGAACCCGCCGCAGCCGAGATACCCGAGGGTTTCGACGTGGTGCGCGCCCCGTACCTCGGCCATTTCTACCGCGCCCCGAAACCGGGCGAACCGAATTTCTGCGAGGTGGGCGATACGGTCGAACCCGGCGCGGAGCTGTGCCTGGTCGAGGTGATGAAATTGTTCACCGCGGTGCGCGCCGAAACCCGGGGCGTGGTGCGGAACGTCTATGCGGTCGACGGACAGATGGTGGTCGAAGGCCAGCCGTTGTTCGCGCTCGAACCCGCACGCTGACCGATGGCGTTGAAACGGCTCTTCGTCGCCAATCGCGGAGAGATCGCGCTGCGCATCGTCCGCGCGGCGCAGGCGCTGAACATCGAAACGGTGATCGGTGTATCCGACGCCGACCGCGACAGCGCCGCTGCCCGGATGGCGGATCGCGCGATCGTGATCGGTCCGGGCGCGGCGGGGAAAAGCTATCTCGACCCGCGGCTGATCGTTCATGCCGCGCGCGCGAGCGGGTGCGACGCGGTGCATCCCGGCTATGGTTTCCTGTCCGAACGCGCCGCACTGCCGCGGCTGTGCGCGCAGCACGGCCTGATCTTCGTCGGGCCGGAAGCCGACACGATCGAGGCGCTGGGCGACAAGCTCTCCGCCCGCGCGATGGCGCGCGACGCAGGCGTGTTTTTGGTCCCCGGCAGCGACAAGATCGCGAGCGCCGCCGACGCCGCGCGCGTGGCGGACGACATCGGCTATCCCGTGCTGCTGAAGGCCTCGGCCGGGGGCGGCGGGCGCGGCATGGTGATCGCAAACGACCGCGCCGAGGTGGAGGCGGGATTCGCAAAGGCCAGCGCGGAGGCGCAGGCCGCGTTCAACGACGGTACGCTCTTCATCGAACGCTTCGTACCGCGCGCGCGCCATGTCGAGGTGCAGCTGATGGGCGACGGCCACGGCAAGGTGCTGCATTTCGGCGAGCGCGACTGTTCGGTCCAGCGCCGCTACCAGAAACTGGTCGAGGAAGCGCCGTCGGTCGCGATGCCCGACGACCTGCGGCGGAAACTCCACGACAGCGCGGTCGCGCTGGCGGCGAGCGTCGATTATCGCAGCGCCGGGACCGCCGAATTCCTGTTCGACGTCGACCGCGGCGAAATCTATTTCATCGAGGTCAACGCGCGCATTCAGGTCGAACATCCGGTTACCGAACAGGTCACCGGCGCGGATCTGGTCGGGTGGCAATTGCGGATCGCGGGGGGCGAGGCGCTCGACCTCGACCAGTCCGCAATCCGCCTTTCCGGCCATGCGATCGAATGCCGCATCAACGCCGAGGATCCGGCGCGCGATTTCCTCCCCTCCCCCGGCACGATCCGCCGCTGGCACGTGCCAACCGGCGACGGCATCCGCATCGACACGCACATGACGGAGGGCGCGACGATCCCGCCGTACTACGATTCGATGGTCGCCAAGTTGATCGTCACCGGCGACACGCGCGACCACGCGATCGAGCGACTGGAGCACGCGCTCGCCGCGTTCGAGGTGGAGGGCGTGCCGACCACGATCGCGCTCCACCGCGCCATCGTCGCGCATCCCGATTTCCGCGAAAACCGCATCCACACCCGCTGGCTGGAGCAGGTGCTGCTCCCGACGTTCGGAGCCTGACCCATGACCCACATCAGCTTCCTCGATGAAACGATGCGCGACGGGCAGCAGAGCCTGTGGGGGATGCGGATGCAGGCCGGGCAGGCCTATCCGGTCATCCCGACGATCGATCGCACGGGATATTCGACGATCAGCCTGGCGGGATCGTCGCTGTTCGAGGTGCTGGTGCGCAACTGCCGGGAAGACCCGTGGGCGGGCTTCGACCTGATGATGAGCCAGATCAAGCGAACGCCGGTGCGCGGCGGCATCCGCTCGAACGGGTCGGTGACCTTCGGCTTCACCCCCGACGTGCTGATGGATTTGTGGATGGAGCGCCTGTGCGTCCACGGCGTCAGGTCATGGTGGATCTACGACGTGCTGTTCAACATCGACAAGATGGCGCGGCTGGCGAAACTGGCGAAGACATACGGCTGCAAGGTCGCGGGGACGATGCTGTTCACGCTGTCGCCGGTGCATGACGATGCATTCTGGGCGGACAAGGCCGACAAGCTTTCCGCGCTGCCCGACGTCGACAGCCTGCTGCTGTACGATACCGGCGGCGTGCTCGATCGCGAGCGGATCAAGACTTTGGTCCCGGCGATCGTCGCGAGGGCGCGCGGCAAGCCGATCGAGATGCATTCGAACAACATGCTCGGGCAGTCGGCCAAGGCCTATTGCGATGCGGTCGAATTCGGCGTGACGGTGCTCCACACCGCGGCGCGATCGATGGCGAACGGCCCGTCGATCCCGTCGATCGACATCATGGTCAAGAACATGGAGACGCTGGGCCACACGCACGACATCGACACGTCGTTGCTGCAACCCGTCTCCGACCATTTCCGGCAGGTCGCGAAGGCCGCGGGCTACCTTCACGACCAGCATTACGAATACGATATCACCTCGCTGACCACGCAGATTCCCGGCGGCATGATGGGGACGTTGCGCAACCAGCTGATCCAGCAGAACATGCTCGACAAATTGCCCGAGGTGCTGACTGAAGTCGCCGAGGTCCGCCGCGAACTCGGCTATCCGGGGATGGCGACGCCGTTCGCGCAGCTGGTCGGCACGGTCGCGGTGCTCAACATCGTCACCGGCAAACGCTATGGCACGGTCCCCGACGAGGTGATCCAGTACGCCGCTGGCTATTACGGCGACCCGCCCGCGCCGATCGACCCGCAGGTGATGGACCGCATCATGGCCGCGCCGCGCGCGAAGGAGATCGTCAACAACCCGCCGCCGCAACCCGACGTCACCGACCTGAAACGCCAGCACGGAACGGATGACGAGGACGAACTGATCCTGCGCGCCCTGGTCCCCGCCGCGGATATCGAGCGGATGCGGCGGACCGGCCCGCCCGCGCGCGATTTCCCTACCCTGTCCTCCCCCGAACTCGATCAAGTCGCGCGCCTGATGACGATTGCCGCCGCCCCGGTCGTGCGGCTCAAGACCGAGACGCTCGACATGACGCTCAGGCGCTGACCATGCGAATGATCGATTTCTTCGATCGCGGCGCGCGCAACGCCCCCGACCGCGCGTGCATCGTCACGGATACCAGCGTCAGCAATTACGCCGCGGTGCGCGCGCAATCCAACCGCATCGGCCACGCGCTGATCGCCGATGGTTTCGGCCCCGGCGCACACGGCGCAGTGCTTTCAGGCAACTCTCCGATCGCGTTCGAGGCAGTGCTGGGCATCCTGCGCGCCGATGGCGTGTGGACGATGGCCAACCACCGCGCGAGCGTCGATGAGAACGCCTATCTGCTCGACCTGCTCGACGTCGACACATTGTTCTTCGCGACCGAAGTCGCCGATCGCATCGCCCGGTTTCGCGCCGATTGCCCCAACATCCGCCGCTACGTCTCGATCGACGCGCCACACCCGGCAGCCGACACGTACCTCGGCGACTGGATCGATCGGTATCCCGACAGCGAGGTGCCGCAACGCCGCGACGGCAAGCCCGACGAACTCGCCTTCCTCGCCAATACCGGGGGCACGACGGGGCGATCGCGCGGCGTGATGCTGACCAACCTCGTGTGGCAGTCGCTCGTGTCCAGCCTGGTCGCGTCGATGCCGATGAAGACCCCGCCGGTGAACCTCGTCGCCGCGCCGATGACTCACGCCGCAGGGCCGCTGGCGCTGGCCAGCATGGCGCTGGGCGGGACGGTGGTGGTGCTGCCTGCGTTCGATCCGGGCGCGGTGCTCGACGCGATCGAGCTGCACCGCGTGACGTATATGTTCCTGCCGCCCACCGCGATATATATGCTGCTTGCGCATCCCGACGTCCGCCGGCGCGACCTCTCCAGCCTGGAGTATATCTCCTACGCCGGCGCGCCGATGTCGCTCGATCGGCTGCGCGAGGCGATCGCGGTGTTCGGCCCGGTGATGAACGCCAGCTTCGGCCAGACCGAGGCGCCGATGTGCGTCACCGCGATGCCGCCGCACGCGCATCTGAACGAAGCGGGCGACCTCGCGCATTCCGGTAGTTGCGGGCAGGCGAACCTGTTGTCGCGGGTCGAGGTGATGGACGACGACGGCCATCTGCTGCCGCCGGGAGAACGCGGTGAAATCGTCGTGCGCGGGCCGCTGGTGATGGCGGGCTATTACAAGAATCCCGAGGCGACCGGTGACGTTTCACGCTTCGGCTGGCATCATACCGGCGACATCGGATATCGCGACGACGGCGGCTGGTTCTACATCGTCGACCGCAAGAAGGACATGATCATCTCGGGTGGATTCAACGTCTATCCGGCCGAGGTCGAACAGGCGCTGCAGGCGCATCCCGCGGTGCAGGACTGCGCGGTGTTCGGCGTGCCCGACGACAAATGGGGCGAGGCCGTGACCGCGGTGGTCGAATGCCGCGCGGGAACCGAACCGCCCCCAGCCGTTGACCTGATCGCCTTTGCCCGCGAACGATTGGGGGCGGTGAAGACGCCGAAGACGCTGACCTTCATCGACAGCCTGCCGCGCAGCAACGCGGGCAAGGTGCTGCGCGCGGCGCTCCGCAAACCCTATTGGGAAAACCGCGGGAGCGCGATCTGATGCGCGGCGTCGACGTGATCGGCACCGCGATGACGCCGTTCGGCCGTCATCTCGATCGCACCCATACCGATCTGGCGCAGGCCGCGGTGCGCGGCGCGCTGGACGATGCCGGGATCGCGCCCGGCCGGCTCGATACGACGATCTACGCCAATGTCACGCAGGCGTTCGTTGCGGGAGAGATGTCGATTCCCGGCGAATATGTCCTCCGCCCGCTCAGCATCACCGGCGTGCGGACATTCCGGGTCGAGGCGGCGTGCGCCAGCGCGACGATGGCGTTCCACCTCGCCTTCGACCTGATCCGCAGCGGTCTGGCCGACGTCGTGCTCGCGGTCGGTGCGGAGAAACTCTACACGCAGGACCGAGAGAAGCGTTTCGCGGTGTTCCAGCAACCGCTCGATATCGGTGTCGCGGCAGATTATCTGAAACGGACCGAAGGCCGTCTGGCCGCCATACCGCCCGGCCTCGACACCGTCAGCCCCAACGTCCTGATGGAGGCCTATGCCGCGCAGGCGCGGCTGCACATGGCGACCTACGGTTCGACGCAGGAGCAGTTCGCCGCGGTCGCCGCCAAGAACCACATGCATTCGGTCGACAACCCGCTGTCGCAATACCGCAACCCGATGACCGTCGCGGAAGTGCTCGCCGCGCCGGTCGTCGCCTGGCCGCTGACCAATCCGATGTGCGCCCCGATCAGCGACGGCGCGGCGGCGGCGATCCTGTGCGCCGCCGATCTGACGGCGGCGCTCGGCGCGACCGACCGCGCGATCCGCATCCTCGCCTGCCGATCGCGCACCGGCAGCGACCGCGATCCTGCCGACTACGCCGCGCACGTCACCCGGCAGGTGTCTGACTTGGCCTACGTCGACGCGGGCCTCGGGCCAGCCGACGTGGACGTAGCCGAGGTGCATGACGCGAGCTCCTCGGGAGAGGTCGTGCAGGTCGAGGCCTTGGGTCTATGCAAACCCGGCGAAGGCGGCGCGGATGCCCTGAACGGCGCGACAGCGCTCGGCGGGCGGATACCGGTCAACGTATCGGGCGGGCTGGTGTCGAAGGGCCATCCGCTCGGCGCAACCGGCCTCGCGCAGATCCATGATCTCGTCCTGCAACTCCGCGGTACCGCAGGGAAGCGGCAGGTGCCCGACGCCCGCATCGCGCTCGCCGAGAACAGCGGCGGTTTCTACGGTGTGGAAGACGCGATGTCCTGCGTCACGATCTTGGCTAGCCGCTAGCCGCTAGGCGCTAGCCGCAAACGCATAACCGGGCAGCGCCTCGACCGTCTTGCGCGTCGCCGCGAAATGCTTGCGCACGGCGCGTTCGGCCTTTGCGGGGTCGTTCTCGGCCACCGCCTCCGCGATCTTCGCATAGCCGTTAGCATGACGCTTGCGCTGGTCCTTCGTCTGCGCGGTCTCGAACTGCGCACGGAACAGATCCGTGCGCGCCAGCGGGATCACCTTGCCCAGTTCGCTGTTGCCGCCGATCTCGATCAGCCGGTCGTAGAACAGCCGCCGGTTCTCGAGATAGTTCGCGCGCGCGCCCCCGTCGGCGATCGCGCCGAGTTCGGCCGCGATCCGCTTCAGTTCAGCCTTGTCGCGATCGTTGCGGCATTCCTGCGCCGCCAGCTTTGCGGCAAGTCCGCACAACGGCTCCAGCACGTCGAGCAGGTCATGCACGCTCTTGCGATCCAGCGCGGCGATGAACGCGCCGCGAAAGCGCGTCAGTTTCACGATGCCGATCGACGACAGCTGTTTCAGCCCCTCGCGCAGCGAGCCGCGGCTGACGCCGAAGCGCCGCGTCAGGTCGCCCTCGACCAGATGCTGCCCCGGCGCCATCTGGCCCGACCGGATGCAGTAGATCAGCCCTTCGGTGACCCGCTGGATGATGTCGCCCTCGGGCGGCGGACCATCGTCCGCTTCTGCAGTTCGTGCGGTCATTCAGGCAAACCTTCGCGACAAATCCTCAACCAGCGATTCGCAGGTCATGTCCAGATGCATGGGCGTGACTGATACAGCATTGTTCGCGGTGGCGTAGAGGTCGGTTCCGGCCGCCGGATCGGCCGCCTGCGGGCTGATCTTGATCCAGTAATAGGGCACGAAGCGTTCGTCCTCGCGCCGCACCGGCACGAACCCGCCCGCCGGACGCCGCCCCTGCCGCGTGACTTCGATGCCGGTGATCGCCTCCGGCGCGACGTTGGGCACGTTCACGTTGACGAACGCGCCCGGCGGCCAGTCCATCGCCAGCAGCCGGTCGATGATATCGGGCAGGTATGCCTCCGACGCGGCCCAGTTCGCCGGATTGCCATAGGATCGCATCTGGCTGAGCGCGACCGAAGGAATGCCCAGCACCGCGCCTTCCTTCGCCGCCGCGCATGTGCCCGAATACAGCACGTCCTCGGCCAGATTGGGGCCGTCGTTGATCCCCGACAGCAGGATGTCGGGCCGCCGCCCGTCGCCCATCAGTTCGTAGATGCCGAGCAATGCGCAGTCGGTCGGCGATCCGCGCACCGCGAAATGACGCTCGTCGCGCCGCCTGGCGCGGATCGGGTGGTTGATCGAGATCGAATGGCTCGCGCCGGATCGTTCCTCGTCGGGCGCGACGACCCAGATGTCGTCGGTGAAGCGTCGCACCATCTGTTCGAGCAACTGGATCCCACGGCCGTCGATTCCGTCGTCGTTGACGATCAGGACGCGTTGTTGCGCCATCGGCGATTCTCCCCTTCATCCTGCCGCATATCATGCCACGATATCCGCAAAACAGTCCAATCATATCGTTCGACGAAATCATCCGGTCACGAGTTGACAATCCAGGCCTCTTTGCGGATGATGAGATTACAAAACCGCTCGTGGAATCGAGGGAGAGGCCATGGCGTATCTGCCGATCGACACCATCCGTCACGCCCGCCCGCCCGCCAGCCCGATCGTTGAAGCGACGCTGGCGCTGGTCCGCGCGCGCATCCGCGACGCTTATGGCGAACATCTGAAATCGGGCGGCGCGGGTTTCGACGATTTCGTCTTCGCCGCGCCCAATGCCGGGATCACTCGCGCCGATTTGGAGGCGGTCGAACAGGCGCTGCTCGACGCCGGACACCGCTTCGACTGGTCCGCCGCGATCTCGGTCGCCGAACGTCCCGACGCGTACAAGGGCGGCGCGGATTCGGGCGCGGACTTCATGTTCGATCATGCCGAGGCGGTGACCGAAGCAGCGGACAGCGACGGCCGCACGCGCGTGGGTCAGGGCGACAACGTCGTGCGCCACGACGCCGACGTCAGCGGCACTGCGCGCTATATCCGATCGAACGACCGCGTGCTCGCCTATCTCACCGACGGCGTGCCGGCGGGCACGATCGCGATCATCGACGATTCGGGCGGTACGCTGACCGCGCCGATCATCGACCAGTTCGCCGGTATCCTGTGCGCCGGCGGCACGGTGCGATCGCATCTCGGCATCCTGGCGCGCGAATTCGGCATACCCTGTTTCATGAACGCCAAATTGAGCGGCATCCGGGACGGCGACCGCGTGCTGATGGAGACCACCGCCGCCCCGCGCACGACCGAGGATTATCAGACCGCGACCGAACGCACCGGGCGCGTCTGGCGACTGGAGGGCGCGGCATGATGGACGACCGCACGCTCGCCTTCCACGGCCTCGCGATCAAGCGCCACGCAGACGCCGCGGCGGTCGCGGCGCTGACCGGGCAATCGATCGACACGGTGACGCAGGAACTGGCCGCCGCGGTCGCGACCGGCCGCGCGATCGAGGCGCGCGGCGGTTACACGCTCACCCCGCTCGCCCGCGTCGCGCTGCAGGCGAATTACGCGCTGCACTTCGCCGCGCCGCGCGCCGACGACGCGTTCATCCAGGCGTACCACGGGTTTGAACGGATCAACCCCGACCTGAAACAGATCATCACCGATTGGCAGACGATGGAGGTGCGAGGCGAACGCCGCACGAACGACCACAGCGATGCGGCGTATGACGACAAGGTCATCGACCGGCTCTCCACCTTGCACGAACGCGCCGAACCCGTCCTGACCGGCCTGTCGCGCGGCATCCCGCGGCTGAAGATCTACGCCGATAAACTGGAAGCCGCGCTCGACAAGGCGGAAGGCGGCGACCCCGCGTGGGTCAGCGACATCCACCGCGACAGTTACCACACCGTCTGGTTCGAACTGCACGAGGAACTGCTGCGCATCATGGGGCGGGAGCGCGAGGAGTGACGATGCGCTGGACGCTGCGGCTGGACGGCGCGACCCTGCCCGATCGCGCGATGGTCGGCGGGAAGGCGTGGTCGATCGCGCGGATGCTGTCGTTCGGCCTGCCCGTTCCGCCCGCGTTCGTCGTCACGACCGAAGCGTGCCGCGCGTATCAGGAGGGCGCGATGCCTCCGGGTCTCGAAGCCGAGATCGACGCCGGACTGGAGTGGCTGGAGGAAGAAACCAGGCGGACGTTCGGGCGCGGGCCGTCGCCGTTGTTGCTGTCGGTGCGGTCGGGAGCGGCGATCTCGATGCCGGGGATGATGGACACAGTGCTGAACCTGGGCGTCGGCGACGCGGTGGAGGCGGCGTTGGCGGCGGAGACGGGGCTGCCGGAATTTGCGCGCGATACGCACCATCGCTTTCTGGACCTGTACAGGACGATCGTGCTGAAGGGCGAAGACGCGCCGCTTCCCGAGAGCCCACGCGAACAACTGATCGCGGCGGTGCGGGCGGTGTTCGACAGCTGGAACAGCCGCCGCGCGCGCAAATATCGCCAGCACAACGGGATCGACGACGCCATCGGCACCGCCGTGACCATTCAGGCGATGGTCTTCGGCAACCTGGACGACGCCAGCGGGACCGGCGTCCTGTTCTCGCGCAACCCCTCGACCGGCGAGCGCGTGCCGTTCGGCGAATATCTCGCGCGGGCGCAAGGCGAAGACGTCGTATCGGGTAAGTTCACGCCGCAGCCGCTGAGCGCGATGCAGGCGCAATCGCCGACCGCTTACGAAGACCTGCTGCGCGCATCAGAGAAACTGGAAACCGAGGCGCGCGATATTCAGGACATCGAATTCACCGTCCAGCGCGGGAAATTGTGGCTGCTCCAGTCGCGTAGCGCAAAACGCGCGCCGCTGGCGGCGGTGCGGGTCGCGATCGAAATGACCGACGAAGGATTGATCGATCAGACCGAGGCGGTCGCCCGCGTCACGCCCGAACAGATCGCAGAAGTGCTCCGTCCGCGTCTGACCGCCGACGCCACCGACGGACTGACCCCGGTGGCGACCGGCGAAGGCGCGTGCCCCGGCGTGGCGAGCGGCGTCGTGGTCGCCTCCTCCGACGAAGCCGAGCGCCGCGGCGAAGCGGGCGAGGACGTCATTCTGGTCCGCCAGACGACCAGTCCCGAGGACGTCCACGGCATGATCGCGGCGCGGGCCATCGTGACCGCGCAGGGCGGCGCCACCTCGCACGCCGCGGTCGTCAGCCGATCGCTCGGCCGCCCCTGCGTCGTCGGGTGCGGCGACGGGGTGATGGCGTTGGCGGGAACGGTCGTGACGGTCGACGGCGACGGTACGGTGTGGCCCGGCGCGCTGGCGATGGAGGTGCCGACGATCGATGATCATCCCCTGCTAAGACGGCTCGCCGATTGGGCGCGCGCGGCTGGCGATGCGCGGTTCGACCGACAGCCAGCCAGACAAGCTGCGCATGGCTGACCCGGTCACCGAGGCGCGCGCGCTGCTGTTTCAGTTTCAGCGGTCGTCGCTGAAGGCGTGTCACGTCGTTACGCAATCGTTCGAACTGTTCGCGTCGCGCGATCCTGCGATCCGCGCGCCGTCAACTTCGATGGAGCCGACGGTCGAGGCGGCCCCGGTCGCCGAAACGATCGTAGAGGCACCGCACGTGGCGACGCTCGTCACGCTCGAAGCGCCGGGCACGATCGTCGCGGCGGGGGGCGCGGTCGGGCGGATCGCCTTGCTCGACGAGACGATCGATCTGGTCAGCGACACTGGCGGCACGATCGTCGCGCATCGCGCTGCGCCGGGTACGCTGGTCGAATATGGCGAGCCGATCTTGACGATCGCTGCATGACCGTCGACGATCTGATCGCGCGCGAGGAAATCCGTCATTGCCTGCTACGTCATTTTCGTGCCGCCGACCGGCTGGATATCGAACTCGAAAAGGCCGCCTTCTGGCCGGACGGCCATTTCATCGGCGGGCCGCTCGACGGGCCGATGACCGACTTCGCCGGGCCGCTGTTCGAGGAAATGCTGCCGAAATCATTCGACCGCGTGATGCACTACATCGCCAATATGCTCATCACGCTGGACGGCGACCTTGGCCGCGTCGAACTGTACGGCGTCGGCTATCACCTGCTGGCCGACGACGCCGCGACGATCGAGGGCGTTATCGGCGCTGCGCGGTTCGACGACTTCGACCGCGACAGGAGCAAACGGTACGAACTGCTCGTCGGCGTGCGCTATGCGGTCACGATGCAGCGCCGCGACGGCGAATGGCGCATCCTGACGATGCAGCCGATCGTCGAATGGACGCGCGTCCAGCATCATGCCGGAATCGTCGACGGCGGTCTGCCCTCGGCGATGCCGACGATCCCGATGCGTGACCGCAGCGATGCGAGCTATTTCGGCGGCGACTGGCGGCCGTGACGCTGTTCCTTTGGGAAACGCCGCTTTCCCCGTTCGTGGAGAAAGTGAAACTCGCGCTGCGCGAAAAGGGCCTGCCATTCGAAGGGCGCATCCCCGGCGGAATCGGGGTCGGCGTGTCTGCAGAACTGGTCGTCGCGAATCCGCGATCGGAGGCCCCGGCGCTGGTCGACGGCGACGTGACGATCTTCGATTCGAGCATCATCCTCGACTATATCGAGGACAAATGGTCCGATCCGCCGCTGCGCGCCGCGACGGCAGCGGGCCGCGCGCGGGCGCGGATGATCGAGGAGGTGTGCGACACGCATTACGAGGCGATCAACTGGGGGCTGTACGAACTGAACTTCTTTCGCCGCGGACAGGCGCAGGGCATCGCCGGCGAACTGCTGGCTGCGGCACGGGCGGACACCGCGATCCTGCACGACTGGCTGGAGCGTCAATTGGGCGAGGACGACTGGTTCGGGGGCGCGGCGTTCGGAATGGCGGACATTGCGGTCGTGCCATTCGTCGCAGGATCGGCGCTGCATGGCATCCGGCTTGATCAGGGTCGCCCGCTCGGCCGCTGGTATGCGCGGATGTTCGAGCGGCCGTGCGTGGCGGAGACGTTCGCGCAGTCGCATGGCGATCTGTCGCTGATCAACAGCGTGGCGGACGTGCTCGATCAGGGCCTGCTGAAACGCCACTACCGCGACCATCGCTTGGAATGGATGATCCGCGCTGGGGGGCTTTCGGTGGTGACCGATGGGCTGGCGGCGGACAATGTGCGCTTTACGGACCTTTCGCGGCTGCAGGATCAGTCGCGCCTGGCTAGGTGAGTTCCCCCGCGCTGCGCGGCAGATGCACGACGACGTCGCCGACCTCGGGTGCGGACCACAGCACCGCGATCCTGCGCGGGTGCGCTTCGATGAGTTCGCCCGCCAGCTCGATCGGGCTGTACGCCGCCCATTTCACGCGCACGCGATCGCCGGGTTGCGGTCCTTCCGCAATCGTGGATACCGGCGCGATCGTCGGTGTCGCAGCGCGGGCGACGGCCAATGCCCCCGCGCGATCGATCGGATGCCGCCGTCCATGCCCGATCGCGGCGACACGGATCATCCATGCGGCGATCGCCGGATAATCGTCCGGAATGCGTTCGTTCCCGTTGCGGCAGTGGCGCAGGAAATCGAGCGGGAAGTAGAAGGAGATGTCGGCGAGATCGGGCGCATCGCCGAACAGGAAAGATCGACCGTCGGCCAGCTGCCGTTCGAGCAGATCGAGCTGCGCGCGCAACAGCGGCACGTTGACGGACAATGCGGCGCGCATTTGCTCGACGTCGTAGATGCCCGGCAGCATCTGTTTCCGGTCAGCGTCGAAATCCGGCCGCGTCGTCGATTCGAACCCCGATCCGCAGACAATCTGCACGATCAGCCAGAACAGATTGTCCTCCGCCCAATAAGCGAGCCCGCGTCCGATCCCTGGGCCGCTCGCACGCGTCAGAGACGGTTGAGGGACGCGCGCCTCCAGCTGGTCGAGCACGAGCTCGCTGCCGCAATAGATGTCGGCCCCGACCTGCAGCACGGGGATCTGCCGATACCCGCCGGTCAGTGCGGCGAGTTCGGGTTTGGGCAGGATCGTCGAATGATCGCAGGCGAACCATTCGGCGCTCTTGAACCCCAGCATCAGCCGCGTCTTGACCGAGAAGGCGGGCTCGCGGCTGTATTGGTGGACGATCAAATCGGTCGGGCCGGCGAGCATGAAAATCACTTCCTACGGCAGATGCTTAACAAAGGCCCTCCCCTTCAGGGAGGGGTTGGGGTGGGGTCCATCCACGAGCGATCCGCCAGCGGAGAGACCCCACCCCCGGCCCCTCCCCTGAAGGGGAGGGGAGCAGCGCGGCGCGTGTCATGGGATCAGCAGCACGCGTCCGAGCGGTCGGTTTTCCTCGACGAAGCGATGCGCCGCTGCCGCCTCGGCCAGCGGGAAACTACGCTCAATCGGCATCGTCAGTTCGCCCGTCGCGGCGCGCGCGAACAGCTCTTCGATCATACTCCGCCCGCGCGGCGTCCCCATTTCGATCCCGAACAGGACGCCGCGGACGGTCATGTTCTTCGGCACGATATCCCAGAACGCAACCGATGGGGCCGATCCGCTTGCAAGCCCGACCACCGACAGCCGTCCCTTGTACGCGACGGTCGAGATCAGCTTGGACACCGCCGCCGCATCGCCGCCGACGAGGTCGACGACTAGGTCGGCCCCCCTGCCCTCGGTCAGCCGCAGCACCTCCGCCGCATAGTCGGTCCGGTCATAGGTGATGACGTGGTCGCACCCCAGCGCCTGCAACCGCGCGGGATCGACCGACGATGGCGCGGTCGCGATCACGGTCGCGCCGGCCGCCTTGGCGAGCTGGATCGCGGCGATCCCGACGCCGCCAGCGCCGCCCTGGATGAATACGGTCTCCCCGGCCTTCAGCCCGCCAGCCTCGAACAGCGCTTCGTCCGCGGTCCCGAACGCGACCGGCATCGTCGCAGCGATGCCGATGTCGAGCCCGTTGGGCACGACGAAGGCTGTTGCCGCAGGAGCCAGAAACTTTTCCGCGTGTGATCCGGCGAAGTTGAACGCCGCGACGCGGTCGCCAACCTTCAACTGCGTGACCTTCGCCCCCACCGCTGCGATCCGCCCCGCCGCGCCATAGCCAACGATATGCGGAAACGTTTCGACCGGCAGGATCGAGCGGTTGAGCAGGTCGCCGCCCTCCAGACTGATCGCCTCGACGTCGATCACCACGTCGTCCGGCCCCGCGACCGGATCGGGCATGTCCTGATACTGCAGAACCTCGGGCGCGCCCTGTTCGTGGATGACGGCGGCCTTCATGGCGAGATCGCCGCGTTCTTCGTATAGTCCCAGCCCTTGCCTTCGAAGAACGCGGCGGTCGGGCCGAACCACGTCTGCGTCGCCATCGCCTCCGGCACCGCGATCGCCTCCACCGCCTCACCCTCGGTCAGGCTTTTCTGCCAGATCGCGCGGAGGCATTCCTTGTGCCATTTGACCGACACGGGCGCGCAGCGCTTCAGCCGGTCGGTGACGTTCTGCACCTGCGCATCGAGCGCGGCGCGATCGGGCAAGGATCGCGTGACGAGGCCCCATTGCTCCGCGGTGCGCCCGTCGATCTCTTCGCCCAGCAGCAGGAATTCCTGCGCCTTGCGATGCGGAATCAGCCGCCCGGCCCATTGGGTGCCGCCCCAGCCCGCGACCAGCCCCAGCGTCACCTCGGGAAAGCTGAACCGCGCCGCATCGGTGGTATAGACCAGGTCGGACCGGCACAGCAGTTCCAGCCCGCCACCCAATCCTCCCGCCGCCGCGACGCCGATCACCGGCACGTCGAGCGAGGCGATGTTGCGCCCCAGCCCGTGCCCAAGGTCGATGATCCGGCGGTAATCGGCGCGCGTCAGGTCGGGCCAGTCCTTCCCCATCTCCCCCAGCATCACCGCGCCGTTATGAAAGCCGTCGCCGCCCGCATCGATCACGACGCAGCGGATCTGCGGATCGTCACGCACGCGGTCCATCGCCTCGCCCAGTTCGGCGATCACCGCCATACTGACGCCCTGCCGCGTGTCGGTGTTGACCTTCGTCAGGCGCAGGATGCCGTCGTCCAGATGTTCGTCGATGTGACGATCAGCCATCGTCCGCTGCTCCCGCCTTAGAAATCGTAGCCGAAGGTGATGCCGTAGGTGGCCGGCCGCTGCGGATAGCGCACCAGTTGGTCCTGCCCGGCGACGACGTTGGTCCAGTAATATTGGTTGGTCAGGTTCTTGCCCCAGACCATCGCGCGCCACCCGGCGTCGGAGCGTACGCCGACCTGCGCATCGACCGTGACGTAGTCGTTGATCTCGAACCCGCGCGCCAGATTGCGCTGCGGATCGAAACTGCCGCCGATCGCGGCGAAGGTCTTGCTGCGGTGGTTGACCTGCCCCGCCAGGAAGAAGCTCATGTCGCCCGAGAGCGGCGTTTCGTAGCGGCCGTTCGCGCCAATCTGCCACTTCGGGGTGAACGGGATGACCGTACCCTTGAAATCGGCGACGACGCCGCCCGCGTTGATGCCGGTATATTCGTCGATCTCGGATTCGATATAGGTCACCGCCGCGCCGAAATTCCACCCGCGCGCGGGCGTCACGTTCGCCTCCAGCTCGAACCCCTGGATGTGAGATTTGGGCACGTTGTTCAGCGCATCGATGATCCCGAAGATGGGATTGATATCCTTCGTGCGGAGCTGCTTGTCCTTGTAATCCAGGTAGAAAGCCGCGCCGTTGATCGTCAGGCGGCGATCGTCCAGCTGCGCCTTGAACCCGGCTTCATAGGCCAGGATCGATTCCTGCACGACCGGCCTGAACTGGAAATCGATCGCGGCGTTGATGTTGCCGAACCCGCCCGCCTTATAGCCCTTCGACACGTTGGCGTAGAGCAGCAGTGTCTCGGTCGGCTTGAAGTCGATACCGCCGCGCCACGAGATATTGTCCTCGTTGATCTCGGAGGTGAACAGCCCCGGCTGCCACGGGCCTTGCTGATTGAGGTTGGGGTTGCGCGGATCGGGATCGTTCAGGTTGAAGCAGCCGCCGGGCAAGATGTCCGGGTAGGTGTTCCCCGGCGCGAACAGGTCGGCGAGCAGATCGAACAGCCGGTTCGCGCCGCCGACCCGGAAATTGCGGTTCGCGGGGCCGCCGTCTGGGGTCAGCGTGCCGTCCACGTTGCAGATGTCGGCGCGGCGTTCGGCCTTCGTGTAGCGCACGCCGCCCTTGATCGAGAATTGGTCGCTGAGATCGAGTTCGCCGTTTGCGAAGACGGCGTAATTGCGCATCTTCTGGTCGCTGAAATTCTCGCTCGATTCGATCTGGAACGGCGGCACCTGATTGTTGCCGCCCGATCCGTCGCCGTAGACGATGTTCTCGCGGTAGAAGACCTTGTCGCGGCTGTAGTTCGCACCGACGATCCAGCGGAAACTGCTGGGACCGACGTTGGCCAGCCGCAATTCCTGCGAGAAACTGGTGATCTTGCCGCGGAAGAAACGCAGGTCGATGTCGTCGAAATTGATCCCGTCCTGATCCAGCGCGCCGCGCTGCTTGAAATCGACATACGACGTGATCGAGGTCAACTGGACGCCGGGAATGAATTCCCAGTCAGCCCGCAGCGACGCCTGCGCGAAGCGCAGGTTGCGGAACATCCGGTTGTTTTCGCTCCAGTCCGCCGCACGCGGTTTGTTCGGGGAGAGCGGGTAATTGCGCACGTCGTCCGAGACGTTGGTGATCGCCTGCTGATTGAACTGCGAATATTGCACCGCGGTCGGCTGGTTCTTGTCCTTCCAACCATTCAGGTTCAGCTCGAAGCTGATCGTGTCGGTCGGCGCCCAGTCGACCAGCAGGCGGCCGGCGTAATTCTCCATCCGGCCGTTGCGATCGCCGGGGCGCGTGTAGCTGTATTGCCACGGCCCGCCGTCCTCGACCCGTGCCGCCAGACGCGCGCGCAGCGTGCTGGACAGCGGCCCGCTGACATAGGCGTTGCCGATGATCTGGTCGAACCGGCCATAGGTGGCGTCGAACCCGGCGTGGAATTCCGCGGTCGGCTTGTTGGCAATATAGTTGATCGCGCCGCCGGTGGAGTTCTGCCCGAACAACGTGCCCTGCGGACCCTTCAGCACCTCGACCCGCTCCAGATCGAACGCGGTCAGGTTGGTCAGCACCGGAAACGGCAGCGGCACCTGATCGAGATAGACGCTGGTCGTCGGATACGATCCGAGCGAGGTGTCGTAGAAGCCGACGCCGCGGAGGTTGTACACCGGCGTGTTGTTGGCGCTGTTGACATAGGACAGGCCGGGAACCGCGGCGGCCAGGTCGGAGAGCGACTGGATGCTGCGTTCGGCCAACGCCTCGCTGCCGATCGCGGCGATCGTCAGGCCGACCTTGTTGATGTTCTCCTCGCGCTTCTGCGCGGTGACGATGACGTCGGCGCCGAGATAGTCGGGCGAGGTGCTGGTCGTGCTCTGAGGTTGCGGCTGCACCGGCGCGCCCGCCAATGGCTCCGGGCTGGTCGGGGTCTGCCCGCCGCCCGCCGGATCGTTGTTGGTCTGCGCCGCCACCGGTGCGGCCGCCGCGATCAGCAGCCCGATCGCGGAAATCGAACCGAGCAACATGGTCTTGCGTGACATGGTTTGTACCCCCTGTGTCGGCATGGTTCGCGCTAGAGCCTGTCGGCGCGCGCGAAGAGTATCGCGAGCAGTTGCGCCATCCCGCGGCCCCAGGCGGCGTAGCGTTCGTCCTTCGTCTGGCCGGATTCGTAGAGGTGGATGCCCCAAGTATTGATCGCGCAGATCTTGGCGAAGGCGAGCACCATGTAGCGGTCGAGCCCCGCGGCCGATCGCCCGGTCTTCGCCTCCCACCGCGCCGCCATCTGTTCCGGCTGGAGCCAGCCCGGCAGGTCGAGCCCGGCCGACGCCAGCGGCTGGTTGTAGAGGCACAATGCCCAGCCGAGATCGTGCAGCGGCTCGCCCGTATGCGCCATCTCCCAGTCGAGCATCGCGACCAATGTCCCGTCGGGCCGCCACATCATGTTGCCGATCTTGGGATCGCCGTGCACCGGGGTCGGATCGCCCGAGGTGGGGAGCGGATCGTTCACGAAATTTTCGAGCAGCGCGATCAGCTTGGCGTCGCCGTTCGGCACCTGCGTCATCTTCAGGCACGCCTCGGCATAGTCGCGCGTGCTGACGTGCGGTTCGGGCATCTCCGCGGCGGGGCGATCGTGGAGCGCCGCAATGGCGTTGATCCACTGCGTGCTCATGGCGGTGCGCTGTTCGTCGGATGCGTCGACCAGCCACTGCGGCGGGGCGTATTCATATTCCTCGCCCTTCAGCGCCTCCATGACGAAGAAGGGATCGCCCGCCACCGCGGGATCCTCGCACAGCTCGTACACGGCGGGGACGGGCGGGCCGTCCTTCATCCGCCCGACCGCGGCCAGCACGCGATGCTGTTTCGCCATGTCATACGGCGGCAACAGCCCACCCTGCGACGGCGGCATTCGCAATACGCGGTCGATCCCTTCGAGGTAGAAAGTCTCGTTCGAATGCCCCGCCGACAACACGCGCAGCCCGGTCATGTTGTCGCCATCGGGCAGCCACGCCGCGATCTGCTGTCGCAGCTGATCGAGATCGCGTTTGATATAGGCGTGCTTCGACATTCGACCCTCTCCACTCCGACCGCGCTGACCCCGAGTCGCAATCGATCTTCTTATTTCGACGGACAGAATTGTCTTACACCTTTGGCCTATTCTCCGCGTGAGATCGCCATCGGCTCATTTCGCCATCGTTACTATCGTCGTTTCGCATACACTGTTGTTATATAGTGTTTTTATATATCATATTCGCCCTGCAGGCGTTGCAATGAACCATTTGACTGCAATCCGCGCTGGCGGGATATCGACGGATTTCCGTCAGGTTTTTCGAGGTAGAACGCGCACGGAAACTTTACTTGCCGCATCGTTTCCCACATGATCCGTCCGTCAGCCGTAAGCTGCGCACGGCCATAAAGGCCGGCGCAGCGGCATCGCGGTGATGGCGTCGTTCCCCCCGATCCGGGAGCCGCGTCCGGAGGAGAGGACCGATATGCAGATGAGCGACGCCATCGGCGACTATGCGCGCAACCTGGCGCACGATTGCGATATCGACAGCACCGTCGCGTTCATCGCCGACAAGACCACGCCCGCCACGCGATTGTTCTACCTCGGCAATTACGGCGTGCAGGACGAGGTGCTGGATACCTATCTCGGGCACCGCATCTGCGACGTCGATCCGTTCACCGACACGCTGATCAACGAAGCCGACAGCGTCGGCGATGCCGGGTTTCGCGTGCCCAATCAGCCGGAGATCATGCGCTGCGGCGCGCGCGCGGACGATTACTGGCGTTTCGTGTCGCACCGCGACATCGACGTCGTCGGCGCCTCGACGCTACGGCTGCAATCGCGGCTGTATCTGACGATCGGCGTGCATCGTTCCGGCCATCGCAAGCGCCGCGCGGGCGTCCCCACCGAACGGCTGGGCCACCAGATCGGCGTGCTGCAGGACAAGATCGCCACGAACCTTTTGTCTTCGCTGTTGACCAGCGGCGCGGGCTATCGCTCGCTCGTCGCGCTGTTCGCGCCGACCGTGAACAAGGAGAAACCGAACCTGTCCGCGCGCGAAACCGATATCGCCCGACTGGTATGCGAAGGCCGCCAGAACAAGGAGATCGCCTGGCTAGCCAGTCTGTCCGAATATACCGTCGAGAACCATCTGCGGCGGATCTACCAGAAACTCGGCATCCACAACCGCGCCGCGCTGGTCGCGCGGATGAACCATCTGGTGGTGTAGCGGGCGCACTCTTTTCCAATCCTCCCCTGCAAGGGGAGGTGGCAGGCGAAGCCTGACGGAGGGGTGTCTGCCTATCGAGAGGTCGACACCCCTCCGACGCTACGCGCCATCTCCCCTTGCAGGCGAGGATTGTCAGACCAGCGAGTTTTCTCGCGTCAGGCCCAGCGCCGGGTCCGCGCCGTGGATGATCGTTTCCATGATGCCGTGTCCGGTCATGTCGCCTTCGGTCACGCGGATCGGGCAATCGCGGAGCTGGTGGATGCGTTGCAGGGTCGGGATGTCGAGCGTGTCGGCCACCGCGTCGCCCTCCACCTCCAGCGGCCCCTTCCACGAGCCGTGCTTCTTGCCTTCATACCCGAGGTATAGACCCGGCCCGAGGTGAACCGCGGACGGCCCTGCGACCTCGACCTCGACCGTGCGCGTCCCGCCCTGCAGCATGTCGAAATGCACGCGGCCGCCCTTCAGCCGTCGGGTGCGGTCGTCGAAGGCCAGTTCGGGGCGGACGCGCCCGACCTTTTCCTGCGTGCCGTCGGGCAGGTTGCGATAGCCCGACGAATAGAACACGTGCCCGCGCTTCGACATGTAATAGAAATGATACGCGACCTGCTCTCCGTTCGGATCGGTCAGCAGGAACGGGCTCCAGATCAGCACGAATTCGTCCTTGCCGAACGCCGCGCCGCCGAAATCGGTGGTCGGCTTGATGTCCGCCGAATGCTGCCCGACGTCGAGCCGCGTGCCCCAGCTATGATCGCGCACCTCGCACCATTCGTCGGGGACGATGTCGATCCGCTCGCCCTCGATCTCGATCCACCCGCTCGGGCGGCCAAACTGGTGATATCGGATGACGTCCGATCCGATGCGAAAACCGTCGGGTTCGCGCTGGCGGTGGCGATCCTCGAAGAACGGCGGGAACGCGGCGTCGAATACGATGTCGTACGCGATCGGCTGCACGTCGTTCTTCGCCAGGCTGAAGCGCAACCGCTGGAACGGCTCCTCGATCGCATAGGTCAGCGGCCCGACGGTCAGCTCCATCGGATCGTCGCGCAGTTCGCGGCTGGCGCGGACGGTCCATTGCTGCGTCCCGCGCGCGACCGCGGCCCAACCGTCCATCACCCCACGGTTGTGGTACCGCCCCAGCCCGAAATCGACCGCCAAGCTGCCGTCCTTCTTGACCAGCGCGGTCCAGATCTTTTCGGTCCAGCTATGTTCGGATGTTGCAACCGCGGTGAAGGTGTCGGCGATCTGATGGTTGAGATGTTCGTCGAGCGCGATCAGCTGCCCGATATCCTCCATGCCGTGCCGACCGAAATTGCGCATATCCGGGTCTCTCCAATGATCCGGATCGGTGATGCCGCGCTGGCCGGGGGCGGGCGACGGACGGAATTCCGTCCCTTGGGTTCGGGCAGCCTGAAAGCGCATCGATTGAGGCATGGCTCGATGGGGGTGACGATGAAGGTGCTCGTGATGGGCGGCAATCGCTACATCGGGCTCCAGCTCGTGCGCGAACTGGTCGCGCAGGGCCACGACGTGACCGTGTTCAACAGCCACGAAGCGCCGCTGCCGCCGGGGGTGCGGCGGTTGCACGGCGATCGCCATGCACCGGGGGTGCTGGACGCGGTGCTCGGTCCGCTGCGCGACGATTTCGACGCGGTGTTCGACAATACGTCCTATACGCCGGAGCATCTGGTTCCGATGATCGATCTGTTCCGCGGGCGCGTGCGGCATTTCGTCTTCACCAGCTCGATCGCGGTATATGAGATGGCCGCCGCGCAGCCGATCGACGAAAGCAGCGCGGTGGGGCGCGATGCCGCGACCGCGCTGTACGGGGCTTACGCCGCGGGTAAGGTGCAGTGCGAGGATTTGCTCGCGCGCGAACACGCCGCGAACGGATTTCCCTTCACCAGCCTGCGCGTCAGCCACAGCTGCGGCCCGATGAGTCCCGCGGTGTCGCGCGAGCCCGGTACGTTCAAGCGGCTGGAGGAGGGCCGCCCGCTGCTGATCGCGGGCAAGGTCGAGGCGATGGTCCATTTCATCAACACCCGCGACGTGGCGCGCGCGCTGGTCGCGGTGCTGGGGAAAGAGGCCGCGGTTGGCCAGATCTACAATGTCGCGGGCAAGCAATTCTGCAGCATCGTCAATTACATGCGGCTGATGGCCGAGGCGGTGGGCGTTGCGCCGGACATCATCGTCATGCCGAACGACCTGCCCGCCGATATGCGCTCCCCGATCGTGCATTGGCTGGAGGCGAGCCGTGGCAGCATGGTGTTCTCGATCGACAAGGCGCGGCGCGATCTGGGGTGGGAACCGCAACTGACGCTGGCCGAGGGGCTGGCCGATTCCTACGCATGGTTCGTGGACGGCGGACGCGAGCGGTACGAATACGACTTCTCCGCCGACGATGCGGTGCTGGCCGAACTCGACCGGCGCGGCGGCATTCCCATGGAGGACGGCCCCGAACGCACCGTATTCCGCGCGCAGCTGTCGACGCTGAAGAACATGTGAGGTCCGCGATGATCCTCTACGATCACCCGTTGTCACCCTATGCGCAGAAGGTGCGCATCATGCTGCGCGAGAAGGGCGTGGCGTTCGATGCGCGCATCCCCGATGGTCTCGGCAGCGGCGACGGCCGCGGATATGCTGCGCACAACCCGCGGCTGGAGGTGCCTGCGCTGGTCGTCGGCGACACCACGATCTACGATTCCAGCGTCATCCTGGAATATCTGGAGGACGTTCATCCCGAGCCTGCATTGCGCCCAGCCGACCCGCTCCGCGCCGCGCAATGCCGGATGATCGAGGAGGTGTGCGACACGCATTTCGAGGCGATCAACTGGGGCCTGGGCGAACTGCGCTTCTTCGGGCGCGGCAACGGCATTGCGGAGGATTTGCGGCGCGTGGCGGCGGAGGAGACCGCAGTCCTGCACCGCTGGCTGGAACGGCAGATCGATGCCAGCGGCTGGCTGAGCGGCGACGCTTATGGCTGGGCCGATCTGGTCGCGGTGCCCTATGTCACGATGTCGCAGATCTTTGGCGTCGGCCCCGCGCCGGATACCGCGCTGAACGCCTGGATCGACCGCGTGATGGCGCGCCCCGCGGTAGCGACGACGATCGGCGAGGCGGCGGCATCGGTCGCGGGGATGGAGCATTACGTCGGGCTGCTCGACAGCGGCGCGTTCCGCCGCCAGTTCCGCGATCACCGCCTGGAATGGATGATCCGCGCGGGCGGGATGCAGGTCGTGCTGGACGGGATCGCGAAGGACAATGTCCGGTTTACCGACCTGGCGATGTTCGACCGGTAGTCACGTCGGATCGAGGAACCCCGTCAGCCCGTATCGCGCGTGCGGGCCGGTGATGTATTGCTCCAGCGCCCCTACCCCGACCTTGTCGCCGCACGTCGCGCGGACGACATGCTGGACGTGCAGGTAACGCGGCGCGTTCAGGTCCAGGTCGTCGATATTCCAATGTTCCAGCGTGTGCGCTTCCTCGCCCTTGTAAAAGCCGTGGCCCCATTCGGGATGATTATAGCCGGTGCCGATCATGTGATAGCGCAGCAGCGGTTCCAGCACGAACGTCTCGGTGCGCCCGTCGGGATAAAGCGTGTCGATCTCCGCCCGCTCGATCATCCGCGATCCTTTAGCAAAGGTCAGGCGGTGATCGCCGCACACCACTTCCTCCACTTCGTCGGCCAAGGGATCGAAGCGGGTTTCGACCGGGTGCGTCGGAAAGACCTGCGCGAATTCCTTCCAGCGCTTGCCGTCGGCATATTCGTGCTGCCCCCAATGCGTGCAGCGATCCTGCCAGTGGAGCGGGGCCCACAGCCAGAAGAATTGTTCGGGCTGGTCGCGCGCGATCCCCTGTTCGCTCTCCCCGGTCCAGCGCCAGCCCCATGAGCGGTCTTTGGTGCCATAGGTCGTCGCGGGGTCGATCTCCTGGCGTTTCCCGTTCACCTCGATCCAGCCCTCCCACCGGCCGAACTGGCTGAACCTTTTCATCTGCGCGACGGTGCGCACACCCTGCTTCATGTGGTCGGCGGGCTCCTCGTGCGTCACGGTGCTGGCGTGGAAGGTCAGGTCACAGGTGAAGCCGGTGTCGTTCTTCTCCACCGTCACCCGCACCGTCCGCATCGGCTCGACGATCTCGTGCCGCATCGGCCCGGCGTACAGGTCGGTGCGGTCCCCACGCAGCCGGCGCGAGGCGCGGAAGCTGTCCTGTGTACCATCCTTGCGCACGATCGACACCGCGCCATCCATCACCTCGCGATTGGGATAAGCCGCAAAGGCGACGCCGATGTAGAACTCGCCGTCGAAATCATAGCCGTTGTACCAGTAACGCGCGTACATATTGCGCTCGCTGGACGCCATATACGACAGCGGCTCGGCGGTCTGGTGGATGGGATAATCGTCCATCAGGATCAGCATCGAACGCTCCTAAAAATTGGCCGAGGCGATGCGGCGGCGGTCGGTCGAGCGGCGCAGCTCGGCCCAGATCGCATCGTTGATCGCCGCCGCATCGGCGCATTGCTCGACCGTCGCGTGCAGTTCGATCAGCGCGGCGCGCAGCGCGTGGTTCGTCGCCTCCAGCGCGTTGAGGTGCAGGTCGTCGTCCTCGCCCGCCGCCAGTTCCGCGATCCGCGCGCCGAGGTCGCTCCCCTCGACCAGGGCCGCCGCATCGCGAAACAGTCCGCGGATCGCGCGGTTTTCCTCGACGCGCATCGCCGCCGCGCCGTCCCACTGGTCCGCCACCATCTGCAGCATCAGCCCGATCATCGACACGCTGTTGGCGTCGAACCCGGTCAGCTGCGGCGCGATGCGGGTCAGCAGCCGCTGCGAATGGTCCGTGAGGACCGCGGCGATGGCCGGGCTCACAACCGCCCCATCGTTTCGAGCATCGCGCGGTTCTGCGTATTCTGCAGCCACCAACTGGCGTAGCCCAGGATCACGTCCTTGTTCTCCGACGTCGTCCACACGTTCGCCGCCGACACCCAGAGCGCCTGCGCCTTCACGTCCGAAAACAGCTCGTACCAGCGCAGACGCGCCGGATCGGCGGTCAGGCCGCTGGCTTTCTCCCAGATCGCGATCACCTGTTCGCGCGGGGCGATGCCCGACCGGCGATCGTCCTTGCCGAAGCAGAAACCGCGGTTGATGCTCCACGCCAGATCCTCGAGCGGATCGCCGAGGTGGGCCATTTCCCAGTCGAGGATCGCGCGCACCGTTGCGTCGTCGTCGTAGAGGAAGTTTCCCGCGCGGAAATCGCCGTGGACCATCGCCAGTTTCTGCGCAATCGGCAGCGTCCGCTCCAGCTCGCGCGCCGCCGCTTCGAAGATCGGGTCGGGTCCGCTCGCATTGGCGCGGAACTTCGCCACCCACAGGTCGAGCTCCTGTTTCGCCGCGCCCTCGATTGTCGCGGGCGGCATGAAGGACAGGTCCAGCGTCGCCACATCGACCGCGGCGAGCGTCCCCATCATGCCCCACATCTGTTGGGCGATGCGCGGCAGCCTGTCGGCCCAGGCGGGTTCCTGCAGCTGATATTCGCTGTTGTGGAACCCGCGCAGATCCTCCGCGATCATCACCGCGCCGCCCAGCTTGGCGGTATCGGTCTCGAAATGGATCATACGCGGGACGGGGACGCCGTGGCCGTGAATCGCGCGGTAGCTTTCGTATTCGGTGCGCGCGTCGGTGCCGACCAGGCTGGCCGGGGGATCGCGGCGCAGGATCAGCGGCAGCGTTTCCGCGCCGTTCACGCGCACGTCGAGCCGGTAGGTTTCGCGCGACGCGCCGAGCGGCAGGCGGTCGAGCCGCGTCACCTCCGCCGCGGTCCACTCCGGGATGGCGGTCGTCAGGTAGCGTGAGAGCAGGTCTGGCGTCAGCTCGATCATCTCGGCGAGAGGATCGCGATGCGGACACGCGTGTCCAATGGACGGAAACTCGTCCCTGTCGGCGCGCGCACGCGAAATCCATTTCCCGGTATTATTTCGGGAGATGGGGCCGATGGAGGGCAAGGTCGCGCTGGTGACGGGCGCGCTCTCGGGAATCGGACGCGCGACTGCGGTGGCGCTCGGCGCGCGCGGCGCGAAAGTCGTCGTGTCGGGCCGTCGCGATGCCGAGGGTGAGGCGCTGGTCGCGGAGATCGCCGACGCGGGCGGAACCGCGTCGTATTGCGGCTGCGACGTTCGATCGGAGGACGAGATCGCCGCATTGGTCGCGCACGCCGTCGACCGCTTCGGGCGGCTCGACATCGCGGTCAACAACGCCGGAACCGACGGGATCGCGGGCCCGATCACCGAACAGACCGCGGAGAATTATGCCGACGCATTCGACATCAACGTGCGCGGCACGCTGCTGGCGATGAAGCACGAAATGCTGGCGATGCAGGCGAGCGGCGGGGGCAGCATCGTCAACCTGTCGTCGACGATGGCGTTTCGCGGGCGGCCGGGCCTGGGGCTTTATTGCGCCAGCAAGCACGCGGTTGAGGGGCTGACGAAGGTCGGCGCGATCGAGGGCGCGCCGATGAACATCCGCGTCAACGCGATCGCGCCGGGACAGATCGACACGCCGATGCTCGACCGCGTCGCGCTGAAGGTCGGCGGCAAGGATCATATTGCGGCAGGGCCGCCGATGAAGCGGCTCGGCACGTCTGAGGAAGCCGCCGAACTGATCCTGTTCCTCGCGTCCGACGCCGCATCCTACATCACCGGTCAGTCGGTCGCGATCGAGGGCGGGCGGTTGGCGCTATGACGCTGGTGGGGATGCTGGACGGCAAGACCGCGTTCGTCACCGGCGGCGGCAGCGGGATCGGCCGCGCGACGTGCATCGCCTTTGCGCGCGAGGGGGCGAAGGTGCTGGTCGCCGACCTCGACGGTGCAGAGGAGACCGCAACCGCGATCGGCGGCGACGCTTATGCGGTCACACTCGACATCACCGATCACGTAGCGGTCGACGCGGCGGTGGACGGGCTGGTCGCGCGCTGGGGACGGATCGACATCGCGTTCAACAACGCCGGCATCAATATCGAGAACAAGCGCGATCACTGGGACCGGCTGGACCTGTTCGACAGGACGATGGAGGTGAACGTGCGCGGCATGATGATCTGCATGATCGCCGAGTTGCGCCACATGGCGCCCGCGCGATCGGGCAGCATCGTCAACACCGCGTCCACCGCCGGATTCTCGGGGATAGCCGGGCCGGGCTATGTCGCCAGCAAGCACGCCGTCGTCGGCCTGACGCGGTCCGCCGCGCTGCGTTATGCCGAGGAAGGCATCCGCGTGAACGCTTTGTGCCCCGGCGCGACGTTCGGGGGCATGATGAGCAAGCGCCACGATCCTGAATCGCTCAAGGTGAAGGCGCGCGCGAACCCGGTGAACCGCATCGCCGATCCCGAGGAGTTGGCCGAGGCGGTCGTCTTCATGGCCTCCGACCGGGCGAGTTACATGACCGGGCATCCGATGGCGGTCGACGGCGGCTTCCTCGCCGCCTGATGTCAGAGGCCCGGGCGAGGTTCCTCAATCCTCCCCCGCAAGGGGAGGTGGCTCGCGTAGCGAGACGGAGGGGTGTCACCCTATCGAGAGCGCGATACCCCTCCGGCGCTTCGCGCCACCTCCCCTTGCAGGGGAGGATTCCGGTTGATTAGCCAGATTCCGCCCATCGCTGACCCCTGCCCCGCTGGCGTATTTTCTCTTGCTGGCGAAAATCAGGGGAGGACATACGATGCGCAAGGGATGGCTGACCGCATCCGCCGCCGCGGTGATCGTCGCGGCCGGATCGGCGCAGGCGCAGGACGCGCCGCCCGCACCTGATGCGACCGCGGCGCAGGCGACTCAGATCGCGCCCGACGACATCATCGTCACCGCCAACCGCCGCGAACAGAATCTGCAGTCGGTCGGCATCTCGATCAGCGCGCTGACCGGCGAACAGATGCGCGCGCTGAACGTCAATACCGCGCTCGACATCGCCAACACCTCGCCCAATATCGAGATCATCCGGTCCTACGCCGCGCCCGGTTTCAACACCCAGATCACGATCCGCGGCGTCGGCCAGCCCGATTTCCAGGACACGACGGAGGCGACCGCCACCGCCTATGTCGACGATTTCTACATGATCGGCGCGGGGCAGGCCGATTTCCTGTCGTTCGACATCGCGCGCACCGAGGTGGCGCGCGGGCCGCAGGGCACGGTGCAGGGGCGCAATTCGACCGCGGGGTCGATCAACTATTACACCAACCGCCCCGAATTCGACGACACCAGCGCGCGCCTGCTGGGCACGGTCGCGATGTTCGGCACGTTCCGTAGCGAAGGAATGGCGAATTTCGCGATCAGCGACAGCTTCGCGATCCGCGGCGCGTTCTCGTTCGATCACGGCGACGGATATCTGCGCAACATCAACCCGGAATCGACGTGGCGCGACGGCGGCAAGAGCAAGTTCTGGGCGGGGCGACTGCAGGCCTATTACAAGCCGAACGAGGATTTCTCGCTGTTGCTGAAGGCCGAATACGGCCGGATGGGGCCGGTCGCGGCGGGCAATGAAAAGGCCTATCCGGTCGGCGCGATTCCCGGCCTGCCCGGCACCTATGCGCTGGCGACCGATGCGTTCGGGCAGAACCAGGCCAATATCGGCGCGAGCGAGACCGACGTCACCAACGCCAACGGCGCGAACGAAATCTCCAGCAAGATGCAGCATTATCTGGCGACGATGACGTTCCGCGCCAGCGATACGCTCAGCTTTACCGCGCTGGGCGGGTATCTCAAATCGAACAAGTACAGCGTCGAGGATTGCGACCATACGCCGCTAGCGATCTGCAATTTCTCCAACCAGTCGCGCTCGACGCACTGGATGACAGAGGCGCGCGGATTGTTCGATTCGGGGCCGTTCCGGTTGACCTTCGGGGGCAATTATCTCGACCACAAGATCCGCACGACGTCGGGCACGCCGTTGTTCTTCAGCCCCGACATCACGCCGTTCGTCACCAGTTACTACGGACAGGGCTTCCTCGACCGGCAACGGCTGAAAAGCTACGCCTTCTTCGGGCAAGGCGAGTTCGACATCGGCGATCGCGTCACGCTGATCGCGGGCGTGCGCTACACGCATGACGACAAGGTGCTCGACAGCATCGACGCGTTCACGCTCGACATTCCGCTGACCACGCCGCTGCCGCGCACGATCGAGGCGTTCGAGGCGTTCCGGCAGCAGGTGTTCGCATCGCCCGGCGCGGTGTTCACCATCCTCAACCGGCAGGCGAACGGCGACCTGGCGGTGTTCAACAAGGGGCTGTTCAACGCCAACGCGCAGGTCAATTTCAAGCCGAGCGACGACGTTCTGCTCTACGCCGGATACCGCCGCGGGGTGAAGAGCGGCGGGTTCATCACCGGCAACGTCGCAGGCACCGATCCCGCGCTGCGCCCGTTTAAGGAGGAAACCAACAACGCTTACGAGGTGGGCGTGAAATCGACCTTCGCGAACGGCGTCGTCCGCTTCAACGCCGCGCTGTTCTACTATGATTATCAGGATATGCAGAACACCAGCCTGATCGGCATCACCAACGTCATCACCAACAACGATGCGAAAATCTACGGCGGCGAGGCCGAACTGACGCTGCGCCCGATGCCGGGGCTGAACATCTTTGCGGCGGGCGGCTATGTCCACACCAAGGTGCAGGACATCTTCAACCCGACCGGCGCGGTGCCGATCCTGTCCGACAACCGGCTGCCGCTCGCGCCGCGCTTCACCGCCAACGCGCGCGTCCGCTACGAATGGGATTCGCTGGGCGGCGGGTTGTTCGTGCAGGGCGCGGCACGTTACCGCACGTCGATGTTCCGAGATTCGCTGAACAATCCGTCGACGCGTATCCCGTCGATCTTCGTCGCCGACGCGCTGGCCGGGTATAATGCGCCCGACGATCGTTGGGGGCTTAGCGTGTACGTCAACAACATCTTCGACACGCGCCGCCCGATCAACCTGTTCGACGTGTCCGCGGTCGGCAACAGCGGGGAGGTCGTCTATAATTTTCCGCGCTGGGCCGGGGCAACGCTGTCCGTCCGTTTCTGAACGATACTTCCCACCTGACCGGCCGCGCCCTTCAAAAATGGGCGCGGCCGGGCTTGTTTGATCTATGCTCCACTTCGCGATATAGTCGGGCAGTATCGTCCGACAATATTGGACGACGGGAAAGCGCCCGTAAAGCGGCGCGCCTGGGAGGAGAGCGACCATGCGGCCACGCCCCGACATCGTTTCGCTGACCGGTCAGATCGTGGCCGACTGTACCCTCGATACCGCGTCGATCTTCTTCTACGACGAAACGTGCGGCGTCCCCGCTTTGTCGTACCTCCATCACGTCAACGTCAGCGAAGAGGCGCAGCATTGCTATGCCGAGCGCGTGTTCGAATCCGATCCGTTCACGCGGTCGTTGCTGGTCGATGACAGCGGCGGACGCGGCCGGTTCGTGCGCTGGGGCGAACGGTCGCTCGCCGCGCGCGCCGATCATGCGCCCGATTATCGCGCGTTCCTGTCGCAGCATGGGATCGACGTCGTCGGGGCGTGGACGCGCCGCCTGACCCCGCATTTGTGCCTGATCGTCGGCACCCACCGTGCGCGCACCACGAAGCGAAGCGGCGACGTGCCGGTCGCGTTGCTCGAACACCGGCTCGGGACGCTCGCCGACCTGGTGGCGACGCAATTGTTCGAGGAGGTGACGGCGCGCGAGAGCGGTTGTCTCGCGTTGCGCCATGCACTTGGTGGCGCGGACGAGCCGCCGACACTGGGCCTCACCGCGCGCGAGGCGCAGATCGCGAACCTGATCTGCGCGGGCAAGCAGAACAAGGAAATCGCCTATCTGGTCGGCCTGTCGCAGTTCACGATCGAGAACCATTTGCGCCGCATCTACCGCAAGCTTCACATCCACAACCGCGCCGCACTGGTCGCGCGAATGTCGCGCCAGCTCCACTGACGGAGATTTGTCCCTGAACGCGTGCGCGCCGCCCGCGTAGAACCGCCGCTGGTCGGGAGGAGCGGGACATGAAGGCGGCGGTGCTGAGGAATGCGCGGATCGCGGTCGAGGACGTGCCAGAACCGCAGCCGCAGCCGGGCATGATGATGGTCCGGCCGCTCGCCTGCGGTATCTGCGGCAGCGACCTGCACGCGCGCGACCATGCGCCGCATCTGTGCGGGCTGCTCCACCGCGCCGGTTTCCGCGGCTTCATGGACCCCGCGCGGCCGGTGGTGATGGGCCACGAATTCTGCTGCGAGGTGCTGGAAAAGGCGGGCGATTTCCGCAGCGGCGACCGCGTCGTCGC
Source organism: Sphingomonas sp. SUN019 (assembly GCF_024758705.1). Taxonomy (NCBI): domain Bacteria; kingdom Pseudomonadati; phylum Pseudomonadota; class Alphaproteobacteria; order Sphingomonadales; family Sphingomonadaceae; genus Sphingomonas; species Sphingomonas sp. SUN019. Next base: position 3,381,687 of record NZ_CP096971.1, on the reverse strand, counting down.
GCTGCCGTTCCTGACCGGCCCGACCGGCGTCGAACTGCTCGGCTATTCGAACAGTTTCTACGGCGGGTTCGCCGAACGGATGCTGCTGCAGCCCGAGGCGAGTTTTCGCGTGCCGGACGATGTGCCCACGCCGGTCGCCGCGCTCACCGAGCCACTGTCGGTCGCGGTTCATGCGGTCGCGCAGGCGCAGCCTGGCCCCGACGACGCCTTCGCGGTGATCGGTTGCGGACCCGTTGGGCTGTTCGTGATCGCACGGCTGCGCGCGTTGGGCCTCGCCCCGATCCTGGCGATCGAGCCCGATCCCGTCCGCCGCGCGATGGCCGAGCGGATGGGCGCCGACCTGGCGGTCGCGCCGGGGCCGGAGGGTGCGGCATGGTGGAACGATCTCGATCTGCCGCTCGGCCTGTCCGACGCGATGGCGATCGATCCGGCGGTGCGCCGCAAATCGCGCGCAGTGCTGTTCGAATGTGTCGGGAAACCGGGGATGCTGATGCGCATCGCGACCGACGCGCCGGTCGGCGCGGTGATCGTCGTCATCGGGACGTGCATGGAAAGCGATGCGATCGAACCCGCCTTCCTGATCCAGAAGGGACTCAGGCTGCAGTTCGTCTTCGCCTATGACGCCGCCGAATTCGCCGACGCCTTTGCGATGATCTGCGCCGACCCCGACGCGCTCGCGCCGATGGTGACGGGACAGACCCGCCTGTCAGGCGTGAACGACGCGTTCGACACGCTGATCGGCGGAGGCGCGATCAAGCTGATGGTGACGCCGTCACTTTCACCGTGATGCCATTCGCCGCGCGAAATAGATTTCCACCGCGCGCTTCACGCTCTCCGCGATCTTCCCCCGCCCCTCGCGGCTGTCGAGAAACGCGGCGTCCTGCGGGTTCGAGATGTATCCCGTCTCGAACAGGATCGACGGCGTATCGGGGGCTTTCAGCACCATCAGCGAGGCCATGCGGTGGAAGTTCGGCTTCACCGGGATCAGCGGTCGCGCCTCGCGTCCCAGCAGTCGCGCGAAGCCCGCGCTGGCGTTCATCGTCTCGCGCTGGGTCAGGTCGATCAGGATCGACGACACATCGGTCGCGGCGTCCAGGTCGATGCCGTTGATGATGTCGGACTTGTTCTCGCGCGCCGCCAGTCGAGCGGCTTCCTTGTCCGATGCGACCTCCGACAGGGTGTAGGCGGTCGCGCCCGATGCATCCCCCGCCCCGACACTGTCGCAGTGGATCGAGATGAACAAATCGGCCTTCAGTTTCCGCGCGATGCCGTAGCGTTCGCGCAACACCAGATAACGGTCGTCACCCCGCGTCAGCGCCACGCGCACCCGCCCGCTGGCCAGCAATTCGTCGCGGATCGCCTGCGCGACCTTCAGCGTCACGTCCTTTTCGCGCAGGCCGCTCTCGGGATTGATCGCGCCGGGATCGACTCCGCCATGCCCCGCGTCGATCACCACCAGCGGCCGCGTCTCGTCACCCTCGACCCGCGGCAGGACCGATTTCCGCGCGGGCGGGACGGGTACCGAAATCTTGTACTTCGGCCGCGCGCTGCCCCAGTTGATGCCCAGGAATGACAGGGGCGACGCGGCGCTGGCCGCGGCGAAGCGGCGTTCGTTCACCGGCTTCAGGTCTAGCGACAACGACCGCCCGTCCGCCGCGAACTCACCCCCCGACACGATCATCGGCTGGATCAGGTCCAGCACCACGCGCGCGCCGTCGGTCCCGCGCCACCCCTGTCGCACCGCCGATACCTCGCCGCCCGGCTCGCCGTGCCGCCCCGGCTTCGCGCCGTCGACGTCGATCGCGATCCGTTGCGGCCCGTCCAGGATGAAACTCGACGCCCGCGCCACCGCCTCGTCGAAGCGGATGACGACGCGGCCGTCCGCGATCTCGACCCGTTCGATCGTCGTCGCCCAACCGGGCGCGCCGAACAACACACCGACCGCCATGAGGATCACCGCCGACACGGCCCGACCATGCCGCGCACCACCCCCGTCGGTCCAGCGAAAAGCCATCTTACGCACTACCTTATACCCTGCGTGACCGTCGTAGCGGTCAGGGTTTCAAGGCGTGGTTGCCGGGCGCGGTTAATCGCGCGGTAGGCAAGTTTTTGCCGGTGATCCGGCAAGGTTCTGCCAGTTGATGCGGGTCGCGTCCGGTGCTAGTCGTGACGATAACCGGAAAGGTGCGTGTTCTCGCACCTTGTTCCCCGGCCCACCGCCCGCCCGGCGTTCAATCGGGACGGGCCTTCAGGTTGACGTTCGAATGTCGCATTTTCCCCGCCCGCTGATCCGCCCGGCACGTGCCGGCGGTGCGGTTGCGGGGCTGTCCGCGGGCGATGCGCCCCGGCGTGCGCGGCGAGCGAAGGCATTTTTCGTACTCAGCGTGACCGGCCATGTCTGGCCGTCAGCGCCCCCTTATCGCGTGAGCCCGCCGCCCGGCGGCGTGTGCCGCGCCCGGAGAATAACATATGACAACGCGTATGCTGATCGACGCACGCCACCGGGAAGAAACCCGTGTGGCGGTGGTCAAGGGTAACCGGATCGAGGAATTCGATTTCGAGAGTGCCGAGCGCAAGCAGCTCAAAGGAAATATCTACCTAGCCAAGGTCACCCGCGTCGAGCCGTCGCTGCAGGCGGCGTTCATCGACTACGGCGGCAATCGCCACGGGTTCCTGGCGTTCAGCGAAATCCATCCTGATTATTACCAGATCCCGAAGGAGGATCGCGACGCGCTGCTGCGTGAGGAGGCCGAACACGCCGCCGAGGAAGCCGAACTGCGCGCGGCGCAGGACGACGACGAGGATCACGACGATCACGACGAGGCCGAGGACGCTGGCTTCGAGGATGATCGCGGTCACGGCGACGAGGACGACACGCCCGATGCCGAGGGTTCGGCCGACGCCGCGCCGCGCCGGAAGTCGAACGGTAACGACGATCAGGTCGAGGCGCTGCGCCAACGCCGCATGAACCTGCGCCGCCGCTACAAGATTCAGGACGTGATCCGCCGCCGTCAGGTGCTGCTGGTGCAGGTCGTCAAGGAAGAGCGCGGCAACAAGGGCGCGGCGCTGACGACGTATCTGTCGCTCGCCGGCCGTTATTGCGTGCTGATGCCCAACACGTCGCATGGCGGTGGGATCAGCCGGAAGATCAGCAACGCGGGCGATCGCAAGCGGCTGAAGACGATCATGGCGGACCTGAAGCTGCCGCCGTCGATGGGCTGCATCGTCCGCACCGCGGGCCTCCAGCGCACCAAGGTCGAGATCAAGCGCGACTTCGATTACCTCGCCCGGCTGTGGGACGAAATTCGCGAGAAGACGTTGTCGTCGGACGCGCCTGCCTTGGTCTATGGCGACAGCGATCTGATGAAGCGCGCGATCCGCGACATCTACAACAAGGACATCGACGAGGTGATCGTCGAGGGCGACGACGGTTATCGTCAGGCGCGCGAGTTCATGAAGCTGCTGATGCCCAGCCACGCGCGTCGCGTGAAGCATTACAGCGATCCCGTACCGCTGTATCAGCGCGCGGGCGTCGAGGATCAGCTGGCCGCGATGTACCATCCGGTCGTGCAGCTGAAATCGGGCGGCTATCTGGTTATCAACCCGACCGAGGCGCTCGTTTCGATCGACATCAACTCCGGGCGTTCGACCCGCGAACACAATATCGAACAGACCGCGACCGCGACCAACCTTGAGGCCGCACAGGAAATCGCGCGCCAGCTGCGGCTGCGCGACATGGCGGGCCTGGTGGTCATCGACTTCATCGACATGGACAATAATTCCAATGTCCGGAAGGTCGAGAAGGCGATGAAGGAGGCGCTGAAGGACGATCGCGCGCGCATTCAGGTGGGTCGCATTTCGTCGTTCGGGTTGATGGAGATGAGCCGCCAGCGTCTGCGCACCGGGGTGCTTGAGGCGTCGACCCGCGCCTGTCCGCATTGCGAGGGCACTGGCCTCGTTCGCACCGCATCGTCGGCGGGGCTGTCCGCGCTGCGCCTGATCGAGGATGAGGCCGCTCGTGGCCGCGGCTCGCTGCTGACGCTGCGCGCGTCTGTCGAGGCGGCGGTCTACGTGCTGAACCGCAAGCGCGCCGACATCGCCGAGATCGAGGATCGCTACGGCGTGCGCGTCGAAATCCTGCCCGACGGTGAGCAGGAAGGCGCACGGATGAGCGTCGAAGCCTCCGGTCCGCCGCCCGCCTACGCCCCTAAGTTCGAGGCGCTGGTCGAGGAGGAAGAGGAGGATTTCGACGAGGTCGAGATCGAGGAAGAGGACGAGGCCGAAGAGGAAGAGGCGCAGGAGGCGCGCGCGCCGCGTGCGGAACGCGCCGAACGCCCCGAGGGTGATCGCGAAGAACGCGAGGGCGGCCGTCGCCGCCGCCGTCGTCGCGGCCGTCGCGGTCGTGCGCGGACTGAGGGTGAAGAGCAGGCCGAGCGCGGTGAAGCTTCCGAAGGCGATGCCGAGGTCGAGACCGACGGCGAACAGGACGAGGTCGAAGCGACCGGCGAAGTCAGCGCCGACGCCGAACGCGAAGGCCGTCGTCGCAGCCGTCGCGGACGCCGTGGTCGTCGTCGTGAGGGTGGTGGCGAAGGGGCGAAAGCTGGCGAAGCGCCTGCGAGCGACACGGCCGAAGCCGAGGCAGCGCCGGAGTTCGTCGGCGAAGCGCCCGTCGCAGTCGAGGAAGCGCCCGCCCCACGGACGCGCCGTCGTCCCGGCGCCCGCGCCAATGCGCCGGTCGTGGCGGCCCCGGTAGAGGCCGCTCCGGTCGAGGCTGACGCCGAGGCGTCCGCACCGGTCGCCGAAGATGCGCCGAAGCCCAAAAGGTCGCGCCGCAAGAAGGCCGACGTCGTTGCCGAAGAAGCGATTGCTCCGGTGATCGAGCCGGTCGCGGAGGAGCCGGTCGCCGAGGACGCGCCCGCCAAGCCGAAGCGCACCCGCCGCAAAAAGGCCGACGCGCCGGAGGCGGCGGTAGCCGAGGTGGCTACGCCTGCTCCCAGCGTCGCTCCCGCAACTGCGGCACCGGCGAACGACGCTGCGGAAGGAGCGGCCGACGGCGAAGAAGGCGGCGGCACCAACGCCGACGGCTCCCCCCGCCGCGGCTGGTGGCAGCGCACCTTCGGGGCGTAAGCGGCGGTAAATGCGCCGCATCGAAGCACAGGCTTCCAGGCCTGTCCTTCGATGCGGGCGTTTCCGGCTCTCTGGCACCCGATCTCCCAACCATCACCCAGCCTCCGCTGGGGTGATGGTTTTTGAGGCTCGACCGCGGCCCCGACCCCGTTCGTGCTGAGCGAAGTCGAAGCACACGGGCCGTGGATCATTCCACACCGGTTCATGCAAACCGCCGCATACCCCCGGCTACCGCGTCGGACTGTCCTACACGGTCACGTTGTGCTGTAAGGCGTTCATGGCGTTGAACATCACCACCCTGCGGTCCGGCAAAACAGCGCCAGCGTCTCAACATTCTCAACATTCGCCGTTCTGGCGGCACTTGCTGGCGATGATCGCGGTCGCGATTCTCGTGCTCGCCCAGCCCGCGCGCGCGCAGTCGGTGCTGCGCGATGCCGAGACCGAGGCGCTGCTGGCCGACATGACCGCGCCGCTGATCACCGCCGCGGGCCTCAGCCCCCGCGACGTGAAAGTCGTGCTGATCAACGACGATTCGATCAACGCTTTCGTCGCGGGTGGGCAGGTCGTCTATATTCATTCCGGTACATTGCAGGCGGCAAAAACCGCCAATGAGGTTCAGGGTGTGATCGCGCACGAGCTGGGCCATATCGCCGGTGGTCACGTCGTCCTTGGCGATCGCGGAACTAAGGCTGCGACCGGCATCTCGATCCTCAGCCTCGTGCTCGGCCTCGCGGCGATGGCGGCGGGCGGCGGAGAAGCGGGAATGGGCGTCCTCGCCGCGGGGCAACAGGCGGCGATGAGCAATTATCTCTCGTTCTCGCGCGCGCAGGAGGCGTCGACCGATGCGGCGGGCGCGCGCTACCTCAACGCAGCCGGGATCAGCGGCAAGGGTTATCTGAATTTCTTCAAGCAATTGCAGCAGATGGAATATCGCTACGGCATCTCGCGCAAGATGGAATTCATGCTCGACCATCCCGTATCGAGCGAGCGCGTCGCCAACCTGACCGAAACGATGGAGGCATCCCCCGCCTGGAACAAGCCGCTCAATCAGGATTGGGAAGAACGGTTCAAGCGGGTGAAGGCGAAGCTCGACGGTTACCTGATGCCGCCCCCGCAGGCGCTGCAGAAATATCCCGACAGCGACCAGTCGATCTACGCGCATTACGCGCGCGCCTACGCCTATCACCGCGCCGGCTATCCCGACAAAGCCAATGCCGAAACCAACGCGCTGATCGCCGCCAAACCGAGCGACCCCTATTTTCTGGAGATAGAGGGGCAGATACTGCTCGAGGCGGGCAAGCCGAAGGATGCGCTTCCCCCGTTGCGCAAGGCGTTTCAGGGGTCGGGCAGCAACCCGCTGATCGGCACCACGCTCGGCCACGCCCTGATCGCGACCGAGGATCAGGCGAATTTCCCCGAGGCGACGAAGGTGCTGCGCACTGCGGTCGCGCGCGACGATCAGAACCCGTTCGCCTGGCTGCAGTTGGGCACCGTCTATGAACGCACCGGCGACACCGCCCGCGCTGCCCTCGCCAGCGCCGAACGCGCCAGCATGGTCGGCGACAGCCCGACCGCCGCGCTAAGCGCGCGCGCCGCGCTCGCCGGGATTCCCCCCAACACCCCCGACTGGATTCGCGCGCAGGACATCGCGATCACCGCGCAAAACGACATCCAGGACAATCCGAAGAAGTTTAAACGCAAATGAATCCCCTCTTATGAACCAACGCATGATGATGCTCGCGCTCGTCGTGATCGGCGCGGCGTTCGGCGCGGGCGGGATGTGGCTGGCCGCGCGCGTCGCGCCGGGCGACCTGACCACCGCCAATCGCGCGCAGGTGGAACGCGTGGTGCGCGACTATGTCCTCGCCAATCCCGAGCTGATCCCGCAGGCGATGCAGAAATTGCAGGAGCGCGAGACGGGCAAGGCGGTTTCCGCCAGCCGTGGCAAGATCGAACAGCCCTATGCCGGGGCGTGGATCGGCAACCCGAACGCCGACGTCACGCTCGTCGAGTATTTCGATTACAATTGCGGGTATTGCCGCGCCAGCCTGCCGGTGATCGAGCGGTTGGTGGCGGGCGACAAGAACCTCCGCGTGGTGTTCCGCGAGCTTCCCGTCCTAGCGGAATCGAGCCGCAGCGCCGCGCGCGCCTCGCTCGCCGCCGCCGCTCAGGGCAAATACAAGGCGTTCCACGACGCGCTCTATGCCGCCGGTCCGGTGACCGACGCGACGATCGCCGCGACCGCGCGCAGTACAAGTGTCGACATCGCACGTTTGCCTGACGATGCGGACGCGGAGATCGCGAAGAACCTGTCGGTCGCCGCCACGCTCGGCATAACGGGCACGCCGAGCTGGGTCGTGGGCGACCGCGTCCTCTCCGGCGCGGTGCCGATCGAGCAATTGCAGGACGCGATCGCCGCAACGCGCGCCAAATCCTGATAAGGGGGGTTGCGGCACAGGCGTCGCGCACCGACCTTTGCGGTAACAAATCCAGGGGCCGCATGACCGAAACGATCCTGAGCGTCTCCGGCGTCTCGAAGACCTACGCCGGCGGCGTCACCGCGCTTCACACCGTCGACCTCGACATCCGCAAGGGCGAGATTTTCGCGTTGCTCGGGCCGAACGGTGCGGGCAAGACGACGCTCATCTCTTGCATTTGCGGCATCGTCACGCCGTCCTCGGGCACGATCACCGTCGCGGGGCATGACGCGCAGCGCGATTACAAGGCGGCGCGCCGCGCGATCGGGCTGGTGCCGCAGGAATTGTCGGTCGACATGTTCGAAAGCGTGCTGGCGACCGTCACCTTCAGCCGCCGCCTGTTCGGGCGGTCTGGCCACAGCGACTACATCGAACAGGTGCTGCGCGACCTGTCGCTGTGGGACAAGCGCCACGCCAAGATTATGGAATTGTCGGGCGGAATGAAACGCCGCGTGCTGATCGCGAAGGCGCTGGCGCACGAACCTGACGTGCTGTTCCTCGATGAACCCACAGCAGGCGTCGACGTGTCGCTGCGCCGGGATATGTGGAAATTGGTCCACAAGCTGCGCGACCGCGGCGCGACGATCATCCTTACGACGCATTACATCGAGGAAGCCGAGGAAATGGCCGACCGCGTTGGCGTCATCAACGGCGGGAAACTGCTGCTGGTCGACAGCAAGGCCGCGCTGATGACGAAGCTGGGGAAGCGCGAACTGGACCTGACATTGGTCGAGCCGATGGACGCGGTGCCCGACGGGCTTGAACAATGGAGCCCCGCATTGGTCAACGACGGTCACACGCTGCGCTACGTCTTCAACGCGACCGAGGAACGTACCGGCATCCCGTCCTTTCTCCAGCGCGTCGGCGAACTCGGCATCGCGTTCAAGGATCTGGAGACCTCGAAATCGAGCCTGGAAGACATCTTCGTCGACCTGGTGGGGGAACGCGCATGAACCTGCATGGCATCTGGGCGATCTATCGCTTCGAAATGGCGCGGTTCGGGCGGACGATCTGGACCAGTCTCGCCGTCCCGGTCATCACCACGACGTTGTATTTCGTCGTCTTCGGCACCGCGATCGGCAGTCAGATGAGCCAGGTGTCGGGCGTGCCGTACGGCGCGTTCATCGTGCCCGGACTGATGCTGCTCGCGATCTTTTCCGAAAGCATCATGAATGCGAGTCTGGGCATCTACATGCCCAAATTCACCGGCACGATGTACGAACTGCTGTCCGCGCCGCTATCGCCGATGGAGACCGTGCTGGGCTATGTCGGTGCGGCGACGACGAAATCGGTGCTGATCGGGCTGGTGATCTTCGCCACCGCGCATCTGTTCGTCGACCTGCCCGTCGCGCATCCGGTCGCGATGCTCGGCTATCTGGTGTTGATCGCCGCGACCTTCTGTCTGTTCGGTTTCACGATCGGCATCTGGGCGAAGGGATTCGAGCAATTGCAGGTCATCCCCCTGCTCGTCGTCACGCCGCTGACGTTCCTCGGCGGGGCCTTTTATTCGGTGTCGATCCTGCCCGAACCGTGGCGGACGATCACCCTGTTCAACCCGGTCGTGTACCTCATCAACGGCTTCCGCTGGACCTTCTTCGGGACCAGCGACGTAGCGCTGGGCGTGAGCCTGACGGTGACGATCGCGTTTCTGTTCGCCTGCCTCGCCGCGATCTACGCGATCTTCCGTACCGGCTGGCGGCTGAAGGCCTGATCTCAAGCCGCGATCAGGGTAATCGCTGCGGTCCCGGCAAACGCCAGTACCGCGAAAAACCCCGCCGTGACGTATCTCAAGCGCATCCGACGTCCCATCGCAGCGTTTCTGTGCGGTGCAGCATAAGCCTGATACGAACGAAAAGCTTGGACGGATGCGACGTCAGTCGCGTCGCCACGCCCCCGTCACGGCGGGACGGATCACCAGACTGTTAAGATCGACCAGAACGTGCGCCAGAATCGCCAGCCAGAGGCTGCCGCTGGCGAGGTACAGCGCCGCGAACACCGCGCCGAGCGCGGTCGTGGCAAGTACGCCGGCCGGTCCCTGATAGCGGTGCGCCGCCCCGAAGATCGCCAGCGCGACCAGTTGCCCAGCAAGCAGACTGCCGGTCGCCAGCGTAGCGAGCAACGGGAGAACCAACCGGAAGAACATCTCCTCCGACACGCCCGCCAACACCGCCAGCAGCGTCGTCCAACCAAGCTCCCGCCGGTTGCGGGGATTGAGCCAGCCGATCTCCCCCAGCACAGGCCCTCGCCGCCCGGTGCGCCGCCATCGCCGCCGGGCCAGGAGCGCCCCGATCACCGTCCCGCCAGCGACACCGACCGCCAACGCGGGCAACAGGTCGGCGGCATCGCCGGTCCATCCCGCCACGACGAACTCGCCCGGCATGACGACCAGCGCCCCGCCCCGCCCGATCAGCAACAGCGCCGCCAGCGCAGGCACCGCAAACCCAGCGACCTGTTTCACCGCCGCGGTCGCATAGGCCGCATCCCGCCCCTTGCCGGGCAAACGGAGATGCGTGCGGACCAGCCAGCTCGCCGCGACGAGAGCGATCACCAGCGCCGCGGGAACCAGCATCGTCAGATGCGGTGTTCGCCCTTCACCCAGCGCACCGTGCCCGACGACGCGCGCATGACGACGCTCTCGGTCGTCATCTTGCCCACGCGCCGCTTGACCCCCGCCAGCAGCGACCCGTCGGTCACGCCGGTCGCCGCGAAGATGCAGTCGCCGCGGGCCAGTTCGGTCAAATCATACTGCTTGTCGAGATCGGTCACGCCCCATTTGCGGGCGCGCGCGCGTTCGTCGTCGTTGCGGAACAACAGGCGGCCCTTGAACTGCCCGCCGACGCAGCGCAGCGCCGCGGCCGCCAGCACGCCCTCCGGCGCGCCGCCCGATCCCATGTAGATGTCGATCGTGGTGTCGGGGTTGGTCGTCGCGATCACCCCCGCCACGTCGCCGTCGCCGATCAGCATGATGCCGCAGCCAACCGCACGCAGTTCGGCGATCAGCTTTTCGTGGCGCGGGCGATCCAGCACGCAGGCGATGATGTCGCGCGGCTCGACGCCCTTGGCCTTGGCGACCGCCTTCACGTTCTCGGTGGGGGAGCGATCGAGGTCGATGATGCCGTCGGGATACCCCGGCCCGACCGCGATCTTGTCCATGTACACGTCGGGCGCGTTGAGCAGCCCGCCCTCTTCCGCGATCGCCAGCACGGCCAAGCTGTTCGGCCCCGCCGTGGCGCAGATCGTGGTGCCCTCCAGCGGATCGAGCGCGATATCGATCTTCGGCCCCTTGCCGATCGCGGAGCCGACCTTTTCGCCGATGAACAGCATCGGAGCCTCGTCCCGCTCGCCCTCGCCGATCACGACGGTGCCGTCCATATACAGATCGTTCAGCGCGGCGCGCATCGCCTCCACCGCGGCGGCGTCGGCAGCCTTTTCGTCGCCGCGCCCGACGAGCGTGGAGGCGGCGATCGCGGCGGCCTCGGTCACGCGGACCATTTCGAGCACGAGCACCCGGTCTAGCACCTGGCTGGCGGTTGTTGGCATCTCTATCCCCTTTTCATTCGCGCAGATCAGTCGCGCAGCAGTTCGTTGATGCTGGTTTTCGAGCGGGTGCGTTCGTCGACGCGCTTGACGATCACCGCGCAGTAAAGTCCCAGATTTCCGCCAGTCGAGCCGGGCACCACTACGGCGTACGGCGGCACTTCGCCGCGGAAGATTTCGCCGCTCTCACGATCGATGATCTTAGTCGACGCGCCGAGATAGACGCCCATCGACAGCACCGCGCCTTCGCCGACGCGGACACCCTCCGCCACTTCGGAGCGTGCACCGATGAACGCGCCGTCGCCAATGATGACGGGGTCGGCCTGTAGCGGCTCCAGCACGCCGCCGATCCCAGCGCCGCCCGAGATATGGACGTTGCGGCCGATCTGCGCGCATGATCCGACCGTCGCCCAGGTGTCGACCATCGTGCCTTCGCCGACATAGGCGCCGATGTTGACGAAGCTGGGCATCAAGACCGCGCCCTTGCCGACGAACGCGCCGCTGCGGACGACGCTGCCGGGCACCGCGCGGAAGCCCGCGGCTCGGAATTCGGCCTCGGACCAGCCGCTGAACTTCGACGGCACCTTGTCGTACCAATGGCCCGCGCCGGGGCCGTTATCGATAAGAGAATTGTCGTTGAGACGGAAGCTGAGCAGCACCGCCTTCTTGAGCCATTGGTTGACCCGCCAACCACCCTGCCCGTCCGGTTCGGCGACCCGCGCGGTCCCGGCATCAAGCTGCGCTAGCGCCGCATCGACCGCGCTGCGCACCGCGCCGCCGGTGTTCAGGCCTATGTCGGCACGGTCTTCCCAGGCGGCGTCGATTGTTTGCGGAAGTTCACTCATACCCGCTCCGTTATTGTCTGTAGCCACGTCGTAAGGTCGTGGATGTGGTGATCGACGTAACTGCGATCGGCGTCGTGATGCTGTTCGGAACCGTTGTCGACCCACACCGTCGTCATCCCGATCGCCTTGGCCGGTTTCAAATTGCGCGCCATATCCTCGAAGAAGATCGCGGTGTGCGGATCGATGTCATACGCCGCGCAGAGCCCGGCATAGGCGCTTTCCGCGGGTTTGGGCTTCAGGTCCATCGCGTGGATGTCGTGGACCGCCTCGAAACTGCCGCTCAGGCCGAGCCGGTCGAGCACCTTCAGCGCATAGGGCGCATCGCCGTTGGTGAAGACAAGTTTGCGCCCCGGCAGCGTCGCGATCGCGGCGGCGAGCGGCGCGTCATGTTCGAGCACGTCCATCTCGATATCATGGACGTAGTCGAGGAAGGCGTGCGGATCGACCTCGTGCTCGGTCATCAGCCCGGCGAGCGTCGTGCCGTGGCCGAGGAAATATTCCTTCTGGATGCGGTGCGCTTCCTCCGGCGAAACCTGCAGGAAATCGCCGATGAAGGCGGTCATCTTCGCATCGATCCGCGCAAACAGGTTCGCGCTCGCGGGGTACAGGGTATTGTCGAGATCAAAGATCCAGGTGCGAATGTGATCGAGACCGGGCGGCATGGTGCGGGGCTGTAGGTCGCGGGGGTGATGGGGGCAAGGCGCAACCCAATTCCTCCCCGGCACGGGGAGGGGGACCGCGACGCGCAGCGGCGTGGTGGAGGGGCAGCCACGCGCGCTGGTCCTGCTTGGCTGCCCCTCCACCGTCTGCGACGGTCCCCCTCCCCGTGCCGGGGAGGATTTGGGTGGTAGCTTTGATTGCCGCGCGCAAAGCCCGAACCGGGTAGCGTTCCGCAACCCTTGCCCCCACATCTCTTTCCATGACCGCATATTCCCTGCTCGATCTCGTGCCCGTCGTCGAAGGCGGTTCCGTCCCCCAGGCACTGGCCAATGCCGCCGACCTTGCGCGCCACGCCGAAAGCCTCGGCTTCAACCGTTACTGGGTCGCCGAACATCACGGCATGGCTGGGATCGCGTCGGCCGCCACCGCGGTGGTGATCGCGCACGTCGGTGCGGCGACCAATACGATCCGCGTCGGCGCGGGCGGGATCATGTTGCCGAACCACGCTCCGCTGCAGATCGCGGAGCAGTTCGGGACGTTGGACGCATTGTTCCCCGGCCGGATCGACCTTGGCCTCGGCCGCGCGCCGGGATCGGACCAGCGCGTCGCGCAGGCGATCCGCCGGACGCTCGACAGCGATCCAAACGCTTTCCCGAACGATGTGGTCGAACTGCAGAGCTATTTCGCCGACGACGGCCGCACCGGGATCGTCGCGACGCCGGGTGCAGGCGCTAACGTCGACCTGTGGATTCTGGGGTCGAGCACGTTCGGTGCGCAAGTGGCCGCGATCGTCGGCCTGCCCTACGCCTTCGCCTCGCATTTTGCGCCCGATGCGCTCGATCAGGCGCTGGCGATCTATCGCCGCGACTTCCGGCCCTCGGCGCAATTGGACAAGCCGTATGCGATGGCCGGGTTCAACGTGTTCGCCGCAGACACAGACGCGGAAGCCGAGTTTCTCGCCAGTTCTCAGCAGCAAGCGTTCGTTGCGCTCAGGACCGGCAATCCGGGCAAGATGAAGCCGCCGGTCGAGGGCTATCGCGACAGCCTGCCGCCGCAGCACGCGGCGATCCTGGATCATGTGCTGCAATGTTCGGCGGTTGGCGCGCCGGCGAAGGTCGCGGCCGGCATCGCGGCGTTCGTCGAGCGGACCGGCGTGGACGAGGTGATGCTGACGAGTTCGGTCTTCGACCATGAGGCGCGGAAGAAAAGCCTGACGGTCGCGGCGGGGGCGATGCAGGAGTTGAGGGTGGCTGCCTGAACAGATCCTCCCCGGCACAGGGAGGGGGACCGCGACGCGCAGCGGCGGGGTGGAGGGGGCTCTCCGCGAGCGAGTCTGCTGTGGCACGCCCCCTCCACCAGCCTGCGGCTGGTCCCCCTCCCCGTGCCGGGGAGGATTTTTAGCCTACCCCGCCGCCGGCAACCTTAACCGGACCAGCAACCCGCCCAGATCTTCGCTCTCCTCCAGCGACACCGTGCCGTCGTAGATTTCCGCAACGTCACGCACGATCGCCAGCCCCAGCCCCGTCCCCGGCTTCCCCGAATCGAGCCGTACCCCCCGGTCGAAAATCCTCTGGCGGTCTTCCTCCGGGATGCCGCGTCCGTCGTCCTCGACCATGATCTCAACGAACCCGGCCTGCACGCCGACCGTGACGAACACGCTGCCGCCGCCGTATTTCGCGGCGTTTTCGACCAGATTGCCCATCATCTCGTCGAGATCCTGCCGCTCGATATGCGCGATGGCGGTCTTCACGCCGTCCATGTCGATGCGGACGTGCGGATAGAGCCGGGCGACGGCGCGATCGACCGATTCGACCGAGGGCCACACCTCCGCGCGGCTGTGCGCCGACCCCCGCCGGCCGACGGCGCGGGCGCGGGCGAGGTGGTGGTCGACCTGCCGCCGCATCGTCCGCGCCTCGCGCACCACGGTGTCGGCCAGATCGTCGCTGCCCGCGGTAGCGGCGTTCATGATGACGGTCAGCGGGGTCTTCAGCGCGTGCGCGAGGTTGCCCGCGTGACGGCGGGCCTCTTCCGCCTGCGTCTCATTGTGCGCGACCAGCCCGTTCAGCTCCTCGACCATCGGGGCGACCTCGATCGGCATCTTGCCCGCGATGCGGTTCGCGCGGCCGGCGCGCATCAGCGCGATTTCGTCGCGGAGCTGACGGAGCGGCCACAGCCCGTAGAAGGTCTGCAGCGCGGCAAGGATCAGCAGCCCGATACCGAGCAGCAGGAAACTGCGCACCAATGTCCGCCGCAATGTCTGTATCTGCGCGTCGAGGCCGTCGCGGCTTTGCGCGACCTGGAAGCGCCAGCGCACAGTCGAGCGCGGCAGCGTCACGTCGCGTTCGACGACGCGGATCTTCTCGTCGGCGAATTGTTCGCTGTCGTAGATATGGACAGCGCGGTCGTTGTGCGCCGCGCCGAAGCCGAGCTGGCGATCCCATAAGGAACGCGACGGAAAAACCTCATGCCCCTTTGCCGACACCTGCCAGTAAAGCCCCGAATAGGGTTCGAGGAAGCGCTGATCGGCGGGCTCGCGATTGAAACTCACCTCACCGATCGGGTCGATTTCGGCCGAGACAAGCAGGGATCGCAGGACATATTCGAGCTGATCGTCGAAATTCTGCGTGACCGCGCTGGACAGCACGCGATCGAGCGCGAAGCCGCCGCCCGCCAGCAGCACGACGATCCACACCGCCGCGATACCGATCATCCGGCGGCTGAGCGAACCGCCGCCTTTGACGGGCCGTATCGTCGCATCTGCGCTCATCCCGCCGCGTCCGGGAACCGGGTGGTCGCGGCGACGTTCACGCCAAGGGCAAGGGGATCAGCGATGTCGCGACCGAAGACAAACCACGCCGCGCTAATCGTCGCCGGGCTGTCCGGCGCGCTGGCGAGCATGGCTGGCGGTTTTCTCATCGCTTCCTATACCATTTCGGGGATCACCCCGGCCTATGCCACGCCGCCCCGGCCCGAACGCATGACGGCGCGGGTCGTGCCGCCGTCGGACGACTGGCGCGAGGCAAACTATCGCCACATCGGATTGTGGGACGAACCGGTTCCGGACGCGAGCGACACAAGCCTGTAACGCATCAGGCCGCGGGATCCTCCAGGCTGTAGCCGAGGCCGCGGATCGTGGTGATGACGTCCTGCCCCAGTTTCTTGCGGATACGCGTGACGAACACCTCGATCGTGTTCGAATCGCGATCGAAATCCTGATCGTAGATATGTTCGATCAGCTCGGTGCGGCTGACCACTTTGCCCTTGTGATGGAGCAGGTAGCTGAGCAGTTTGTATTCCTGCGCGGTCATCTTCACCGGTTCGCCCGCGCGCGTCACTTTGCCGCTGCGCGTGTCGAGCCGGATGTCGCCCGCGGTAAGTTCGGACGACGCATTACCCGATGCGCGGCGGATCAGCGCGCGCAGGCGGGCGATCAGTTCCTCGCTCTGGAATGGTTTGGCGACATAATCGTCCGCCCCCGCGTCCAGTCCGGCGACCTTGTCGGACCAGCTGTCGCGCGCGGTCAATACCAGCACGGGCATCGTCTTGCCCTCTTTGCGCCAGCGATCGAGCACCGTCAGTCCGTCGATCTCGGGCAGGCCGAGGTCGAGCACGACCGCGTCGTAATTCTCGGTCGAGCCAAGAAAATGCCCCTCCTCACCATCGGTGGCGAGGTCGATCGCATAGCCTGCGCCCTCCAGCGTGTTCTTCAACTGCTGACCGAGATTGGGTTCGTCCTCGACGATCAATACCCGCATGAAACTCTCCGTGTTGCCGCAGGCATCGCCCGGCGAAGGAACTCTATCGGCCGCTCCGGCCGATCACCTGGCCCGATCGTCCGTCGACCTCGACCCAGATGACATTTCCATCGCGCAGGAACTTCAGCGTGTAAACGCCGCTCGGCATTTCGAGGTCGAACCCAAGATACTGCGCGTCGCCCATCGTGGGGATGATCCGGCGTTCGACCTCGCGGATTTTCATCACGCCCTCGCGCCGCGCCTGCGTCGCGGCCAGCCCGTCGCGACGCTGGTCGACAGGCGCGGCGGCGGCGAGCGCGATCAGCGAGAGGGCGGCGAACATCGTCATGACGGGTCGCATAGGCGGCGGCTATTGAACAGCCTGTGAATAGCGGAGAAGTGGCGGATTAATCGTCCTTCATCGCCTCGAGCAGCTTCTTCACGTCCTGGCTGCGGCCGCGCGGCAGGATCAATATGTCATCGCCCGACGCCACGACGATCAGGTCGCTGACCCCAACGATCGCGATCCGCGCGCCGTCGGACTGGATCAGGCAGTTGCTGGTGTCGAGCGCGACGACGCGGCCGCGCGTGGTGTTGCCCGCCCCGTCCGCGGCGCTGATCGCGTGCAATGCGTCCCAGCTGCCGACGTCGTTCCAGCCCATCGCGACCGGAACCACTGCGACGCGTGCGGCCTTTTCCATCACCGCATAGTCGATCGATTCGGACGGTGAGGCGGCGAAGGCGGCGGCGTCGGGGGTGATGCGGTTGCCGGTGCGGTCTGCCGCTTCCATCGCACCCTGCGCGGCGTCCAGCATCGCGGGGGCGTGTTCGGCGAGCGCGTTCAGGAACGCGTCGGCGCGGAACAGGAAGATGCCGCCGTTCCACGCATGGTCGCCGCTGGCCAGCATCGTCTCCGCGATCGCGCGCGGCGGTTTCTCGACGAAGCGTTTGACCGCGTGGACGCCCTCGCCCAACGCTTCGCCGATCTGGATATAGCCATAGCCCGTTTCGGGCGCGTCGGGGGCGATGCCAAACGTCACCAGCCAGCCGTCGGCGACCAAGGGCAGCGCGGCGACGATCGCGGCGTGGAAGGCGTCGATGTCGCCGATGACGTGATCCGACGGCATCACCAGCAACGGCGATGCGCCGTCCGTCGCCGCCAGTGCGGCGAGCGCGATGGCGGGGGCGGTGTTGCGCGCGACCGGCTCCAGGATCAGCGCCTGCGGGGCGCATGTCGCGGCGGCGAGCTGTTCGTCGATCATGTCCGCGTGGCGCACGTTGGCGACGACGATCGGCGCGGCATAACGTTCGCCCGCGGTGCGCTGCGCAGTCAATTGCAGCATCGTCTGTTCGGCGGTCAGCGCCAGCAACTGCTTGGGCCTTTCGGGGCGCGACATCGGCCACAGACGGGTGCCCGATCCGCCCGACAGGATGACGGGGACGATCGGCGCGGCATTCGACATGGATTTCCCCCGGTATGACGGCCGCTTACCCGCGACGCTCCCGGTGCTCATACGGGCTGCGCGTGCAATGTGCGAGCGGCAGATCGCGATCCCGCGCATTCACGCTTCGTTTGCCAATATCTGCGACAGCGTGTGTCGGATTACCTTACACCAGCGCGATCGGACCCGCCTCAAGCCATGATAAGGGTGTTCAAGCATTATGTGCCGAACGCGGTGCTGTTGCTGGCGGCGATCGACCTGATCCTGCTGCTGCTGTCGGCGGAATTGGGCTGGCTGCTGCGCGCGTGGCAGATCGACATGGGCGTCGAGCCGGTGTGGACGCGTATCCCGCAATTACTGTCGTTCGCCGCCCCGCTGCAGATCGCGATGGTCGCGGTCGGGGTGTATGGGGCGGACGTGCTGGTGTCGGTGCGGCAGGCGACGATGCGGCTGATGGTGGCGGTGTCGCTGGGCGTCATCTTCCTGAGCGTGCTGTTCTTCCTGTTTCCCGCCATCACCTTCTGGCGATCGACCCTGTTCTTCGCGATGCTGATCGCGGTCGCCGCGCTGGTGCTGGTGCGCGCGGTATTCGGGCGCATGCTGGGCAGCGAGCGCCTGCGCCGCCGCGTCGTCGTGCTGGGTGCTGGAGCCCGCGCGGCACGGTTGCAGGCGCTGGCGGCGTTGCCGGGGGCGAGCTTCGTCGTTGCCGGGCACGTCGCGATGGGCGAGCCGACGATCGAGGTCCGGCAATCGGTTCCGCGTGGCGCGATCGACAATCTAGCCGACCATGTCGTGTTCCTCGGTGCGACCGAAGTGGTGCTGGCGATCGAGGAACGGCGCAATTCACTGCCGCTGAAGGATCTGCTGCGGGTGAAGACGACCGGGGTCCACGTCTCCGATTTCTCCAGCTTCATCGAACGCGAGACCGGGCGGATCGACCTGAAGAGCGTCAATCCGTCGTGGCTGATCTTTTCCGACGGCTTTTCGTCGGGCCGGATGCTGTCCAGCGCCTTCAAACGCGCGTTCGACATCACCATCAGCCTGCTGCTGCTGGTCTTAGCTCTGCCGCTGATCCTGTGCACCGCCGTCGCGATCAAGTTGGAGAGCAAAGGGCCGGCCTTCTACCGCCAGCGCCGCGTGGGGTTGTTCAACGAGCCGTTCGATATCCTGAAACTGCGATCGATGCGGCAGGATGCGGAGGTCGCGGGGAAGGCGGTCTGGGCGGCCGAGGACGATCCGCGGATCACGCGCATCGGGCGCTTCATCCGCAAGGTGCGCATCGATGAACTGCCGCAATGCTGGAGCGTGCTGAAGGGCGAGATGAGCTTCGTCGGCCCGCGCCCCGAACGCCCGCAATTCGTCGACGATCTGGAACGCGAACTGCCGTTCTATGCCGAACGCCATATGGTGAAGCCCGGCATCACCGGCTGGGCGCAGATCAACTATCCCTATGGCGCTTCGATCGAGGATTCCCGCAACAAGCTGGAATACGACCTGTATTATGCCAAGAACTATTCGCCGTTCCTGGACCTGCTGATCCTGCTGCAGACGTTGCGCGTCGTCCTGTGGCCGACGGGGGCGCGGTGACGGCATGGAGTTGACCCAACCGACGATGACGTTGTGGACCCACGCGCTGGCGGCGTTGCTGTTCGGAACGCTGGCGCTGATGCGGCTGCGGCACGACGGTGGCGGCCTGCCCCGCATCACCTTCGTCGTCGCGCTGGCGGCGACCGCCTTGTGGGCGCTGGCGGTAGCGGGAATCGATGCGCGCGACGTCGCGACCCGCGTGGCGGAAAGCATCCGCAACCTTGCCTGGCTCGCGTTCCTGTTCGCGATGCTGCGCCGCGATCATGCGGCGTCCAGCCGCGCATGGGTGACGGCGGTCTATGCCGCGACGGCGTTGGTCTTCATCGGTGCGGCAATCCTGTCGGTCGCAGGCGCAATGACGGCCGAACCTGTCGCGCGCCTGGCGATCAGCAGCGCGCGGATTGCCATCAGGATGCTGGGTGCGGTCGGCGGGCTGATCCTGGTCCATCATCTCCAGTCGCACGCGCGCGATGACAACCGCGGCGGATTGCGCATGGCGGCGCTGGCGCTGACGCTGATGTGGTCGGTCGATCTGGCGATCTACGTCGCGGGCTGGGCCTCCGGGCGCTGGCCCGGCGGGCTGGTCGATGCGCGCGGCGTCGCGCTGATTGCGGTTGCGCCGATGCTGGGCATCGCGGTGCAGAAGGACGGCGCATGGTCGCTGCAATTGTCGCGCACGGTCGCGTTCCAGGCGCTGACGGTGATCGTGATCGGGCTGTACGTCGCGGTGACCGGAGTGGCGGCGGCGTTGCTGGCGGAATTCGGCGGGCAGAACGCGCGACTGGTGCAGACCGCCTTCGTGTTCGGCACCACCGCCGCCCTGCTGACGATCGTATCGACGCCCTGGCTGCGCGCCTGGGCGAAGGTGATGGTCGCCAAGCACCTGTTCCGCCACCGGTACGATTATCGCAGCGAGTGGCTGCGCTTTACCGAGACGCTGGGTACGCCGGGGGGCGACGCCGCGTTGGATGTGCGGGTGGTCAAGGCGATCGCCGACCTGACCGATTCGCCTGGCGGCCTGCTGCTCGACGGTGCGGCGCTCGATTCGGGCGCGGGGTGGAATTGGGACGGGACCGCGGAAGCCGGCGGCGAGCCGCTGGCGCAGCATCTGGCGGCGACGCGACGGATCATCGAGCTGGACGCGGTGCGCGCCGGAACAGCCGACGCGGGCGACATTGCGGCAGTTCCCGGATGGCTGCGCGACCGGGCCGACGCGTGGGCGGTCGTGCCGCTGGCGCATATCGACCGGTTGGCGGGGGCGATCGTCCTCACGCGCCCGCCGGTCGACCGCGCGCTCGATTGGGAGGATTTCGACCTGTTGGGCGTCGCGGGGCGGCAGGCGGCGAGTTATCTGGCGGAGGATCGCGCGCACGATGCGCTGGCCGACGCGCAGCGCTTCGACGAATTCAACCGCCGCTTCGCGTTCATCATGCACGATCTGAAGAATCTGGTGAGTCAGTTGACCTTGGTCGCGCGCAACGCCGAACGCCACGCCGACAATCCCGAATTCCGGGCGGACATGGTCGCGACGCTGAAGGATTCGGCCGACCGGATGAACCATCTGCTCGCGCGGCTGTCGCAGCACCATAACGGCCGCGCCGAACCGGTGCGTGCGGTCGCTTTGCTGGAACTCGCCGAACGCGTCGCCGATTCACGCCGCGCGCAGCACCGCGTGGTGGCGGAGGGCGATGCGACGGCCGTCGCGGTCGCCGATCCGACGGCGCTGGAGACATTGCTCGGCCACCTCGTCCAGAATGCGATCGAGGCGAGCGCGTCCGATGCGCCGGTGACGATCAGCGTGCGCGGTGACGCGGGCGCGGTGTGCGTCGCGGTGTCCGATCGCGGGTGCGGCATGTCGCCCGGGTTCGTGCGCGACCGGCTGTTCCGCCCGTTCACCTCGTCCAAGCCCGGCGGCTTCGGGCTGGGCGCGTTCGAGGCGCGGCAGCTGGCCGAGGCGATGGGGGGCAGGTTGAGCGTGGAGAGCCGCGAGGGCGACGGCACGGTCTTCACCGTCACGTTGCGCGCATCGAACAATGTGGCGGAGGCTGCGTGACCGAGATCAAAAAACTGTTGATCGTCGAGGACGATCCAGGTCTGCAGCGGCAGTTGCGCTGGGCCTATGACGGATACGAAGTGATCGTCGCGGGCGACCGCGCAGGCGCGATCGAGGCGTTGCGCGCGCACGAACCCGCGGTAGTCACGCTCGACCTGGGCCTGCCGCCCGATCCCGACGGCACGACCGAGGGCTTTGCGACGCTCGCCGAAATCCTTGCGTTGAAACCCGCTACGAAGGTGATCGTCGCATCGGGGCATGGCGCGCGGGAAAGCGCGCGGACCGCGATCGCCGACGGCGCGTGGGACTTCTACAGCAAGCCGATCGACATCGATCAGCTCGGCCTGATCGTCGCGCGCGCATTCCATGTGCACGCGCTGGAGGCGGAGAACCGGCGGCTGGCGGCGAGGGGCAATATTGGTCTCGGAGGACTGATAACCGCCGCGCCCGAGATGCTGAAAGTGATGCGCACGATCGAGCGGGTCGCGCCGGCCGACGTGTCGGTGATGCTGCTGGGTGCGAGCGGCACGGGCAAGGAATTGCTCGCGCGCGGACTGCACGACGCCTCGCGCCGCCGCCACGGCGCATTCGTCGCGATCAATTGCGCGGCGATCCCCGAGACGTTGCTGGAAAGCGAGCTGTTCGGGCATGAAAAGGGCGCGTTCACGGGGGCGGTGAAGACCACCGAAGGCAAGATCGAACAGGCCAGCGGGGGGACGTTGTTTCTCGATGAGATCGGCGACGTGCCGCTCCCGCTGCAGGTGAAATTGCTGCGATTCCTGCAGGAACGCGTGATCGAGCGAATCGGCGGGCGCAAGGCGATTCCCGTCGACACGCGGATCGTGTGCGCGACGCATCAGGACATCGACACGATGGTCGCCGAGGGGCGGTTCCGCGAAGACCTCTACTATCGCCTGGCCGAGATCGTCGTGCGCATCCCGACGCTGGCCGAGCGGGCGGGCGATGCGGCGCTGCTCGCGCGGCATTTCGTGACGAAGTACGCGCACGCGATGAAGACCGGCGTCACCGGCCTGTCGCCCGATGCGCGCGCCGCGATCGACGCGTGGCGCTGGCCGGGGAACGTCCGCGAACTGGAAAATCGCGTGAAGCGCGCGGTCATCATGGCCGACGGGAAACTCGTCACTGCCGCCGACCTCGATCTCGCCGCGCCCGAGGACGGGCCGATCAACCTGCGCGCCGCGCGCGAGGCCGCCGATCGGCATGCGATCCGCCACGCGCTGGCGCGGGCGGACGGCAATATCTCGAACACCGCGAAGCTGCTCGGTGTCAGCCGCCCGACGCTGTACGACCTGCTGAAAAGCTATGACCTTCATGGGTGAGGCGACGCATACCTATCCGTTGCTGCGCGGACGGCGGAAGCGGCGCGGCGCGCGGATGGCGCGCCCGGCGTGGCTTGGCGCACGGACGGTGCGGCTGGCGGGAGTGCTGCTTGTCGCGGCGGCGCTGGTCGGCGGGATCGTGCTGCTCGCGCAGCGCGCGTCCGCGCCCGATCCGCGCGCGGAACTGGCGACCGGGCTGCGGATGCTGGAGCGCGGCAACTACACCGCGGCGCGAACGCACGTCCAGGCGGCGACTGCGGAGCGCCCCGATTGGGAACTGGCGCAGGCAGTGTTGGGGCGCGTCCATCTGGCGCTGCGCGAAGGCGTGGCGGCGGAGGGGGCGTTGAACCGAGCGGCGGCGGGCGGGATGCCTGCCGCGCGGTTGCATCATTTGTTCGCCGATGCGTGGCTGCAACAGGGTGATGCCGATCGCGCCGCCGATGAAACGGCGCGCGCCGCCCCGGCCTATGCGCGATACGCGGCGCGGGTGCGGTCGCGGACGCTAGCGGCGATGGGTGACGCGCCCGCGGCGACGCATGGATTGCAGGCGTTGGTGACGGACGCGCCGCGCGATGCCGACGCGTGGACCGATCTCGCGCAGGTCCGATTCGACGTGGGTGACGTGACGGGCGCGGATCAGGCGGTGCAGCGGTCGCTGACGATCGATCCCGACGCACCCGAAGCGCTGACGTTGCGCGCACAAGTGATCCGCAGCCGCTACGGCCTGATCGCGGCGCTGCCGTGGTTCGAGGCGGCGCTGAAGCGCGATGCGCATTACTATCCGGCGCTGATCGAATACGCTGCGACATTGGGCGACGCCGGGCAGAGCCAAGCTATGCTCGATACGACGCGGCGCGCGCTGGAGGCGAAGCCGGGCGATCCGCGTGCGCTGTATCTGCTGGCGGTGCTGGCGGCGCGCGCCGACCGGTTCGATCTTTCGCGCGCGATGCTGGGCAAGATCGGCGGCAGCGGATCGATACCGGGCGTGCTGCTGCTGGGCGGCGCGCTGAACCAGGCGGCGGGCAAATACGAACAGGCGGTGCTGCAATGGCGCGAACTGGTCGCGCGCCAGCCGATGAACATCGTCGCACGGCGGTTGCTGGGCGCGGCGCTGCTGCGGTCTGGCGACGCGCAGGGCGCGCTCGACACGCTGGAGCCGATCGCGACGCGGCCCGATGCCGACAGCTATACGTTGGCGCTGGTGGGCCGCGCGTTCGAGGCGAGCGGACGGCGCGCGCTGGCGGCGGGATTGCTCGATCGCGCGGCGCGCCAGCCGGCGAGCAGCGCGCCGTCGTTCGGCGAGGATGTCGGGCTGGCCGCACTGGCGCAGGCGGCGGCCGCAGCGCCGGGCGATCCGGGCGTGGCGGTATCCTATGTCCGTGGGCTGATCGACGCGGGCGACGGGGCGGGCGCATACGCGCGGGCGCAGGCGATCGCGGCCGCTTCGCCGGGCGCGCCAGGGGCGCAATTGATGGTCGGCGACGTGCTGGCGACGCGCGGCGATTTTCGCGCTGCCCTTTCGGCTTACGCCCGCGCGGCGGACCTGCGTTTCGACGCACCTACCTTGCTGCGCATGGCCGAGGCGAGCGAGCGTGGCGGGCGTTCTCGCGCGGGCGCGCAGGCGCTGGCGCTGTATCTGTCGCAGAACCCGGACAGCATCGTCGCGCGGCGCGCGCTGGCGAACCTGCAGATCGATGCGCGCGACTGGACCGGCGCGATCGATACGCTGGAGGGACTGCGCGGCGCCCTAGGGCCGCGCGATGCGGTAGTGCTGGCGCAACTGGGTTACGCTTACACCGGCGCGGGCGATCCCCAGACGGGGAAGGCGTATGCGCGCGCCGCCTATCGCCTCGCGCCGATGAACCCCACCGCGGCCGACGCCTATGCCCGCGCGTTGCATGTGGCCGGTGACACGCGCGCGGCGCGACAGCTGGCGCGGAAGGTTCAGGCGTTGCTGAAGGTGCCGCCGCGCGTGTAGCAGCGGGCGATGGACCCGATCGACCGTATCGCCGCCGCGCTCGAACGCCTCGCCCCGCCCCCGCCCGCCGCGGCCGACCCGCTGGCGCACCCGGCCTATGTCTGGCGTGACGACGTGCTGGTCGCAGCGCGCGCCTTCGCGCCATTGCCGCTGGAGCTGTTGCACGGGGTGGATGCGCAGAAAGCGGCGCTGGTCGGCAATCTGGAGCGGCTGGCGGCTGGCCATGCGGCGCAGGACACGTTGCTATGGGGCGCGCGCGGGACGGGGAAATCGGCGCTGGTGAAGGCCGCGGTCGCCGCGGTGCAGGCGGCGGGCGGCGCGCTGGCGCTGATCGAGGTTTTGGCGGAGCGGATCGACACGCTGCCGAGACTTTTCGCCGATGTCGCGGGTGTTGCCCGCGCGTTCGCGATCTTCCTGGACGATCTGGGCTTCGACGCCGCCGCGGATGCGCGGACGCTCAGATCGCTGCTGGAGGGCGGCGCGGAAGCGCGGCCGGCGAATGCGCGGCTGATCGTCACCTCCAACCGCCGCCACCTGATCCCGCGCGACATTCATGACCAGGAAAACGCCATCAACCCGCGCGACGCGATCGACGACCAGATGGCGCTGGCGGACCGCTTCGGGCTGAGCCTGGGCTTCCACGTCGTCGATCAGGAGGCGTATCTGGCGATCGTGCGCGGCTATGCCGAGCGGCACGGCCTGACGTTCGACGCGGCCGACGCAGTGCAATGGGCGACACGGCGCGGCAGCCGGTCGGGGCGGGTCGCATGGCAGTATGTCGTCGATCTCGCGGGGCGGGCGGGCCGCTCGCTCTGAGCTACAAACCCAGCACCATCTTCGCGATGATGTTGCGCTGGATTTCGTTCGACCCGGCGTAGATCGGCCCCGCGCGCTCATTCAGGTAACGCAAGGGGGCGAGCGCGTGCCATTCCTCGCCCGCGACGTACCCATCCGCGGGTGGCGTATAACCCGGCACATCCCCGCCCGGCATCGTCGCGTGCGGCTGGTACACCGTGCCGTACGGCCCCGCCGCCTCGACCGCGAGTTCGGTCAGCGTGCCCGCGAGTTCGGTGCCCATGATCTTCATCATCGACGACAGCGCCCCGACGCTGCCGCCATCCGACGCCGAGGACAGCAGGCGCAGCTCGGTGATCTCCAGCACGTCGGCGCGAATCCGGGCGCGCGCCAGTTTCGCCGCGAAGACCGGATCGTCGATCAGCGGCGCACCGTCGTCACCGATCGTTGCCGCGGCATGGGCCGCGATCTGGTCAGCGCGAATCTTGAGCGCAGGGCCGTAGGCCTGACCGCCGCGTTCGAATTCCAGCAGATATTTGGCCACGCCCCAGCCCTGCCCGATCTGCCCCATCACATTCACCTGCGGCACGCGCACGTCGGTGAAGAACACCGCATTCTGGATCTGCTCGCCAGAGGTCATCGTGAACGGCCGCAACTCGACGCCGGGCGTGGTCATGTCGATCAGCACGAAGGTGATGCCCTGCTGCGGGCGCCCCTCCTTCGACGTGCGCACCAGAGCGAAGATCCAGTTCGCCTCGTTCGCGTGCGTGGTCCACACCTTCTGCCCGTTGACGATCAGGTCGCCTCCATCCTCCACCGCGCTGGTCTGGAGCGAGGCGAGGTCACTGCCGCTGCCGGGTTCCGAATACCCCTGGCAGAAGAAAATTTCGCCCGACAGGATGCGCGGCAGGAAGAACGTCTGTTGTTCGGGCGTGCCGAATTTCATGATGACGTACGCCACCATGCTGATCCCCATCGGCGACAGCGCGGGTGCGCCCGCGGCGATGCGTTCGCGGTTCCAGATGTAATGCTGTGCGACGCTCCAGTCGGTGCCGCCATGTTCGGCCGCCCAGTGCGGCGCGGCCCAACCCTTTTTACGGAGGATTTCCTGCCACGCCATCGACGCGTGGTGATCGGGATAGACACTGGTCGACAGCGTCCCCGCACGACGCAATTCGGGAGTCAGTTCGGTGTCTAGAAAGTCCTTCACCTCGGCCTCGAACGCCAGCTCCTCCGGGCTCCAGTTCAGGTCCATCGCCGTCCCTCCTGTTGTGCGTGCGGGGTTGTTTGCCCGTCGCCAGCGGCTATGTCCCGCTTCGATCCCGGAATCCAGAAACGAAGCGAGCGGACATGGCTGACGACAATTTCGACGTGCTGGTGATCGGCAGCGGTCCCGGCGGCTATGTCGCTGCGATCCGCGCCGCGCAGCTCGGGTTGAACACCGCGTGCGTCGAATCGCGCGAGACATTGGGCGGCACGTGCCTGAACGTCGGCTGCATCCCGTCGAAGGCGCTGCTCCACGCGTCGGAATTGTTCGAGGAAGCGAGCCACGGCGCGTTCGCGAAGTTCGGCATCGACATCCAGGGCGCGACGTTGAACCTCGACCAGATGCACGCCGAAAAGGCGAAGGCGGTCAAGGAACTGACCGGCGGCATCGAATTCCTGTTCAAGAAGAACAAGGTGACGTGGCTGAAGGGCCGCGGCGAATTCGTCGATGCGCATACCGTCAAGGTCGGCGAACAGACCGTCACTGCGAAGAACATCGTCATCGCGACCGGATCGTCGGTCACGCCGCTGCCCGGCGTCGAGATCGACCAGGCGGTGGTGGTCGATTCGACTGGCGCGCTGGCGTTGCCGAAGGTGCCCGAGCATCTGGTCGTGATCGGCGGCGGCGTGATCGGGCTGGAGCTGGGCAGCGTGTGGAAGCGGCTGGGCGCGAAGGTGACGGTGGTCGAGTATCTCGACCAGATCCTGCCCGGCTTCGACGGCGAAGTGCGCAGGGAATCGGCCAAGCTGTTCAAGAAGCAGGGCTTCGAACTGAAGACGAGCACAAAGGTGACCGGCGTCACGGTGCAGGGCGGCAAGGCGAGCGTGCAGGTCGAACCCGCTGCGGGCGGCGAAGGCGAAACGCTCCAGGCCGACGCGGTGCTGGTGGCGATCGGGCGCAAGCCCAACATCGACGGGCTGAACCTCGAGGCGGCGGGCGTGAAGCTGACCGAACGCGGGCAGGTGGCGATCGATCACGACTTCCGCACCAATATCGACGGCATCTGGGCGATCGGTGACGTCGCGCCAGGCCTGATGCTGGCGCACAAGGCCGAGGACGAAGGGATCGCGGTCGCCGAGAACATCGCCGGGCAGACCGGCATCGTGAACCACGATGTCATCCCCAGCGTCGTCTATACCACGCCCGAAATCGCGGGCGTCGGGCTGACCGAGGAAGCCGCGAAGGAACGCGGTGACGTGAAGGTCGGAAAGTTTCCGATGATGGCCAACAGCCGCGCGAAGACCAACCGCGACACCGACGGCTTCGTGAAGGTCATCGCGGACGCGAAAACCGACCGCGTGCTGGGCGTGTGGGTCGTCGCGAGCCTGGCTGGCACGATGATCGCCGAGGCCGCGATCGCGATGGAATTCGGCGCGACCAGCGAGGACATCGCCTACACCTGCCACGCGCACCCGACCCACGCCGAGGCGCTGAAGGAAGCCGCGATGGCAGTGACGGGGAAACCGATACATATCTGATCGCGCCAAGTTGCAGCGAAGTTGCAACTTGGCCGCACGCGATCAGATCGGTCGGCGGTGCTACAGCGCCGTCCGACGACGCGGCTTTGCCGCGGCGCGATCGCTCGTGCGTCCCTCCCCACCAAATCTCCCGCAACTGGGCCCCGGCTTTCGCCGGGGAGGTGACAAGAGGCGAGCTCAAGCGTTAGCTTCGGGGAGAGGAGCATTCTTCATCCACTACCACCACCTCCCCCCACCTCCGCTCCTCCGCTGGGCCGCCGAACCCGCACGGATGGCGATCGGCGTCGCCTCGCTTGCCGTCGCGCGCCGCGACCTGGCCACTACGCCACACGGCGACGGACGTGCGGTGATGCTGCTGCCGGGCCTGTTCAACAGCGACCGGTCGAACGTCTTCCTCCGCCGTTACCTGCGCCAGATCGGCTATGATGCGAACGGCTGGGGCCTCGGCCGCAATTTCGGTGCGCGGACGATCGGTGCCGAGGGCGAGATACTGTTCGCCGCTATCGAAGCCACGGCCGCGACCGCAGGCCCCGTCACGCTGATCGGCGTCAGCCTGGGCGGGGTCATGGCGCGCCTCGCCTCGCACCGCATTCCGGGCGCGGTGCGGGAGGTCATCACGATCGCATCGCCCTATGCGGGCGATCCGCGCGCAACCAACGTGTGGCGCATCTTCGAATGGCTGACCGGCGAACGGATCGACAGCGACGGCGTGATCGCACGCCGCGCCGAGATCGCCGCGCCACTACCCGTCCCCGCCACCGCGATTTGGAGCGCGAGCGACGGCATCGTCAACGGCCTGATCTGCCACGCGCCGGATGAAGCGGGGTGTCGCGCGATCGAGGTCCGCGCGAGCCACATGGGGGTCCAGCACCGGCCGCAGGTTTTGCGGGCCGTGGCGGAGGTGTTGGCGGGAACACAAGACTTCCGTCATTCCCGCGAAGGCGGGAATCCATAAGCACTGACGTTGCCGCACCTGCTGCGAGACCAGCGACTATGGATTCCCGCCTTCGCGGGAATGACGGTGGAGAGTTTTAATCGTCGACCGCCGCCTGATAGCCTTCATACCCTCGGCATTCGTCCGGATTTTTGCGGCATTTCTTCTCATAATCGCGGCGTTCGCGGCCTTCCTGCGCTTCTTTCTTGCGCATCTTCCGCCCGTAGTTGCGGTCGGCCTCATCCTGGCTGGTCGTGGTCCAGTCGGCGACTTGCCCCGCGGCCTTGAACGGCGCGGTCACCACGCTGCCGACCGTGCGCACGCACGCGCCGGTCGCGAGGAGCGGCAGCGCCGCCAGTATGATTTCAACCTTACGCATCACTTCACTCCCCGCGCTTCGTTTCGCGCCTTTACGCCAATTGCCGGATAATCGGTGAAGAATCCGTCGATTCCAAGGCGGAGCGCGGCGGCGATCTCTCCTGCGACATCGCCGTGCCCACGCGGGTTCAGCCCGTCGCGAAAGCGCGAAGGCAGGAAGTAGTTTTCCGCGCGAAAGGTCCACGGGTGAACGCGCAGCCCCGCGGCGTGCGCGTTGCGGACCAAGCCGGTCGGCAGCTTCCCGTCCCACAGCATCGCCTTGTCGGGGCCGATGCCCCACGCGTAGCTTGCGACCTCTCGCAAGCCCGCGGGCGTCATCATCGCGGCATAGCTGGGCGCGGCGCCATCGGCCGGACCGCCCTCCCCTGCGACCAGCTGGATCAGCCGCAGCTTCGTCGTGCGTGCCAAGCGTTTCAAATTTGCGACCTCGAACGACTGGATGAACACCGGCGCATCCGGCGAATCCCACCCTGCCGCCTTCAGTTGCGCGACGAGCGGCGCGTCGGTCGCGTGGCCGATCGACGCGAAATAGCTCGGGTGCTTGGTTTCGGGATAGATGCCGACCTTGTGCTTCTTCGCCAGCGCGATGATTTCGGCCAGCGTCGGAATGTCGTACTTCCGGTCATAGGCCGTGTTGCCGGGGCGCAGCAGCGGCAGGCGTTCCTTCGCACGCAGCGTCTTCAGCTCGGCGAGCGTGAAGTCCTCGACGAACCAGCCGGTCATTTTCTGTCCGTCGATCGTCTTCGTCGCCTTCCGCCCCGCGAATTCCGGGTGAGAAGCGACGTCGGTCGTCTCCGAAATCTCGTTCTCGTGCCGGGCAACCAGCACGTCGTCCTTCGTCGGCACCAGATCGGGTTCGATCACGTCCGCGCCCTGTGCGATCGCCAGTTCATACGCCGCGATCGTATGTTCAGGGCGTTCGCCGCTGGCCCCGCGATGTGCGATGACGATTGGCGGCGACAGGGATGGTTGTGCGTCCGTCATCGGCCTATCCTGCGCGTCGGCGCACGCGCTGACCAGCAGGACCGACATGAGAATGGTTCGCACGGATATCGTCACTACCGAAAGCGTTACCCCCACCGACAGCGAAGGGCGACCCATGCATTTCACGATCAACGGCCAGAGCCGCGAGGCGAACCCCGACATTCGCGCTTCGCTCCTCGACGTATTGCGCGAACATCTTGCGCTCACGGGCACCAAGAAGGGTTGCGACCACGGGCAGTGCGGGGCGTGCACCGTGCTGGTGAACGGGCGGCGGATCAATGCGTGTCTCACGCTGGCGGTGATGCATCAGGACGATGACATTACGACGATCGAAGGTCTTGGGCAGATCGGTAATCTCCACCCGCTACAGGACGCGTTCGTTCGGCACGACGGATATCAATGCGGCTATTGCACGCCGGGGCAGATCTGCTCCGCGGTCGGGATGCTGGACGAGGTCGCGAAGGGCTGGGGCAGCCACGTATCGGGCGACCTGACCGAGGTCGATCTGAACGACGATGAGATCAGCGAACGGATGAGCGGCAATCTGTGCCGTTGTTCGGCGTATCCCAATATCGTCGACGCCATTCGCGAGGTCGCCAAGGCATGAAGACGTTCGATTATGCGAAGGCCGACAGCCCCGAGGCCGCGGTCGCCGGCGGCGGGCGGTTCATCGCGGGTGGCACGAACCTGCTCGATCTGATGAAGCTGCAGATCGAAACGCCGGAGAAATTGATCGACATCAGCCGGTTGGACCTGGCCGATATCGAGGAGCGCGACGACGGCGGGCTGACGATCGGCGCTTTGGTGCCCAACAGCGACCTCGCCGCCGACCCGCGCGTGATCGCGAAATATGAGGTGCTGAGCCGCGCGTTGCTGGCGGGCGCGTCGGGGCAGTTGCGCAATAAGGCGACGACCGGGGGCAATCTGCTCCAGCGGACGCGGTGCTATTATTTCTACGATACCGCGACGGCCTGCAACAAGCGCACGCCGGGGTCTGGATGCGATGCACGCGGCGGGTTCAACCGTATCCTCGCGGTGCTGGGGACAAGCGAGCACTGCATCGCGACGCATCCGGGCGATATGCCGGTCGCGATGCGCGCGCTGGATGCGACGATCCTGACGCTGAAGCCCGATGGCGATCGGCGGCGCATCTCGATCCACGACTTCTATCGCCTGCCGGGCGACACGCCCGAGATCGAGACGGTGCTGGAGCCGGGCGAACTGATCACCCACGTCGAACTCCCCGCGCCGGTCGAGGGCGCGAAGCACATCTATCGCAAAGTGCGCGACCGGGCGTCTTACGCCTTTGCGCTGGTGTCGGTGGCGGGGGTGGTGAAGGTGGAAGGCGGCAAGATCGCCTCTGCCGCGCTGGCGTTCGGCGGGCTCGGCCCGATGCCGTGGCGCGATGCGGCGGTCGAGGCGGCGCTAGTCGGGAAGGCCCCCTCGAGCGAGGCGTTCGCCGCCGCCGCGGAGGCGCTGGTCGCCGACGCGCGCGGCTTCGGGCACAATGACTTCAAGATACCGCTGGTCAAGCGGACGCTCATCGCCTGTTTGAGGGATCTGACCGCGTGACCGAATATCGCATGGACGAGGCGCACGGCGAAACCGCGCTCGATCGCGGGACGCAGGGGTTGCTGGGCGCGGGGCTGGACCGGATCGACGGCCCGGCGAAGGTGACGGGCGCGGCGACCTATGCCGCCGAATTCACCTTCGATCGCCCGATGGCGTACGGTGTCGCGATCACAGCGACCATCGCCAGCGGCACGATCGCATCGATCGACAAGGCCGCGGCGGAGGCGATGCCTGGCGTGCTGGCGATCATCACCGACGATCCGCGCCTGCCGCGTGAATCTCCGCTGATCCGCGTCGAACGGATGAACCGCGTCGAAGGCGAACTGGCCAGTTACGGCGAGATCGTCGGCGTCGCGGTGGCGGACAGCTTCGAGGAGGCACGCGCCGCGGCAAGGGCGGTGATCGTCACGTGTACGCCCGCA
Source organism: Sphingomonas sp. SUN019 (assembly GCF_024758705.1). NCBI lineage: Bacteria > Pseudomonadati > Pseudomonadota > Alphaproteobacteria > Sphingomonadales > Sphingomonadaceae > Sphingomonas > Sphingomonas sp. SUN019. The sequence continues at coordinate 3,349,077 of NZ_CP096971.1, read as the reverse complement.
GACGGCCGCTACGACATGATGGTCGACGCTGACCGCGCAAACGGACCGGCCAAGGGCGCGATGCTGCCCGACGTGGTGAAGGGCGATGTCGATGCCGCGATGGCGGACGCCGCGGTCGCGATCGACGCCACCTACACCACGCCGCGCCAGGTCCACGCCGCGATGGAGCCGCACGCCGCGATCGTCGACTGGGACGGCGACACCTGCACTTTGTATGGCAGCATCCAACTGTTCGGCTTCGCGCAGGGGATGATCGCGAATTCGCTGGATATCCCGCGCGATAAATTGCGCATGATCTCGCACTATATCGGCGGCGGGTTTGGTGGGAAGATCGGTGGGCCGGAAACGGTTCTGGCGGCGATCGCGTCGCAGGCAACCGGTCGCCCGGCGAAGGTCGCGCTGACCCGCCAGCAATTGTTCCATTCGGTCTATGGCCGGTCGGACACCAGCCAGCGGTTGCGCCTCGCGGCGGACGAAGACGGCGTGCTGAGCGGGATCGGACAGGACAGTTACGTCAGCCAGAAGCCGGGCGGCGGGTTCTTCGAGCCGGTCGCTTTGGGGTCGGTAGGCCTCTATTCCGCGCCTGCGCGCAGCTTCACGACGAAGATCGTCGAACTGAACCTGACCCCCACCGGCGCGGTGCGTGCGCCGGGCGAGGCGGTCGGGATGATCGGGCTGGAATGCGCGATGGACGAACTCGCGCGCGAACTCGGCATGGACCCGATCGAGCTGCGCCGCCGCAACGAGCCGGAGAACGACCCGACCAGCGGCAAGCCCTTCTCCTCGCGCCGCCTGATCGACTGTTTCGACGAAGGCGCGGAAAAGTTCGGCTGGGCCACGCGCGAACGCCGGATCGAGGGCGAATGGCTGGTCGGACACGGCGTCGCGACCGCGGCGCGGGTGAACTTCCTCGCCGATTCCTCGGCGCGCGTGCGCCTGTCGCCCGATGGCCGCGCGACGGTCGAGACCGACATGACCGACATCGGCACCGGCACCTATACCATCCTGGCGCAGGTCGCGGGCGAGGCGCTGGGGCTGCCGATCCACTGTATCGACGTGAAACTGGGCGACAGCGATTTCCCGACCGGCGCGGGATCGGGCGGATCGTTCGGCGCCGCGTCCAGCACGTCGTCGGTGGTGCTGGCGTGCGAGGATATCGTCGCCGAACTGGCGAAACGGATGAACGCGAAGCCCGCCGACATGACGCTGAAGGACGGCCACGCCATCGCCGGCAACCACCGCGTGCCGTTGTCCGAGCTGGTCGGCGATGCCCCGCTGGAGGCGATCGGCACGATCCATCCCGGCAAGAACAACCAGAAATACAGCCAGGCGACGCACGGCGCGCAGTTCGTCGAGGCGTGGGTCAACGGCGTCACTGGCGAGGTGCGCGTGAAGCGGATGCTCGGCGTGTTCGATTGCGGGCGCATCCTGAACGCGAAGACCGCGCGCAGCCAGGCGATCGGCGGGATGATCTGGGGCATCGGCTATGCGCTGCACGAACATGCCGTGGTCGACCCGCGCACCGGCGCGTACGTGAACCGCGACCTGGCCGAATATCATATTCCGGTGCAGTCCGACGTGCCGCAGATCGAGGCGTATTTCGTCGAGGAGATCGATCGCCACGCGAACCCCGTCGGCGCGAAGGGGATTGGGGAACTCGGCATTTCGGGCGCGACCGCGGCGGTGGCGAACGCGATCTTCGATGCGTGCGGGGTCAGGGTGCGGGATTTCCCGATCACGGTGGATAAGCTGCTGGCTGGGTTGCCGCCCGTTTGAGCAAGCCCCTCCCCTTCAGGGGAGGGGTTGGGGCGGGGTCTATCCACGTGCGAACACTCGGTGAGACTGAGACACCCCACCCCCACCCCTCCCCTGAAGGGGAGGGGCTTTAGGAAGAAGAATGGCCGAAAACGATTCCGTCCTGACCGCCGCCACCGCTTGGAAAGGCGCGCCGCTCGCGCTGGCGACCGTCGTCTCAACATGGGGTTCCGCCCCCCGCCCCCGCGGCAGCCATATGCTGGTCCACGCCGACGGCCGCTTCGAAGGCTCCGTCTCGGGCGGCTGCGTAGAGGGCGACATCCTCGACACCGCGGCGCAGGTGATCGCGGGCGCGCCGTTCGCGGTGAAGACTTACGGTGTGGAGGACGCCAGCGCGTGGGAAGTCGGCCTCCCCTGCGGCGGCGAGATTTCGGTGCTGGTGCAGCCTGTATCGGCGGAAGGCTTCGACCCCGAACTGTTCGACCGCATCACCGAAGCGCGCGACGACGGCCGCGCGCTCAGCGTCACGACCGACCTAGACACCGGACAAAGCTCGCTCCGCCCGGCGGAGGGCGCGGCGTTCGTCAATCGCTACGACCCGCCACGCCGCCTGATCATCGTCGGCGCGGTGCAGATCGCGCAGGCTTTGGTCGGCCTTGCCGCAACGCTGGGCATCGAAACCGTCGTCGTCGATCCGCGCGGACGTTTCCTGACCGAGGAACGCTTTCCCGGCACCACGCTCGACGATCGCTGGCCCGACGAGGCGATCGCCGCCTACAGGCCGGGCCCGTCGACCGCGGTCGTCACGCTCAGCCACGATACCAAGATCGACGATCCGGCGCTGATCGCCGCGCTCAAATCCGACGCCGCTTACGTCGGCGCGCTCGGCAGCCGCCGCAGTCACGCCGCACGCCGCGAACGGCTGGCCGAAGCGGGGCTGACTCCGGGGCAGATCGACCGTATCGATGCCCCGGTCGGGATCGACATCGGCGCGATCGGTCCGTCCGAAATCGCGCTGTCCGTCGCCGCCGCGATGATAGGAGCGTTCCGTGATCGAGGTTGAGACCTGCGTCCTCATCCTGCTCGCCGCGGGCCGGTCGGAACGGTTCGGCGACGGCAACAAGCTGGAGGAGGAATTCCTCGGCAAGCCCGTCGGGCTGCACGTCGTCACTGCGCTGGAGGAGATGCCGTTCATGGAACGCGTCGCGGTGATCGACGGCTGTTCGCTGGATTTCGCAGGCCGCGATTTCACGGTTCTGCGCAACGAGGATGCCGCCAGCGGGATGTCGGGATCGGTGCGGATCGGAGTCGCATACGCCAGGGAACGCGGCGCGGCGGCGGTGGTGATCGCGCTGGCCGACATGCCGCGCGTCACCGCGACGCATATCTATCGCTTGCTGGACGCGGCGGAATCGTCAGACGCGGTGGTCGTATCGAGCGACGGGGTGCAGCCGATGCCGCCGGGCGTGTTCGGGCGGGACCGGTTCGATTTCCTGATGGCGCTGAAGGGCGACAAGGGCGCGCGCGATCTGGTGAAGGCCGGGCGGCATGTCGTCACGACGCCGGCGGAATTGATCGACATTGACACGCCGGAGGATCTCGAACGGCTGCGGCGACTGATCCGCGCACCGAAACAAACGGCGACGCGGCCGGTGGTCTGACCAAGAGATTCCCACCCCCCGTTCGTGCTGAGTAGAGGCTGAGTAGCTGCGTCAGCAGCGTATCGAAGACTCGTATCGAAGCAGCGTTCCGCGCTCCAACCTGTCCTTCGATACGCCGCTTCGGCCAGGGTCCCATGAAAATGTCATTTTCATGGGTGCCCGACTTGCTCAGCGGCTACTCAGGACGAACGGGAAGACAGTGCGGACCTATTCGTGCCGCAGCGCGTCGATCGGGTTCAACGCCGCCGCGCGCCGCGCCGGGAAATAGCCGAACACCACCCCGATCACCGCCGAGATCGCGAACGCGATCAGGTTGATCTGCAGGTCGAACGTCCACGGCACCTGCATCAGCGGGGTGATGATGACGATCGCCAATTGCCCCAGCACCAGCCCGATCAATCCGCCCAGCATCGACAGTGCGATCGCCTCGACCAGGAACTGCAGCAGCACCTCGTTCGCGACCGCGCCGATCGCCAGGCGGATGCCGATCTCGCGCGTGCGTTCGGTGACCGACACCAGCATGATGTTCATGATCCCGATCCCGCCCACGACCAGCGAAATCGCCGCCACCGCCGCGACGATGCGGGTCAGCAGCGTCGTCGTGCCGGTCAGCGTGTCGCTGATCTGCTTGGTGTCGAAGATGTTGAAATCGTCCTGTTTCGCCCCGGTGATGTTGCGGCGTTCGCGCAGCAAGGTGCTGATCGAACTCTGCACGCTCTCGGTGGAATAGGCCTGATCGACGCCGACCAGCATCAGGCGGATGTCGCGGTTGCCGGTGAAGCGGCGTTGCACCGCGTTCAGCGGCATGACGACGGTGTCGTCCTGATCGCCGCCGAACCCGGCCTGTCCGCGCGTAGTGAGCACGCCGATCACGTCGCAACTGATCGCGCCGAGCCGAAAACGCTGGCCGACCGCGCGGCCGCCGCGGAACAGGTTCTGCCGCACGGTATTGCCGATGATGCACACCGCCTTGCCCGACTGCTCCTCCGCCGCGGTCCAGATGCGGCCCTGCGCCAGCGGCCACGGCTGGACGACGAACACGTCGGCGGTCGTGCCCTGGATCGTCGTCGACCAGTTCGCACCTTCGTAGATCGCGGTCGCGGTGGCCGACGCCTGCGGTGCGACCGCCTTCACGCCCGCGACCTGCTGCCGCACCGCCTCCACGTCGCCCATCTCGAAATCGGGCGGGCGCGGACCGCCGCCGCCGCGGCCGAAGCCCTGGCCGGGACGGATCTGCAGGATGTTGGTGCCCAGCGCACTGATCTGCTGCTGCACCGCGGCGGTCGTCGCCTTGCCGAGCGTGACCATCGTCACGACTGCGCCGACGCCGATGACGATGCCGAGGATGGTCAGGAACGACCGCAGGAGGTGACGCCGGATCGAGCGCAGCGCGAGGATGAGGGTGGTGCCGAACATCAGCGAACGCCTTGGCCACAATCAAGGAAAGGAGCACCTCCCCGGCGAAAGCCGGGGCCCAGCTGCAATGAACTTCGTTGGCGCGCGACGACCTTCGTTACTTCGTTCGATGCCACTGGGCCCCGGCCTCCGCCGGGGAGGTGCATTCTCGCAAGGCGAAGACTCGACATCACGCCACAACCTCGCCTTGCGCGTGCTGCGTGTCGACCCGCTCGACCAGCCCGTCCTTGAAATGCACCACGGTGCGCGCGAACGCCGCCATGTCGGCTTCGTGGGTGACCATCAGCACGGTGATCCCGCTCTCGCGATTGAATTCGGTCAGCAATTGCATGATCTCGATCGAACGTTCGGAATCGAGATTTCCGGTCGGCTCGTCCGCCAGCAGCACGTCGGGGCGCGTGACGATCGCGCGGGCGATGGCGACGCGCTGCTGCTGCCCGCCCGACAATTCGGCCGGGGTATGATCCCACCAGTCGGCCAGCCCGACGCGGTCGAGCGCCTCCATCCCCGCCGCATGCCGCGCCTTCTTGTCGTCGCCGCGGTACAGCAATGGCAGCTCGACATTCTCCAGCGCGGACGTGCGGCTGAGCAGGTTGAAGCCCTGAAACACGAAGCCGAGATACTTCCGGCGCAGCAACGCGCGCTGATCGCGGTCGAGCGTCTCGACACGGTGCCCGCGGAACAGGAACGTCCCCGCGCTCGGCACGTCGAGGCAGCCGAGGATGTTCATCGTCGTCGACTTGCCCGACCCGGACGGCCCCATCACCGCGACGAAATCGCCGCCCGTGATGTCCAGATCGATGCCCTTGAGCGCCTCGAACGCGGTCGGCCCCGAACCATAGACCTTGGTGACGCCGCGCAGCGAGATGATGGGTTCACTGGCCACCGCCACCACCCTGCCGCTGCGCGCCACCCTGACGCGCCTGACCACTCCGCTGGCCACCCGAACGCTGGCCGCTCGCGCCTTCTTCGCCCGACAATTGCCCGGTGATGACCTGCATCCCCGGCTTCAGATCGCCTGAGAGCACCTCGGTCTGCGTCCCGTTGGTGTCGCCGGTCGTCACCTGGATCGCGCGCGGCGTACCGTCCTCGTTCTTCACATACACCGTCTGGCGCGCGCCGCGCGCCAGCGTCGCGGTGCGTTCGGGGCGGTTTCCGCGCTGCGGGCGGAAGGTCAGCGACCCCGCGATCCCGCCGCCGCTCTGCCCCGCCGCCGCGCCCGTATCCGGCTTGAAGCGCAGCGCGGCGTTGGGGACCAGCAGCACATTGCGCTTGTCCGACGTCACGATATCCGCGGTCGCGGTCATGCCCGGCAGTAATTGCAGCGTCGGGTTGGCGACGGTCAGGTCGGCGGCATAGGACACCACCTGCCCCGTCGTGCTGGTAGTCGTGGTGGAGGACGATGCGGTCGCCGAACTGACCGTCAGGTTCGATCCCAGATCGACCCGCGTGATCTCCGCCGGAAACGTCCGCCCCGGAAACGCGTCGACCGTGAAGTCCGCGCGCTGCCCGATCTTGACCGATCCCACGTCGGCCTCGTCGATCGCCACCTCCAGCTTCATCTTGCTCAGGTCTTCGGCGATCACGAACAGGGTGGGCGTGTTGAACGACGCGGCGACGGTCTGCCCCGGATCGACCTGCCGCGCGAGCACGACGCCGTTGACGGGTGATCGGATGATCGCACGTGCGCGCTGCGTCTGGCTTTGCGACAGCGACGCCTTCGCCGCGGTAACGTTCGCCTCTGCGACCCGCAGCGCGGCGACCGCGCGCTGGGCGTTCGCCTGCCCGGTCTGCAGCTCGGTCTTCGACGGAACGCGGCCGTTCGAGAGTTTGTAGACCTCCTGCAATCGCGCGAGCTGCGCATTCGCCTCGCTGACCGTCGCGCGCGCCTGATTGACGCCTGCGACGTTCGCGGCAAGCTGCGCGTTACCCTGACGGATCTGGTCGTCGAGCTGCTCGGGATCGATCAGCGCCAGCGGCTGACCCGCGCGCACGGTGTCGTTCACGTCGACCACGACCTGCGTCACCAGCCCCGACAATTGCGACCCGACCGTCACCTGATTGGTCGGCGCCAGCTTGCCCGTCGCCGACACCGTCACGGTCAGGTTCCCGCGCGACACCGGCGCGGTGGCATAGCCCGCCGCCGCGGTCGGCCCGAACAGCCGCCAGCCGAGCAACGCGAGCAGGATCACGCCGATCGCGATCGCCACCCACTTTACATAGCGCCGCCACGCGGGCGCTTCCTTCACGCCAAGGAATTCGTCGAGATTCTGGTCGGCCATCAGCGGTTTCCGGATCTGTCTGGAGCGGTCGGGACAACAGCGGAATCCCATCCGCCGCCGAGCGCGTTGTAGAGTTGGACGAGCGCGCTCGCGGCGTCGGCGCGCGCCTGCGTCGCGCCGTTCTGCGCCGACAGTAGGCTCGATTCCTGCTGGCTGAGCGTCGTGAAGTCGGTCAGTCCGGTGCGGTATTGGCTGCGGCTCAGGATCGCAGAGTTGCGCGCGGCGTCCAGCGCGATCGCGAATTGCCGCTCGCGTTCCTGCGCCGCCTTCAGCGCGACGACAGCATTCTCGATATCCTCCAGCGCGAGCAGCACAGTCGACTTGTACGCGGCCAGCGCGCCGTCGGCCGCCGCCGCCGCCCCGCGCACCTGGCTCTTCAACCGTCCGCCCTGGAAGATCGCCTGCGTCAGCCCGGCGAACAAACTGCCGGTGATCGCGTCGAACAACGACGTGGCGGAGGGTGCGTTGGTGTTGATGTTGCCGCTAATCGCCAGCGCCGGATAGAGTTCGGCCTTCGCGATCCCGATCTGCGCGGTCGCGGCGGCCAGATTGCGTTCGGCGGTGCGCACGTCGGGCCGCTGGCGCAGCACATCCGCCGGGATGCCGACGCCCACGCTCATCGGGCCGCGCGGGATCGGCTTCGGCGCGGCCAGCGCGGGTTTCAACGCGCCGGGCGCTTCGCCGGTCAGCACGCCGATCCGCGAGACGGCGGCGTTATATTGCTGTTCCAGGCTGGGGATCGACGCCGCGGTCTGCGCCCGCTGCGCGCGGGCCTGTTCGGAATCGAGGCTGGAGACGAGCCCGGCCTGCACCCGGAAGCCCGCAATCTCGAGATTGTCGTCCTGCAGCGTCAGGCTGCTCCGCGCATTGGCGAGTTGCGCCTGATACAGCCGCGCGAGCACATAGTTACGTGCGACCTCGCTCTGCACCGTCAGCAGGACGTTCGCATAATCGTAGCCTGACGCCTCATATTGCGCCTGGCTCACCTCCACGGTGCGGCGAATCTCGCCGAACAGCCCGAGTTGGTACGACGCGTTCAGCCCGGCCGAAAACGTGTCAGACCCGTCCGCGCCGGTGGTGATGATCGATCCGTCGGGCAGCGTCGTCGTGCGCGATCCGACGATCGGTTGCGACCGGTTGTAGCTCGTCGACCCGCCGAGTGACGGCAGCAGCGACGCGCGGCTCTGCACCAGTCCCTCACGCGCCTGCCGCAACCGCGCGACTGCCTGCGCAATGTCGAGGTTCGTCGTGGCGGCACGCTCGACGAGTTGGCCGAGCACCGGATCGTCGAACCTTTGCCACCAGCGCGTCAGGTCTTCGGGCGTCGGCGCGGCGGTGACCGAATAGGCGTCGGGCACACCGAGTTCGGACGCCGGTCGCGGCCGGTAATCGGGACCGACCGAACAACCCGCGAGCAGGACGGGCAACAGCAAAAGGGCGCGGACGCGGTTCATGGTGGCGGAGATGGCCAACACACTGCTGATCGTCCAGCAATTTAGTGTCGCGAATTGTAACGTGAGTGCGATGAAAGGACGATCAAACCAAAATCGCTCATCCTGAGGAGGGCCTGAGCTTGTCGAAGGCCCGTCTCGAAGGACGCGCCAAGACCGCCCTTCGAGACGCGTCTTCGACTTCGCTCAGCCGCTCCTCAGGATGAGCGGGTTTTGGGATGCCCGGTTCGCGCCTTACTCCAACTCCAGAATCACCTGATCAACGCTCAGGCTTTCCCCCTGCTGCGCGCTGATCGCCTTCACCACCGCCGATTTCTCCGCGCGCAGGATATTCTCCATCTTCATCGCCTCGACCACCGCCAGCGGCTGCCCCGCCTCGACCCGGTCACCGACGCCCACGTCCAGCCGCACCAACAGCCCCGGCATCGGCGCGATCAGGAATTTGGACAAATCGGGCGGCACCTTGTCGATCAGGTGATTGGCATAAGGCGCGACCCGCGCGGGCAGGACGCGGGCGATGTGCGACGCGCCGCGGGTGGTCAGCCTGAACCCGGTGCGCGTCCTAGCGATGCGGACGCTCAGGTCCGCGCCGTCATCGGACAGGCTCTCCACCAGCACCATCCGGTCGCCCGGCGTATATTCCATCGCGGCCACGATCTCTTCGCCGTCCACGACGAGCCCATCGGTCGAGATCGTCACCGCATGATCGACCTTCCCGATCCGCACTACCCAGTCGGCGGGCGGCTGCAGCTTGTCGCCAAGCTGTCCGTCGACCCGCCGCGCCCGATCCGCCTCTGCGGTCGCCGCGAACGCCGCGACGCCCGCCAGCGTGCGGACCAGTTCGTCGGACGCGGGCGCGCCGTGGAAACCGTCGGGATATTCCTCCGCGATGAAGCCGGTCGTGATGTTCCCCGACCGGAAACGCGGGTGCTGCATCAGCGCGGACAGGAAGTCGATGTTGTTGCCCGGCCCGTCGATCTCGAACGCATCGAGCGCCGCAATCTGCGCATCGATCGCCGCCTCGCGCGTCGGCGCCCAGGTAATGAGCTTCGCGATCATCGGGTCGTAGAACATCGACACCTCGCCGCCCTCGGTAACACCGTCGTCGACGCGGACCACAACATCGTCATTGCGAGCGGAGCGAAGCAACCCAGAGTCACGCGGTCCGTCACTGGCTTGCTTCGCTTCGCTCGCAATGACGGAGGAGGAAGGAGGATTATACCGAACCAGCCGCCCGATACTGGGCAAAAACCCGCGATACGGATCCTCGGCATACACCCGGTTCTCGATCGCCCAGCCATTGATCCCGACATCATCCTGCCCAAACGGCAGCTTTTCCCCCGCCGCGACGCGGATCATCAGTTCGACCAGATCGACGCCGGTGATCTCCTCGGTCACCGGATGTTCCACCTGCAGCCGGGTGTTCATCTCGAGGAAGTAGAATCCCTCGCCCGTGGTATCCGCACCCGACACGATCAGCTCGACCGTTCCCGCCGAATAATAACCCACCGCCTGCGCCAGCGCGACCGCCTGTTCGCCCATCGCCTTGCGCATCTTCGGCGTCACGAACGGCGACGGCGCTTCCTCGACCACCTTCTGGTGGCGGCGCTGGATCGAGCATTCGCGTTCGTTCAGGTACACGACGTTGCCGTGCTGATCGCCGATCACCTGGATTTCGATATGGCGCGGGCTTTCGATGAACTTTTCGATGAACACGCGGTCGTCGCCGAAGCTGGCCAGCCCCTCGCGCTTGGTCGCCTCGAACCCTTCGTGCACGTCCTGTTCGCTATATGCCAGCCGCATCCCCTTGCCGCCGCCGCCCGCGCTGGCCTTCATCATCACCGGATAGCCGATGTCGGTGGCGATACGCACCGCCTCGTCGGTATCGGCGATCTCGCCCAGGAAGCCCGGGACGACATTGACCCCCGCGGCCTTGGCGAGCTTCTTCGATTCGATCTTGTCCCCCATCGCCGCGATCGCATTCGGCGGCGGTCCGACAAAGGCGATCCCCGCCTCCGCGCAGGCCCGCGCGAAGCTCTCGCGCTCGGACAGGAAGCCATAGCCGGGATGAATACAATCCGCCCCCGTCTCCTTCGCGGCGAGCAGGATCAGCTCGGCCTTGAGGTACGAGTCAGCCGCGGGCGCCGGCCCCAGCCGCACCGCCTCGTCCGCCATCAGCACGTGCGGGGACCGCGCATCGGCATCCGAATATACCGCGACGGTCTTCAGCCCCATCTTCTTGGCGGTGCGAAACACCCGACACGCGATCTCGCCGCGATTGGCGACCAGGATTTTTTTGAACATCTCTAATCTATGCCCTGTGCCTGTACGAAATAATGAGAAAAACGATCAGGTAGAGCAACGCGCCGCCGCACCAGACAAACGTCGATTCGAACGCAGCGCCGTTGTCGTTGCAGGCTCCAATGACACCGGCGCACCGCGTCGCGATCAAGAAGAAACCGGCTGTCAGCACTGCAAAATACAGCAACGAACCAACAATAATCGAAGCACGCTTCACGCCGCTTTCGGCGACGGCGCGCCACGGAGCAGTCCCTCGCTATTCAGGTCTTCGTCGATCTCGGGCCAGTGGATGCCGTAACCTGCCCCGGCCTTTTCCCACCGCAAGCGTTGGTCAGGCGTCGCGTGCAACAGGCGCGGATACCAGGCGAGCGGGGCGGAGATCGTCCGTCCGTCCATCAGATCGACGATCAGGCTGGCGTCGTCGAACCGCACGTCGAGAATGCGCTCGTCGGTCACCCTAGCCGAAATATTCATGCCACGCCTCCAGCAGACGCTCGCGATGCTCCGCGACCATCGCGACAATGCCATTGATCTCATGCGCGCGGAACCCGCGGCTCTTGGCGACCTCGACCGGCTCAAGCCAGACCTTCATCGTCGCCTCGCCGCGATCAACATGCACGTGCGGCGGCTCGTTCGGCTCGTGGCTGTAGAAATAGAAACGGAAAGCCCCGATCCGCAGCACAGTCGGCATATCACGCGCCCACCCGCATCGGCTCATCCGCCGTCATCGGCCGCAGCCCCAGCTTCGCCATCAACGCCGCGTCCGCGCTGTCGCCGCGGTTGCCGGTCGTCAGCAACTTGTCGCCGGTGAAGATCGAGTTCGCGCCCGCCATGAAACACAACGCCTGCGTCGCCTCGGACATAGACTCGCGCCCCGCCGACAGCCGCATCATGCTCAGCGGCATCGTGATCCGCGCGACCGCCACCGTCCGGACGAATTCGATGTCGTCGATCTTGGCCAGCGGCGTGTCGGCGAGCATGTCGCCCAGCACCGTGCCCTTCACCGGCACCAGCGCATTGACCGGCACGCTCTCGGGATGCCGCGGCAGCGTGGCGAGTGCGTGGACGAAACCGACGCGGTCGGCGCGCGTCTCGCCCATCCCGACGATCCCGCCGCAGCAGACGTTGATCCCGGCCTCGCGCACATGCTCCAGCGTCTCCAGCCGCTCGCCAAAGGTCCGCGTGGTGATGACGGACTCGTACCGCTCGGGCGAGGTGTCGATATTGTGGTTGTAGTAATCGAGCCCCGCATCGGCGAGCATCCCCGCCTGTTTCGGCGTCAGCATCCCCAGCGTCATGCAGGTTTCCATGCCCATCTGGCGCACGCCCTTCACCATCTCGACGATGGCGGGCATGTCGCGGTCCTTCGGGTTGCGCCACGCCGCGCCCATGCAGAAGCGTTGCGACCCGCTGTCCTTCGCCTGCGCCGCCATCTGCAGCACCGCGCGCGGGTCCATCAGCTTCGTCGCCTTGACCCCGCTGTCGGCGGATTTGGATTGCGAGCAATAACCGCAATCCTCCGGGCAGCCGCCGGTCTTGATCGACAGCAGGGTGCAAAGCTGCACCTCCCCCGCCGCATGATGCGCGCGGTGGACGGTCTGCGCGCGGAACATCAGATCGTCGAACGGCAGGTCGAACAGCGCGGCGATTTCTTCGCGGGTCCAATCGGTGCGCACCGCCTCTCGCTCCACAGCCTCGCGCTCGATCACCGCTTCCACAACAAATTCTCCAATTGCTTCGTCCGTTCGCGCGTCAGCCGCGTCAGGCAGTTCCCGCGCACCATCGGCTGCAGCGATCCGCCGGCGAACTCGCCACCCTCGATCACGCACTGCGTATCGCGGAATTTGAGCCACGCGCGCTGGCTTTCGAGCAACGCCGCAGCATAGCCGAACCCGCCGCCACGCGAAGTGTCCTGCGCATCGCGCCGCTTCATCGCCGCATAAGTCCGCTTCCACTGCGCGGTCATCGTGGCGTCGGCGGCGCGTAGATCGTTGCCCGCGCCCGCGTTCATCTGTGACTGGGTTTGCGCGATGGCGGGCGCGCAGCCCAGAAGAAAAACTACCACCCCGGCGAACGCCGGGGTCCAGCATCGGGCTGCTCGCAACTGGACCCCGGCGTTCGCCGGGGTGGTGGCAAGATGGACGTTCATTCAGCAGCTTCCTCTTGCGGCGGCATATTGTGGCCGAGCAGCCGCAACACCTCCTCCGCCGCCTGGATCAAATTGGTGCCGGGGCCGAAGATCGCCTGCACCCCGGCGTCACGCAGCGCCTGGTAATCCTGCGCGGGGATCACCCCGCCCGCGATCACCTTGATATCGGCGCGACCGGCGTCCTTCAGGTGACCGATCAGCTCGGGGATCAACGTCTTGTGCCCCGCCGCGAGGCTGGACGCGCCGACGACGTCGACGTCCTTTTCGAGCGCCAGCTTCGCGGCTTCGGACGGGGTCTGGAACAACGGCCCCGGCACGATCTCAAACCCCAGATCACCGAACATCGACGACACGAGGTTCGCGCCGCGATCGTGCCCGTCCTGCCCCATCTTGGCGACCAGCATCCGCGGTTTGCGCCCCAGCCGCCGTTCGGTCGCCTCCACGCCGTCCTCAAGCCGCGCCCAGCGCGCGTCGTCGACATATGCGCCGCCGTAGATACCCTTCACCGGCGTCGGCTGAGTCCCATAGCGGCCGAACACATCCTCCATCGCCTGCGAGATTTCCCCGAGCGTGGCGCGAGTGCGGGCGGCGTCGACGGCGAGCGCGAGGAGATTCCCGCTACCCTTCGCACCCTCGCGCAACGCATCCAGCGCGGACTGGCACGCCGCCTCATCCCGCGTCGCCTTCACCCGCTCGATCCGCCGGATCTGCGATTCCCGCACCGCGAAGTTATCCACGTCGAGGATCTCGATAGCATCCTGCTGCGCGAGCTTGTATTTGTTGACCCCGACAATCACGTCCTCACCGCGATCGACCCGAGCCGCGCGAGCCGCGCTCGCTTCCTCGATCATTGCCTTGGGCCAGCCGGCGGCCACCGCCTTCGCCATCCCGCCTTCGGCCTGCACGCGCTCGATGATCTCCCACGCGCCGTCGACCAGGCTTTGCGTCAGGCTCTCGACGTAATAACTGCCGCCCAAGGGATCGACGACCTTCGTCATGCCCGTTTCTTCCTGGATCACGATCTGCGTGTTGCGCGCGATGCGGGCGGAGAAATCGGTGGGGAGCGCGATCGCCTCGTCCAGCGCGTTGGTGTGAAGCGACTGCGTACCGCCCAGCATCGCCGCCATCGCCTCAATGGTGGTGCGCATGACGTTGTTATACGGGTCCTGCTCGGTCAGCGACACACCACTGGTCTGGCAATGCGTCCGCAGCATCTTGCTGCGTTCGTCCTTCGCGCCCAATTGCGTCATCACGCGGTGCCACAGCACCCGCGCGGCGCGCAGTTTCGCGATCTCCATGAAGAAATTCATGCCGATCGCGAAGAAGAACGACAGCCGCCCGGCGAACTTGTCGATGTCGAGGCCGGAAGCAACGCCGTATTTCACATATTCCATGCCGTCGGCGATCGTGAACGCCAGCTCATGCAGCTGCGTCGCCCCCGCCTCCTGCATATGATAGCCGCTGATCGAGATGCTGTTGAACTTCGGCATCTCGCGGCTGGTGTAACCGAAGATATCGCTGATGATGCGCATCGATGGTTCGGGCGGGTAGATATATGTGTTGCGGACCATGAACTCCTTCAGGATGTCGTTCTGGATGGTTCCGTCGAGTTTGGCGCGGGGCACGCCCTGTTCTTCCCCCGCGACAATGAAGAAGGCGAGGATCGGGATGACCGCGCCGTTCATCGTCATGCTGACGCTCATCTGGTCGAGCGGGATGCCGTCGAACAGGATCTTCATGTCCTCGACGCTGTCGATCGCGACGCCCGCCTTGCCGACGTCGCCGGTCACGCGCGGGTGATCGGAATCGTAGCCGCGATGCGTCGCGAGGTCGAACGCGACCGAAAGCCCCTTCTGCCCCGCAGCCAGGTTGCGGCGGTAGAAGGCGTTCGATTCCTCCGCAGTCGAGAAACCCGCATATTGCCGGATCGTCCACGGCCGCCCCGCATACATCGACGCGCGCACCCCGCGCGTGAACGGCGCGAAGCCGGGCAGGCCTGGGTCTTCGGTCACGTCCTCGGCAGTGTAGAGCGGCTTGACGTCGATCCCCTCCGGCGTCGGCCACGTCAGGTCCGCGCCCTTCACCTCCTTCGCGGCGGCGGCGGCCCAGTCGTCGAGGGTGGGTTTCGTGTCGGTCATTTCTTACTCACCTCCCCGGCGAACGCCGGGGTCCAGTTGCAAAGGTCGTCGGAACGGAGCGAAGTCCTCAGTCACAAGATACCTCGACACTGGACCCCGGCGTTCGCCGGGGTGGTAAAGCTGTGGGGGCAGAGCTCACTTCCCCGCAAACACCGGCTTGCGCTTCTCGAGGAAGCTCCGCCCCCCCTCGCGCGCATCGGCCGATCCGCCCGCGATCCGCTGCCCCGCGGCCTCCGCCGCCAACACCTGTTCGAACGACCCGTCCAGCGCCAGCTTGATCGTGCGCCGCATCGATCCCAGCGCCACGGTCGGCCCCGCCGCCAGCCGCGTCGCCAGCGCCAGCGCCTCGTCCATCAGCGCCGCATCTTCTACCGCCTTGTAGATCAGGCCCCAGCTTTCCGCCTGCTCGGCCGAAATCCGTTCGCCCAGCATCATCATCTGCGTCGCGCGCGCCTTGCCCAATGTCTTGGCGAGAATCCACGTCGATCCGCCGTCCGGCACCAGCCCGATATTAACGAACGCCTGCAAGAAATACGCGCTCTTTCCCGCTACGACGAAATCGCCGCACAGCGCGATCGAACACCCCACACCCGCCGCCGGACCATTGACCGCAGTGACGATCGGCACGTCGAGTTCGCTCAGCACCACCATCGTCGGGTTATAGTGCCGCGACAGCGCCTGATGACTGACATCGCCGCCGCTGACCGCGCTCGCGCCGCCACGCGCCTGCAGGTCGGCCCCCGAACAGAACGCCCGCCCCTGCCCGGTGATCAGCACCGCGCGCGCGCCGTCCAGGTTGCGCAGCGCCACCGCCAGATCATCCGCCATCTGCGGCGGCGCGGCGTTCAGGCGCTCGGGGCGGTTCAACGTGATGACCATCACGTCGCCGCGCTTCTCGGTCAGGATCGTCTCGTATTCGGGCATTCTTCTCTCCTAGATTCGTTTCCCTGCCCGCTCATGGTGAGGAGATGCCGAGCTTGTCGAAGCATCGTCTCGAACCACGATCCTTCGAGAAGGCATTTCGACAAGCTCAATGCCTCCTCGGGATGAGCGGGCTGTGGTCAGTGCGCCTCCCTCGGCGTCTCCATCAATTCCACCAGCACGCCGCCGAAATCCTTCGGATGGACGAACACGATCGGCGTCCCGTGCGCGCCGATCCGCGGTTCGCCCAGCACCGTCGCGCCGTTCGCCTTCAGCTCGAAGACGGCTTGCGTGATGTCGGGCACCTCGAAACAAACATGATGCTGCCCCCCCGCCGGGTTCTTCTTCAGATACCCCGCGATCGGCGAGCTCTCGTCATACGGCTCGATCAACTCGATCTGCGTGTTCGGCGCATCGATGAAGCAGACTTTGACGCCCTGCGCAGGCAGATCGAACGGCGCCCCGATCGCCTCCGCGCCGAGCAGCGTGCGATAGGTCGCGATCGACTTCTCGATCGACGGCGTCGCGACGCCGACATGGTTGAGGCGGCCGAGGTTCATCGGATCACCGTATCATCCACGCGGAGACGATCTTCAGCAGTAGCTCGACGAATGAGTTCGCTCAGCGACATCCCTTGCGCCTTTGCTATTTTTTTCCATCGTGCCTTAGTACCGGTGGGTACGGTGAAGCTCATTCGAGCAGTGTAGGTCCGCATCAATTGTCTCCAACGGTCATCGACTTACCAGCTCTTTGATCCGTGCGAGCGCCAAAGGCTTGTAGCCGGTTATGGTCGCAATCGGCGTCCCGGATCCATCAAAGACAATGGTGCGGGGAATGAGACTGTTAGCGGCACTGGTCAGTTCGCCAATCCGTCCGTCATCCAAGACTGCATAACTCGAAGAAGGCAGCCCGACAGCAGTGAGAAAATCGGCGCGGTCCTGCGCCGATGACGCCGCGTCCCTGACGTTAAGATGTACAAGATTGAGTTGATTGCGCCCGTACCGCCGCAACTCGGCCAAGCGTGGCGCTTCACTCCGGCAGGGGCCACACCAGCTTGCCCAAAGGTTAATGACGGTCGGTATCCCCGGCCGGATCATGTCGCGCAAGTGTGCACGTCGACCATCCGGCAACGTAATCGGAAGTTGCCCCGACACCGCAAGAGACGGTGGTGGTGGACCGCTGTCGAAAGATCGCGCTCGCAACACCCCGGCCGCTACAAGCGCAAGAAGCACCAGCGCCAAGCCACCGGCAATCCGCAGCCAGACCTTGCGCCGCTTCGATGATCGGCTTGCGACCGGATCAGAGAGGGATATTGTCATGCTTCTTCCACGGATTCTCCAGCTGCTTCCCGCGCAGTTTCCGTAGCCCCAGCGCGATCCGCCGCCGGGTGGAATGCGGCTGGATCACTTCGTCGATGAACCCCTTGCTCGCCGCCACGAACGGGTTGGCGAACCGGGCTTCATATTCCGCCGTCCGCTCAGCGATCTCGTCCGTCGTTTTGCCGCGGAAAATGATCTCCACCGCGCCCTTCGCCCCCATCACCGCGATCTCGGCGGTCGGCCAGGCGTAGTTCAGATCGCCGCGCAGATGCTTCGACGCCATCACGTCATACGCGCCGCCATAGGCCTTGCGCGTGATGACGGTGATCTTGGGCACGGTCGCCTCGGCATAAGCGAACAGCAGCTTCGCGCCGTGCTTGATGATACCGTTATGCTCTTGCGCCGTACCCGGCAGGAACCCCGGCACGTCGACGAAGGTCAGGATCGCGATATCGAACGCGTCGCAGAAGCGCACGAAGCGCGCCGCCTTCTTCGACGAATTGATGTCCAGCACCCCAGCCAGCACCATCGGCTGGTTCGCGACCACGCCGACCGTCCGCCCCTCGATCCGCCCGAAACCGATCAGGATGTTGGCCGCGTGCTTCGGCTGCACCTCGAAGAAATCACCCTCGTCCAGCACCTTCCGCACGACCTCGTGCATGTCATACGGCTGATTGGCGCTTGCTGGAATCAGCGTGTCCAGGCTGTCTTCGATCCGGTCCCACGCATCGGCGGTCGGCCGCTCGGGCACGCCCGCGCGGTTGGACTCGGGCAGGAAATCGAAGAAATCGCGCGCCGCCAGCAGCGCCTCGATATCGTCCTCGAACGCATTGTCCGCGACGCTCGTCTTGGTCGTGTGCGTCACCGCGCCGCCCAGCGCCTCCTGCGTCACGACCTCATTCGTCACCGTCTTCACTACATCGGGGCCGGTGACGAACATGTAGCTGGAATCCTTCACCATGAAGATGAAGTCGGTCATCGCGGGCGAATACACCGCGCCGCCCGCGCATGGCCCCATGATGAGGCTGATCTGCGGTACCACGCCCGACGCCAGCACGTTGCGCTGGAACACCTCGGCATAGCCGCCAAGCGAGGCGACCCCCTCCTGGATGCGCGCGCCACCACTGTCGTTCAGCCCGATCACCGGCGCGCCGACCTTCAGCGCCATGTCCATGACCTTGCAGATTTTCTGCGCGTGGCGTTCGCTGAGCGACCCGCCGAAGACGGTGAAGTCCTGCGAGAACACGAACACCAGCCGCCCGTTGATCGTGCCCGATCCCGTGACCACGCCGTCGCCCGGAATGACCTGATCCTGCATCCCGAAATCGACGCAATTATGCTCGACGAACATGTCGAGTTCCTCAAACGAATTCTCGTCGAGCAACACATCAAGCCGTTCGCGCGCGGTCAGCTTGCCCTTGGCGTGCTGCGCGGCGATGCGCTTCTCGCCGCCCCCCATCCGGGCGGCGTCGCGGCGGCGTGCGAGTTCGGCGATCGTCGACGACATCCATATCTCCTGAGCGTGCACGCCTCCTGCCCTCGGGGAGCGCGCGTGGCAAATGTGAACTTGCGAAGTTGCGAAAGGCAGATTTGCGAACTAGCCTGGCTTGATGGGTCGCACTCGTCTCTACGCTGGCGATCAGCTTCGCGCGTTGCGTCGCGCCACGGGCCTTAACCAGCGCGCGATGGCGGCGCGGCTCGGTCTGTCGATCAGCTATCTTTCGCAACTCGAAGGCGGCGAGCGCCCGCTGACCGCCGCCGTCGTCGCGGCGCTTGCGCGACATTATCCGCAAACGCTGGCGGCGATCGAGGGCGAGGCCCCCGCCCGCCGCCTGACCGCGCTCGCCGCGGCGCTCGCCGATCCGTCGCTGACGCCATTGCCTGCCGAGGACGCCGCGCGACTGGCGGAGGAACGCCCCGAGATCGCCGATCGCCTGGTCGCGCTGCACATGGCGAAGCGGGCTGCGGAGGACCGGCTCGCGATCGCGGAGGAAACGATGACAGCGGGCGCTGGTGCGCGCTTGCCGTGGGAAGCGGTGCGCGACTGGTTCCACGAGGCGGGTAATTACGTCGACGTGCTGGACCGGGCGGCGGAGGATTTCCCCTCCGACGTGGAACAGGCGCTCTCTCGGTTCGCGATCACACTCGCCACCGACCAGCATGAAGACGCCCCGCTCGCCCGCTTCGATGGCGCGACCCTCACCCTCAACGCCGCGCTCCCGCCCGAAAGCCGCCGCTTCCTGATCGCGCACCGCCTCGCCGCGACCGCCTTCGCCGATCCGATCGCCGACATCGTCGCAGGCGCAGACCTTTCCAGCCCCGAAGCACGCCGCCTGCTGTCGGTCGGTCTGGCCAATTACGCCGCGGGTGCGCTCGTCATGCCGTACGCCGCGTTCCGCGCCGCCGCGCGCGATGTGCGGCATGACATCGACCGCCTGTCGCGTCGCTTCGGGGTGAGTTTCGAACAGGCCTGCCACCGGCTCTCGACGCTGCAGCGCCCCGGCGTGGAGGGCGTGCCGTTCTATTTCTGCCGCGTCGACATGGCGGGCAACATCACCAAACGGCACAGCGCCACGCGGCTGCAATTCGCGCGCTTCGGCGGTGCGTGTCCTTTGTGGCACGTCCACGAAGCGGTCGCGATCCCCGACCGCATCCTGGTCCAGCACGCCGAGACGCCCGACGGGGTGCGCTACGTGTCGATGGCGAAGGGGCTGGTGAAGCCGTCGGGCCGCTTCGCCCGCAGCCCGCGGCGCTATGCCGTGGCGCTGGGCTGCGAGGCGATCCACGCCAGCGATTTCGTCTACGCCGACGCGATCGACAGAACCGGCCCGCCGACCCCGATCGGCATCTCCTGCCGCCTGTGCCCGCGCGACGACTGCGACCAGCGCGCCTTCCCGCCCACCGATCGCGCGATCGTGGTGGAGCCGGAGGTGCGGCGGGTGGTGCCGTATCGGGTGGTCTAAAATCCTCCCCTGCAAGGGGAGGTGGCAGGCGAAGCCTGACGGAGGGGTGTCGACATCAGTAACGGAGGGTGACACCCCTCCGTCGCGCTAACGCGCGCCACCTCCCCTTGCAGGGGAGGATTAACCCCGCACCACCCCGTGCTCCACGAGGCTTCGCGCCGTCTCCAGGATCGTCCCCTCCACAGGCCGCGCTTCCCATCCCAGCACCGCCTTCGCATGGGACGCGTCCATCCCGCGGGTCTTGCCGATCTCGCCGGTCAGCTGCCGCACCGCCGGATCGAATATCGCGAAGATCCGTACAGCGAAATCGGGCAGCCGCCGCGTCGGAACCTTGCGCGCCGCCGGTCCCATCCCGGCCTTCACCACCCGCGCGACGTCGATCATCTTCATGAACGGCCCCGACGCGATGAAACGTTCGCCCGCCATGCCTTCGGCCGTCAGCGCGCGGACGTGCAGGTCGGCCACGTCGCGCACGTCGACGATGCCGAAACCGATGTCGGGGCACGCCGGAATCGATCCGTCCATCAGCCGCTTCACGATCTCGACCGAAGCGGCGTAATCGTCGCCCAGCACCGGCCCGAGGATCGCCGCCGGGTTCACCGTGCAGAACTCGATCCCTCCGCCCTCGCGCGCCACCCACTCGCGCGCGGCGCGCTCGGCGATCGTCTTCGACTTGATGTACGGCTGCACACCCGCAGCATCGACGTTGGTCCAGTCGGCCTCGGTGAAGCTGGTCCGGCTGCGATCGTGCCCATAAGCGATCGCCGCCGCCGAACTGGTCATCACGAACCGCTTCACCCCCGCATCACGCGCGAACCGCAGCGCGCGCAGCGCCCCTTCGCGCGCCGGAACGATCAATTCGTCCTCGTTCTTTGGTACATCGACCGGGAATGGCGAGGCGAGATGCGCGACGTGCGTACAGCCCGCCACCGCCTCCGCCCAGCCCGCATCGTTCTCCAGATCGGCGGCGAAGAAGCGCACCTGCTCCGCCGGCACCCCCAGCCGCTGCACCACCGCGGCTTCCTTCGCGAGACTCCGGATCGTGGTGTTGATCGTCCACCCCGCCGCGGCCAGCTGCCGGATCAGGAACCCCGCGATGTACCCGCTGCCGCCGGTCACCAGAACATTGCCCGCCATCGTCATTCTCCCTTGGTACGATAAGTTTTAACCTGAAACCCATCGCGCGCCAACCGTCTTGCAAACCCGCTTGGCGACCGCCATCACGCCCGCAACAGGAGAGCTTCATGGCCGACAGCGACGTCTATCCCGTCCCCGCCGAATGGGCGTCGCACGCCAGGGTTGACGCCGCGCGCTATGAAGAAATGTACGCCGTGAGCATCGCCGATCCGCAAGCCTTCTGGCTCGATCAGGCGCAGCGGCTGGATTGGGTGAAGGAGCCGACGATCGCGGGCGACTGGTCGTTCGACGAGGCCGATTTCCATATCGAATGGTTCAAGGACGGCGTGCTGAACGTCAGCGCGAACTGCCTCGACCGCCACCTCGCCGAACGCGGCGATCAGACCGCCATCATCTGGGAACCCGACGTCCCGACCGAGCAACCGCGCCGCTTCACCTACCGCGAACTCCACGCCGAGGTCTGCCGCTTCGCCAACGTGCTGAAGGCGCAGGGCGTGGCGAAGGGCGACCGCGTCACGATCTATCTGCCGATGATTCCCGAAGCGGCGTTCGCGGTGCTGGCCTGCGCGCGGGTCGGCGCGATCCATTCGGTCGTGTTCGGGGGCTTCTCCGCCGACGCGCTCGCCGGGCGGATCGTCGATTGCGATTCCAAACTGGTCGTCACCGCCGACGAAGGCCGTCGCGGCGGCAAGCGCATCCCGCTGAAGGCCTGCGTCGACGAAGCGCGCGGTAAAGCCCCCAGCCTGCAGACCGTCATCGTCGTGAAGGCGACCGGCGGCGATGTGCAGATGGGCGACGGCGACCTCTGGTATCACGACGCGGTCTCGAACGTCCCAGCGGACTGC
This sequence comes from Sphingomonas sp. SUN019, assembly GCF_024758705.1. NCBI lineage: Bacteria > Pseudomonadati > Pseudomonadota > Alphaproteobacteria > Sphingomonadales > Sphingomonadaceae > Sphingomonas > Sphingomonas sp. SUN019. Next base: position 3,326,739 of record NZ_CP096971.1, on the reverse strand, counting down.
CCGCCCGAACCGATGAACGCCGAAGACCCGCTCTTCATCCTCTACACCAGCGGATCGACCGGCAAGCCCAAGGGCGTGCTCCACTCGACCGCGGGTTACCTGTTATGGGCGGGTTTCACGCACGAACTGGTGTTCGACTATCGCCCCGGGGACGTCTTCTGGTGCGCTGCCGACATCGGCTGGGTCACCGGCCACACCTACATCCTCTACGGCCCGCTATCGAACGGCGCGACGACGTTGATGTACGAAGGCCTGCCGACCTGGCCCGACGCCAGCCGCATCTGGCAGGTGGTCGACCGGCACAAGGTCCATACGCTCTTCACCGCCCCCACCGCGCTGCGGGCGCTGATGAAGGAAGGCGACGCGTTCGTCACCGCCACCGACCGGTCGAGCCTGAAGCTGCTCGGCACCGTCGGCGAACCGATCAACCCGGAGGCATGGCGCTGGTATCACGAGGTCGTCGGCGAAGGCCGCTGTCCGATCGTCGACACCTGGTGGCAGACCGAAACCGGCGGCGCGCTGATCGCCCCCCTCCCCGGCGCGACCGCCCTTAAACCCGGCAGCGCGACGAAGCCGTTGCCCGGCGTTCGCCCGCAACTGGTCGACGAAACCGGGCAGGTGCTGGACGGCGCGACCAGCGGCAATCTGTGCATTACGCACAGCTGGCCGGGGCAGATGCGCACCGTCTGGGGCGATCACGACCGCTTCTTTCAGACATATTTCACCACCTACCCCGGCAAATATTTCACCGGCGACGGCTGCCGCCGCGACGAGGACGGTTACTACTGGATCACCGGCCGCGTCGACGACGTCATCAACGTCAGCGGCCACCGTATGGGCACCGCCGAGGTCGAAAGCGCCTTGGTGTTGCACCCGAAAGTCGCCGAAGCCGCCGTCGTCGGCATGCCGCACGACGTGAAGGGCCAGGGCATCTACGCCTATGTGACGCTGAACGCCGGGGTGGATTCGGGCGAAGACCTGCGCACCGAACTCCGCAACTGGGTGAGAAAGGAGATAGGCCCCATCGCCACCCCCGACGCCCTCCAGTTCGCGCCGGGCCTGCCAAAGACCCGCTCAGGCAAGATCATGCGCCGCATACTGCGGAAAATCGCGGAAGGGGATGTGTCGAGTTTGGGGGATACGTCCACGCTGGCCGACCCTGCGGTGGTGGAGGATCTGGTGGCGAACCGGGTTACTTAATGCCCTGCTAAACCCGACCCGCGATGTGAAAGAGCGTTGTCCATGATTTCCGTCTGACGGCGGTCGCTTTATCGGCGAGACAGAACGGAAAGAACTCTACCATGTATGGGACCGTTAGATTGTCTATTCTCTCCCGCATTTCAATTTCGTGAACCTCTTGGGTAAGTCGATCGATAAGGCTGTAGATTGGCTTTAAAATCTCGACGATAGTCCATACACAGTGACCACGACTCAAGCGCGCAACCTCAAGCTGATACGTTACATCCACGGTTAAATCGTATTGACCCTTCGGCCCCATTTCCCATCCGAACAATTTTCGTGCATCGCAATATCTTTGCGCTCGTTCCATAATTACACTCAACCGCCTGTAACTGAAGACAGATTCCGCCACTCTCATGTGAACAGCAAACCATCGGTGTAGTGGGTCTGGATCATCCCGCCCATTGGTGAGCTGATCAGTATTGTAATAGCGGGAAGCGCGAGAAAATTCTGAAAGTATCGTAATAATTTCACCGTGTTCACTACTTTTTTCAAACCAGCCGTCAGTAATTGACCGAGGTAGAGCTGCCTCTCTCATTTTATCGTAGAGGTCTGTTATCGAGTGACCGAGCTTGCGAAGGTGTTTATCGGTAGGATTTTTCAAACCGTTGCGAGCTTTGTAATCGAGAATGAATCCGATCTTCATTGTCCTTTCAAGACCGGTTGCGAGCAGAGAAAGCGTTGAGTAAACCGTCCCCGGTTTATCGTAGTCGATTTTTGCTAACGCCTCGAAGCCCGCCAAAAGTGATGTGCTTGCCAGATGACCCTCTTGGGCCATCATACGGAACTCATGTGAGAAAATCATGCGAGACGTTATGCCGTGCCGAATGGATAAGCCAACCGCTCAAAACGTCGATTTGTCCCTTAAGCCACCACCCGCTTCAGCCGTTCCACGACCTTCGGGTCGGTGATCCGCCGATATCGCGCCTCGACCAGGCTGAAGACCCCGAACATCGCGAGCCCTCCCGCGACCAATAGTTGCAGCGACCCCGGCATCGCGTCGAGCGCCTGGTCCAGCCCGCCCGCCGCCTCCGCGTCCGACTGGCGGCTGGCGTTCCACAGGAACCACGCCATCACGATGAACACCACGCCGCGCGCGAGATAGCCGAGCCGCCCGACCCACGCGACCCACGGCTTCCCCGCGACCGCTGGGTCGATGTGTTTCAGGAAACCGAGCTTCACCGCCTTCACCAATTGATACGCGCCGGTGCCGAGCAGCACCGCCGCAGCGACCATCACCCACGCCTCGCCGAACGGCAGGACCAGGGCGGTCGACGTGCCCTCCTCCGCCATATCGCCGCCGCCCGCGCGCAATCCCGACGCCAGCCGGAACGCGGCATAGGACAGCCCGATGTGGATCACCCCCGACACCACGCCGCCCAGCCGCTGGACGATGCCACCTGCGCCTGACCCCTGCCCCTCGCTGTCGATCGCCGCCTCCCCGATCCGCCACGCGGCGTAAGCAAAGAACCCGACGCCCATCACGAACAGGACGACCCGTCCGCCCGCGCTGTCGAGATATTCCAGCGCCCCCGTCTGCCCCTCGGTCCGCCCGAGCCGAACCGCGAGCCAGCCGATCAGCAGATACATCAATCCCCGAGCGGCAAAGCCCATGCGGGTCGCCAGCTCGATACTGTTGGTACGCGTCACTCTTGGTCCCCTTCGATCGGGAAACGACCAAGTGTGAGGCGCGTTCCGCATCGCCCAATCCAGCGTCATCCCCGCGAAAGCGGGGACCCATGGCCGACGATCGCCTTCCATCCGAAGGTCGCAATTTGCTGCGAAAGCGCGCCATGGGTCTCCGCTTTCGCGGGGATGACGGCAAGAGTTAGGAGGCCTTCGCCACGCCTAGCCGCGGGATGTCGATCGCCGGACAGCGGTCCATCACCACCTTCAGCCCCGCCGCCTCCGCACGCGCTGCGGCGGCTTCGTCGATCACGCCAAGTTGCAGCCACACCGATTTCGCGCCGATCGCGATCGCCTGATCGACCACCTCGCCCGCGGACGACGAGCGGCGGAAGATGTCGACCATGTCGATCGGGTCGCCAAGCTGAGCGAGATCACGGAACACGAATTCGCCGTGCAGATGCTCGCCGGTGATCTGCGGGTTGACCGGGATGACGCGATACCCATGCGCCTGCAGCTTCGCCATCACGCCATAGGACGGGCGATCGGGCCGGTCCGATGCGCCGACCAGCGCGATCGTGCGCGTCTCCTCGAGCAAAGCCTTGATCTCGGCATCAGTCGTCAGCGGCATTGGAAACGCCCCTTCAAAAACTGGTCCGCTCGTGCCGCGGGCTGTACGCGCCGGGCACGACCGGTAATTCCTTAACGTGTTACAACCTCAACGGTTTCCCAGCCACAAAATGATTTGATCGGCTAACGCGGCGAACACCGTATCGCCCGGATCGGCAGCCGGCGGCGTCCCCGCATCCGACGCACGACGGATCGCGATATCGAGCGGAACGCGACCCAGAAACGGCACGCCCAGTTCCTTCGCGGTCGCCTCCGCCCCGCCGTTCCCGAACGGATCGGACGCCTCGCCGCAATGCGGGCAGACATAGCCCGCCATATTCTCGATCACGCCGATGATCGGCACGCCAGCCTGCGTGAACAGGTCGATCGCGCGCGTCGCGTCGATCAGCGCCAGATCCTGCGGGGTAGAGACGATCACCGCGCCCGCTGGGCGATGTTTCTGAATCATCGTCAACTGCACGTCGCCCGTCCCCGGCGGCAGATCGAGCACCAGCGTATCGGTCGCGCCCCAATCGGCGTCGACCAATTGCCCCAGCGCCCCCGCCGCCATCGGCCCGCGCCACGCGATCGCCTTGCCCGGCTCGATCAACTGCCCCATCGACAGCATCGGCACGCCGTAGCGCGTGGCGATCGGCATCAGCACCTTGTCACGCGCCTGCGGCCGGATCCCTTCCGCCGCCATCAACCGCGGCTGCGACGGTCCATAGATATCGGCGTCGACCAGCCCGATGCGCCGCCCGGCGCGCGCCATCGCGATCGCGAGGTTGGCGGAGATTGTGGACTTGCCGACCCCGCCCTTCCCGCTGGCCACCGCGATCGACCGCCGCGTCGTGCGTTCGGCGGTCACGACGACACGCGCGGCCGGCCCCGCGGCCATCTTCACAGCCGCCTCCATCGCCTCGCGCGCGACCGCATCCAGCCCGGTCGCGTCGAGCACCACGCCGACCTTGTCGCCCTCGATTCGCACCGTGGCGCGCGCGCCAGCGACCGCGGCGACCGCGCCCTTCACTTCATTCTCATCCATGGACATCGTTCGTTACGCGCGCCCGCGCCGCTTGCCACTGTTTTTCGGCGGCGCGGCCCTTATAAAGGAGGGATGAAGATCCTGCCGGCGTGGCTCAGGCGCCCCTCAATCCTGCCAACGACCCTCGCCGCCGATAATTCCAAGGGTCCGTGGGGGCCGGGGAACGACGACGAGAAAAGCGGCCCGCGCAATCCGTGGTCGGTCCCGCCGGGCGGCAAGAAGGCGGCGAAACCGACCGCGCTCGACGAATTTCTGAACCGCGCGAAGAACGTCGGTGGCGGTGGCGGTGGCGGCGGGATGCCGCAACTGCCCGGCGGCGCGAACGCGCGCGCGCTCTGGCTCATCGCGGTCGCCTTGATCGTGATCGTATGGGTGGTGTGGACGTCGTTCCATCAGATCGGCCCGCAGCAGCGCGGCGTCGTCACCTATTTCGGACGCTATTCGGGCATTCTCAATCCGGGCATCCGCCTCACGCTCCCCGCGCCGATCGTCAACGTCCAGAAGGTCGACGTGGAGCAGGTCCGCAACGACGAATTCCCGCGCGACGGCAGCGAAAACGTTCTGACCGGCGACCAGAACATCCTCGATCTCGCTTACACCGTGCGCTGGCGGGTCGAGAATCCGCGCGATTTCGTGTTCGAAATCCAGGATCCCGAGGAAACCGTCCGCGCCACCGCCGAAAGCGCGATGCGCGCGGTGATCGCGACGACCACCCTCAACGAGGCGATCGGCGCCGGCCGCACCACGATCGAGGCGCGCGTGGCGCAGACGATGCAGCAGATATTGAACGATTATCAGGCCGGCGTCCGCGTGCAGGGCGTGTCGATCAAACAGGCGTCGGCTCCGGCCAGCCTGATCGACGACTTCAACGCCGTCACCGCCGCTCAGCAACAGGCGGTCGGCGCACTGAACAACGCGCGCAGCTATTCGCAGCAGGTGATCGCGCAGGCGCAGGGCGAGGCCGCGCGCTTCGACAAGGTGTACGGCGAATACAAGCTCGCCCCCGAAGTCACCCGCCGCCGGATGTATTATGAGACGATGGAGGCGGTGCTGGCCAAGACCGACAAGACGATCGTCGAACCGTCGGGCGTGATGCCGTATCTGCCGCTCGGTCAGCAGCGAAAGCTGGAGGAGCCTCGCGCAGCGGCCCCCGCCACGCTGCCCGCCCAGCCCGCACCGACGACGGGAGCCCCGCGATGAACGCGCTGTTCCGCAATCCGGTCGCCGCGGGCTTCGCCGCGCTCGCCGCCGCTATCCTGACCGCCGCCACGTTCGCGATCGTGCCGGAAACCAAGCAGGCGGTGATCCTGCGCTTCGAAAATCCGGTCGCGACGATCAACCAGTGGCAGCCGGGACAGGTCTTCGGCCGCACCGGCGCGGGCATGATCGCGCGCATCCCGTTCATCGACAAGATCGTGTGGATCGACAAACGCGTGCTCGACGCCGATCTCGACAACACGCTGGTGCTGTCGACCGATCAGCTGCGTCTGAACGTCGACGCCTTCGCACGTTTCCGCATCGTCGATCCGCTGAAGGCGGTGACCTCGACCGGCAGCACCTCTAACACCGAGGAGCGCGTCGCGGATCAGCTTCGCCCATTGCTAGGCACCGCGCTGCGCAACGAACTCGGCAAGGTGCCGTTCTCCTCGCTGCTCAGCCCCGAACGTGGCCGGGTGATGGACGCGATCCAGGCCTCGCTCCAGCGCAACGCGCAGCAATATGGCGCAGAAATCGTCGACGTACGGATCAAGCACGCCGACCTGCCCGACGGCAGCCCGCTGGAAAGCGCGCTCGAACGGATGCGCACCGCGCGTCAGCAGGAGGCCAACACGATCCGCGCGCAGGGTCAGAAGCAGGCGCAGATCGTCCGCGCCGAGGCGGAGGCGCAGTCCGCCCGCATCTATGCCGAAAGCTTCAGCAAGGACGCGCAATTCTACGATTTCTACCGCGCGATGGAATCGTACCGCCGAACCTTCGGCGCCGACGGCGGCCCCGCGCCGACCGGTTCGACCAACATCATCCTCAGCCCCGGCAACGATTATCTGCGCGAATTTCGGGGGCAGAAGTAATCCGGGCGATGGAGCGTGAACAACGCGCCTGTCGAAACGTTCATATTCAAACGCCGTTCATCGCGGCGGACGCATTTTAATCCCGACCCGGCCGCGACCTGCTTGTCGTGGCCGAGTGATTGAGAGGAACACGAAGACCGTGCGATACGCTTACGCATTGACCGGCGCGCTGCTGCTGGGCGGCACCGCCGCATCGCTGATGCTCCAGAATCCCGCCACCGCGCAAAGTGCGCAGAACGAACCCGGCGCGATCGCCGCCGCCGCGCCGCGCGCGGGCGCGCCGATGAGCTTCGCCGACATGGTCGCGAAACTGCAGCCCGCGGTCGTCAACATCTCAACCGATCAGAAGGTGACCGTGCAAGCGCAGGCGAACCCGTTCGCGGGCACGCCGTTCGCCGAATTGTTCGGCCAGCAGCAGCGCGGTCAGGGCCAGAACGGCGCGCCGATCACGCGGGAGGCGCAGTCGCTCGGCTCGGGCTTCATCATCTCGCCCGACGGCTATGTCGTGACCAACAACCACGTCGTCGCGCCGGGCAATGCGCGGGCGACCGTTGAAGCGATCCGGGTTACTTTGCCCGACCGCAAGGAATATGTCGCCAAGCTGATCGGGCGTGACACCGCGTCGGACCTCGCGCTCCTGAAGATTTCCGCACCCGGTCCGCTGCCGTATGTGAAGTTCGGCGATTCCGCGCGTGCGCGTGTCGGCGACTGGGTCGTCGCGATCGGCAACCCGTTCGGGCTTGGCGGCACCGTGACCGCAGGCATTATCTCCGCGGTTCACCGCGTAACCGGACAGGGTGCGAACGATCGCTTCATCCAGACCGACGCCTCGATAAATCAAGGCAATTCGGGCGGTCCGATGTTCGACCTGAACGGCAACGTCATCGGCATCAACAGCCAGATCTTCTCGCAGTCGGGCGGAAACATAGGCATCGGCTTCGCGATCCCCGCAGAAGAAGCCAAGCCGATCATCGACACGCTGATGAAGGGCCGCGCGGTCGAACGCGGCTATCTCGGTGTCGGCATCCAGCCACTCAGCGACGATATCGCCGCCGCTCTCGGCCTGCCGAAGAACTCGGGTGAGATCATCGGCCGGGTCGAACCCGCCGGTCCCGCGGCGAAGGCCGGGCTTCGCGCCGGTGACGTGGTAACGCGCGTCAACGGTACGCCGGTGACCCCGGACAACACTTTGTCCTATCTCGTTGCGAACGTGGCACCGGGCGGCGCGGCGAAACTGGACCTGGTACGCGACGGTCGCCCGACCAGCGTGACCGCGACGGTCGCCAAGCGTCCGCCCGAGGAACAGCTTGCCGCCGCGACGGGCACCGATGGCGATGATGCCTTCCCCGACGATGATACCCCCGGCGCAGTCGCCCCGGCCGCGAACTCGATCGGCGTGACGGTACAGCCGTTGACCCCGGCCATCGCGCGCTCGATCGGGGTCGATTCGACCGTACAGGGCGTCGTTATCGCCTCGGTCGACGCGTCGAGCGACGCGGGGCAGAAACTGCGCCGCGGCGACGTGATCGTTTCGGTCAACAGCGTCCCTGCACGCACCGCTGCCGATGTCGCGCGCGGCGTCGCTGCGGCAAAGGCGGCGAACCGGCCGCAGGTGCTTTTGTCGGTTGTCCGCGGTCGCAATCCGGCGGCTTTCATCGCCGTGAAGATCAAGTAACCACGGTTCACGACTGACTGACAAAGGGCGTCGCGAGGCAACTCGCGACGCCCTTTGCGTGTCCGCCCAACCGCGTCTAGTCTCGGCACCCAAACGGCGGAGAGCGGCAGATGGGCGACGGAATCTTCATCGGTGCGGGCGCAGGCGGCGCGCAGCCGCAGACGCTGGAACTCAAACGCGCCAACCGCCACGGCCTCATCGCGGGCGCGACCGGCACCGGCAAGACCGTGACGCTTCAGGGCATCATCGAGGGGTTCAGCACCGCTGGCGTGCCCTGCTTCGTCGCCGACGTGAAGGGAGACCTGTCCGGCCTGGCGATGGCGGGCTCGCCACAGGCCAAGACCCACGCGATCTTCACAGCGCGCGCCGCGGAAATCGGCCTGACCGACTGGGCGTATGCAGACACGCCGGTGCAATTCTGGGATCTATACGGCGAACAGGGCCACCCGATCCGCACCACCGTCAGCGAAATGGGGCCGCTCCTCCTCGCCCGCCTGATGGACCTGAACGAAGTGCAGGAAGGCGTGCTGACGATCGCCTTCCACGTGGCGGACACCGACAAATTGCTGCTGATTGACCTCGACGATCTGCAGGCGATGCTGTCGCATTGCGCCGACCGCGCCGACGAACTGACCACCACCTATGGCAACGTCAGCAAGCAGAGCATCGGCGCGATCCAGCGTTCGCTGCTCCAGCAGCGCTCGCAGGGCGCAGAGCATTTCTTCGGCGAACCAGCCCTCGACCTCGACGATTTCCTTACCACTGACGACAAGGGCCGCGGGATCGTCAACATCCTCGCCGCCGATAAATTGATGGCCAGCCCGAAGCTGTATTCCACCTTCCTGTTGTGGCTGATGAGCGAATTGTTCGAAGCGCTGCCGGAGGTCGGCGACGCCGACAAACCCAAGCTGTGCTTCTTCTTCGATGAGGCGCATCTGCTGTTTGACGAAGCGCCCAAGGCGCTGCTGGAAAAGATCGAGCAGGTTGTCCGCCTGATCCGATCGAAGGGCGTCGGCGTCTATTTCATCACGCAGAACCCGATCGACATTCCCGATACCGTGGCGGGACAGCTCGGCAACCGCGTCCAGCACGCGCTGCGCGCCTTCACCCCGCGCGATCAGGCCGCGGTCAAATCCGCCGCCGAGACGTTCCGCGCCAATCCCGGCGTCGATGTCGCGACCGCGATCACCGAATTGAAGGTTGGCGAGGCGCTCGTGTCGCTCCTGCTCCCCGACGGCTCGCCCAGCCCGGTCGAACGCACGCTCATCAAGCCCCCCGCCAGTCGCGTCGGCCCGGTCACGCCGGTCGAGCGCGGCGTGCTGATCCAGACCGACGCGATCGGCGACAAATACGATACGCTGGTCGACCGTGAATCGGCCGAGGAATTGCTATCGGCCAAGACCGCCGAAGCCGCGGCAGCGGCCGCTGCCGAGCGCGCGCAGAACGACGCCGAGAAAGCCGCGGCCGTTCAAGCGAAGGCCGACGCGGTCGCCGCAAAGGAAGCCGAACGCGCCCGTATCGCCGCCGACAAGGAGGCCGTACGCCAAACCAGGGAGGCCGAACGCGCCGCCGCAAACAGCCCGTGGAACAAGGCCGTAACCTCCGCCACGCGTGCCGCCAGCTCATCGGTCGGCCGACAGGTCGCGAACGAAATCGGCAAGGCCGTCCTCGGCGGCGGTCGCGCCAGCAAGGCTGGCGGCGGACTGGTCGGGTCGGTCCTGCGCGGCGTCCTAGGCGGGCTGTTCCGCCGCTAGCGCACCGCCATGACGTCAACGCTGCACCGTTCGCGCTTCACTTCCGCTCGAACGCCTTCTTCCCGCCGATCCACGTCTGAAGCACCTGCGTCCCGCGCAATTCGCTCGGGCTGATGAGCATCGGGTCGCGGTCGACGATGATGAAATCGGCGCGTTGCCCGGGGGCGAGCGTGCCGAATTTCGTCTCGGCGAATCCGGCATAGGCCGCCGCGCCGGTCATCGCCCACCACGCCTGTTCGCGTGTGATCAGTTCCTGCGGTTGCCATCCGCCCTGCGGCTGGCCGTCCGCCCCGGTCCGCGTGAACGCCGCCGCCCAGGTCGCGAACGGATCGGGTTTCTCGACCGGGAAATCGGTGCCGAACGCCAGTTTCGATCCGTTGGCCAGCATTGATTTCCACGCATAGGCCCCGGTCAGCCGCTGCGGCCCCAGCCGCGCCTCCGCCATCGTGCGGTCGCTGGTCTGGTGAACCGGCTGCATCGACGCGATCGTGCCGAATTTCCCGAAGCGCGGCAGGTCTACGGAATCGACGATCTGTGCGTGTTCGATCCGCCAGCGCCGATCGCCGGTGTAGGTCTCGCTCTCCACCTGGATCGCGTCGAGCACCTGTTCGTCGGCCTTGTCGCCGATCGCGTGGACCGCGACCTGGAACCCGTCCATCGCCGCGCGGCTCATCTGGTTCTGCAACTGCGTGTCGGTCAAGAAGCCCAGGCCCGTCTGCCCCGGCGCATCGGCATAGGGCTTCTTCAGCCACGCGCCGCGCGACCCCAGCGCACCGTCGGCGTACAGCTTCACGCCCCCCAGCCGCAGCCGGTCGTCGTACAGCCACGGCGTCGGCCCCTTGCCGCCGATCCGCCCAGCGGTCTCGACGCCCAGCGCATAACCCATGATCCGCACCCGCAGCGCGCCGATGTCGGCCATCCGGCGATAGCTGAGCCAGTCGTCCAGCGTCGTGCCCATGTCGGCGACCGCGGTGACGCCGTAGCGCAACAGGATGTTCTGCGCGGTCAGGAAGGCGGCGTCGCGTTCCTTCGGCAGCGGCTGCGGCACGACCTTGTCGATCAGCGATTGCGCCGCGTCGACGAACACGCCCGACGGAGCTGCGCCGGTCTTCTCGATCCGTCCGCCCGGCGGCGAGACGGTGGCGGCGGTGACGCCCGCCTCCTTCATCGCGGCGGTATTGGCCCACCCCGCGTGACCGTCGGCACGCGCCAGCCAGATCGGATGCCCTGCCGAGACTGAGTCAAGATCGACGGCGGTCGGGAAACGGCCAAGGCCCCAGACCTCCTGATTCCACCCGCGCCCCAGAACCCATTTCCGGTCGGGATTGCCCGCGATATACGCCGCGATCCGCGCCTTCGCCTCGTCGAGCGATTTCGCCTCCGACAGATCGAGCGACAGCGCGCTGAAGCCGAGTTCGATCACATGGCCGTGCGCGTCAACGAAGCCGGGCAGCAAGGTCTTGCCCAGCATGTCGGTGCGCCATTCGTACAGCGGCTTGCCGGCGTTCTTCTTCAATTCCTTGCGGCTGAGTTTCGGCGGTTCCTCCCCCGCGGGGACCAGCCGCGTGACACGCCCGTCCTGGTCGACCAAGATCGCCCTGAACCGGACCACGCGGCCCCCTTCGGCGATGGTGATGCCGTTGACGTTGTCGACGATCCCGTCGGCGAGCGCGGGGGTGGGAAGGAGCGCCAACGCGGCAAACAGATACTTCACTTGCGTATTCTCCGCACCAGCGCGCTCGTGTCCTGCCGAGCACCGCCTATTGTTTGCACCTCGGCATAGAATTGATCGACCAGCGCCGCGACCGGCAGCACCGCGCCGTTGCGCTTCGCCTCATCCAGCGCGAGACCAAGATCCTTGCGCATCCAGTCCACCGCGAAGCCGAAGTCGAACTCGTCTCGCGCCATCGTCCCCCAGCGATTGACCATCTGCCAGCTCTGCGCCGCGCCACCGGATACCGCCTCGAACACCTTGTCGAGATCGAGCTCGCTCGCCTGCGCGAACCGCAGCGCCTCGGACAGCCCCTGCAGCACGCCGGCGATCGCAATCTGGTTGACCATCTTGGTCTGCTGCCCCGCCCCCGCCGCGCCGACATGGACCACGCGCGCCGCATAGGCCCGCATCACCGGTTCAGCCTTGGCCATCGCCGCGGCCGATCCGCCGCACATGATCGACAGCGCGCCCTTCTCCGCGCCCGCCTGACCACCCGACACCGGCGCGTCGACAACTAACGCCCGCGCCTCCGCCAATTCGCGAGCGATTTTCGCCGATACCGTGGTGTGGTCGATGAACACCGCATCGTCGCGCATCGCCGCGAACGCGCCGTCCACGCCCAGCGTTACCGCGGCGAGATCGTCGTCATTCCCGACACACGTCACCACCGCATCGGCACCCTGCGCCGCCGCCGCGGGCGTCTCGGCCACCGCGAGCCCGGTCGCCTCCGCCTTGGCGCGCGTGCGGTTGTACACCGTCACGTCATGCCCGGCCTTCGCCAGATGCCCCGCCATCGGCGCGCCCATCACGCCGGTCCCGATGAATGCGATCCTCATCGCGTGGGGCTTAGGCGGTGTTTCCAGCCCGCGCCAGATGGTCTAGGCGCGGGCCATCATGGCTACGCACGCGATCGACACCGCCCCCGCCCTCCCCGTCACGCTCGCCGACGTACAGGCCGCGCACGCGCGCATCGCGGACCAGATCGTCCGCACCCCGACGCTGATCAGCCGCACGCTGTCCGAAATGACCGGCGCTACCGTGTATCTGAAGTTCGAGAACCTTCAGTTCACCGCGGCGTACAAGGAACGCGGCGCGCTCAACACATTGCTGCTGCTGAGCGACGAGGCGAAGGCGAAGGGCGTCATCGCCGCGTCCGCGGGCAACCATGCGCAAGGGCTGGCCTATCACGCCAATCGCCTGGGCGTGCCGTCGACGATCGTGATGCCGACCAACACACCGACGGTGAAGGTGATGCAGACCGAAGGCCACGGCGCGACCGTGGTGCTGCACGGCACCACCTTCGACGCGGCCTATGCGCACGCGCGCCAACTGGAGTCCGAGCGCGGCCTGACGTTCGTCCACCCGTTCGACGATCCGCGCGTCATCGCCGGGCAAGGCACCGTCGCGATCGAGATGCTGGCCGACATTCCCGGCATCGACGCGCTGATCGTCCCGATCGGCGGCGGCGGCTTGATCTCGGGTATGGCCACTGTCGCGCGGGCGGCGGATCACCCGATCGAGATCGTCGGGGTGGAGGCCGAGCTGTTCCCGTCGATGTTCAACCGCATCAACGGCACCGACATGCCGTGTGCGGGCGATACGCTGGCCGAGGGCATCGCGGTCAAGGAACCCGGCGGGATCACGTCGAAGATGGTCGCTGAACTGGTCGACGACATCCTTTTGGTATCCGAACGCAGTCTGGAGGAAGCGGTCAGCCTGTTGCTGCAGATCGAGAAGACCGTGGTCGAGGGTGCGGGCGCGGCGGGGCTCGCCGCGCTGATCCAGCACAAGGGGCGCTTTACGGGCAAGACGGTCGGCGTCGTGCTGTGCGGCGGCAATATCGACACGCGATTGCTTGCGAACGTGCTGCTGCGCGACCTCGCGCGATCGGGTCGCCTCGCGCGGTTGCGCATCCGCCTGCAGGATCAGCCCGGCGCGTTGTTCAACGTCGCGCGCATCTTCGACGAACAACGCGTCAACATCATCGAAGTCTATCACCAGCGCGTCTTCACTACGCTGCCTGCAAAGGGCCTGATCACCGACATCGAATGCGAAGCGCGCGACCGCACGCACCTCGACCGGCTTATTGTCGCGCTGCGCGATGGCGGATATGAGGTGAGTACGGTGGAACTGGCGTAGCTTTGCGGTACGGAGAGGAATAACCGTACCGAAATCATCCTGAATCCAGTGCTGGAAAGACTCTATCGACCGGGTTAACCTTCAATCGTGGTAAAGACTCTTTTCACGACGAACCGCGCGATTCATATCGGCGTATCGTCGCGTATGACCAACGTGGCGGAGGGGACAGACCAAAGGTGACCGCGCCATTTCGCTTTCCGCGATTCTTCGTGACCAGTCCGGCGCCGTGCCCGTACCTGCCCGGTCGGCAGGAGCGGAAGGTCTTCACCGAACTGAACGGACCGCACGCCAATGAACTGAACGACGCGCTCGGCCGGATCGGTTTCCGCCGCAGCCAGGGCGTCGCTTATCGTCCTTCCTGCGCGGGCTGTTCGGCGTGCGTCTCGGTCCGCGTCGTGACGCATGAATTCGAGGCGAGCGCAACGCAGCGCAAACTCGCGCGCCGCCACGCCGATCTGGAGGTCACCGCCTGCCGTCCGTGGGCGACCGACGAGCAATTCCAGCTTCTCCGCAACTATCTCCGCTCCCGCCACCCCGGCGGCGGCATGGCGGGGATGGATGAGGAAGACTATTCCGACATGATCGAACAATCGCCGGTCAACTCGGTGATCGTCGAATATCGCGAACCCGGCATGAACGGTGCGCAGGGGCGGTTGATCGGCGCGTGCCTGACCGATCGGCAGGCGGACGGCCTGTCGATGATCTACAGCTTCTTCGCCGCCGACGTGCCCGACCGGCAGGGGTTGGGAAATCTCATCATCCTCGACCACATCCACCGCGCGCGCGCTGCGGGCCTGCCGTACGTGTATCTCGGCTATTGGGTGAAGGGATCGGCACGGATGGCGTACAAGACGCGCTATCGCCCGATCGAAATGCTCGGCCCGCGCGGCTGGACACGGATGCGCGACGAAGATGCGCTGCCGCCCGTATCGCGGGTCGTGCGGACGAGCGAATGGGCCTGACATAGAAACCGTCGTCCCCGCGCAGGCGGGGATCCATAGTCGCTGAGCGGGCGGTTCTATTCGATAGCGTCGTGATTATAGATTCCCGCCTTCGCGGGAATGACGGAGGTGGCCCTAATCCTCCCGCTGAACCGTTACATCAACATCCAGGGCCTCGCGCCCATCCCCCAGCCGCGTGCCAGCCACCGGTGCCGCGCCGAACGCGTCCAGCGCCACTGCGACGCGGACATGATGTTCGCCCGAATGCGTGCCGAGTGTCGGATCGAATCCAGCCCAGCCGATCCCCTCCACCCACGCATCCGCCCAGCCATGTGCGGTCGGACGGTGGTCGCCCTCCAGATCGCAATATCCCGTCACGTAACGTGAGGGCACACCCAGGCTGCGCGCGGCGGCGATGAAGATCTGCGCCAGATCGCGCGACGTGGCGGACGTGCGCGCAAAGGCCTCGGCCGCGGCCAAGCCCGGTTCGGGCCGTCCGCGATCGATCGCGGCGTGCGCGTGGATCGCGTCGTTCAGCCGGAGCAGCGCCGTCATGCCCTCCCCCGCCGCGGCCTCTTGCGCGAAGTCCGCGATAGCCTCGTCCGCCAGCGTCATCGGCGTATCGCGCAGGAACACGCGCGGCGGCAGCGGCTCGGTCGCACCGCGCTGCACGCCGTCGGAGCGGCTGGTCACCACTTCGCCCGACACCGAAACCTCGATCCGATCGAGCGGCCCCTCGCAATACAACATCGTCGTGCAATTGCCGAAGCCGTCGCGGTGCTGCGTCATGCGCGCATCGCAATCGACCGCGATATGCCACGCCGCGACCGTCTGATCGTCGGTATTTTCGGGCGTCATGCGCAGCAATTGCACCACGCGCGCCTGCGGACTGGTGAAACGATACGTCGTGCGGTGGTCGATCGAGATGCGCATCAGTGAAACTTGAACTGGCGGGCGATCGCGGTGTGGAGCTGGTCGTTCTCCGCGATTATCGCCTGCAAATGCTGGTGGAGGCCCGACGCGATGACCTCGCCGGTGCGGGTCTTGGCCGTTCGCGTCATCCGCGCGCGCGCCATGCGATCGGCCTCACCGTGGCTGCCAGTGCGCCGAGCGAGCGAATTGAGCATTTCGATCGTTTCCTCGATCGCGGCGGCAATGCTGCGCGGCAGTTCGGCGCGCGACAGCAACAGGTCGATGACGTTCGCGGGCCGCAGCCCTTCGTTGTACAGCCAGCGATAAGCGGTGACCGCGGACACGGTCTGCAGGATCGTCGTCCATTGATCGCGATCGACCGTGCCGCCGACCGGCTCGCCCTCGGGCAGCAGCAGATGGTATTTCACGTCGAGCAGGCGCGCGGTGTCGTCGACGCGCTCGGTCGCCTGCCCCAGCCGGATGAACGACGTCGTCTGGTTGCGCAGCATCCGGTGGATCGCGCCTTCGAACCCGCGCGTCTCGGCCTTCACCGCATCGACCAGAGCGAGCGCAGAATCGGGGTCGAGCCGCGTCATCCGCTGGTCGAAGATCAGCCACGCGCTGTTGATGGCCGTCCACGCCTCCCGTGTCAGCGCGGTGCGCACCGCACGCGCATTGTTGCGCGCCATGTCGAGGCAGCGCGCGATCGATCCGGGGTGCGACGGATCGCGGATCAGGAAACGCGCGACCTCCTCGCGCGTCAGCCGCGCGCCGCTGGCCTTGAACGCCGCCTCGGTATCGGTGACCGCCAACGCCGACTGCCACGCCGCCTCGCCCGCAGATCGCGTCGACAGCACATCCAGCCGGATCGTCGCCTCGACCAGCCGCGCGATGAAATCCGCACGCTCGATATAGCGCCCCAGCCAGTAGAGCGACGACGCGGTGCGTGAGAGCATCAGCCCTGCACCTGCGTCATGTTGCCGAGGTTCTGAGACTGGCTGAGGCCATTGTCCATCAGCACGAAACTGTCCTTCGTCCCCCCGCCCTGCGACGAATTGACGACCAGCGACCCTTCCTTCAGCGCCACGCGGGTCAGGCCGCCGGGGACGACCTGCACGCCCTTCGATCCGGTCAGCACGAACGGGCGGAAATCGACGTGCCGCGGCGCGAGGCCACTGTCGGCCAGCGTCGGGACGGTCGAAAGCGCCAGCGTTGGCTGGGCGATGTAGCGCTGCGGTTCGGCGACCAGCGCGGCGCGGAACGCCTCGATCTCGGCCTTCGTCGCGGTCGGGCCGACGAGCATCCCGTATCCGCCCGATCCGTCTACCAGCTTCACCACCAGCTCGCCGAGATTCTCCAGCACGTATTTCAGCGCCTGCGGCTCGCGGCAACGAAATGTCTCGACGTTCGGCAGCTTCGCCTCGCCGCCCGAATAATAGCGCACGATCTCCGGCATATAGCTGTAGATCGCCTTGTCGTCGGCGATGCCGTTGCCGGGCGCGTTGAGGATCGCTACGTTGCCCGCGGCATAGGCCGCGATCAGCCCCGGCACGCCGAGCGAGGAATCCGGCCGGAACACCAACGGATCGAGGTAATCGTCGTCGATCCGGCGATAGATCACGTCGACCTTCACCCGCCCGGCGATCGTCCGCATATAGACGATGTCGTCGTCGACCACGAGATCGGCCGCCTCGACCAGTTCGACCCCCATCGAATCGGCGAGGAAGCTGTGTTCGTAATAGGCCGAATTGTAGTGGCCCGGCGTCAGCACGACGCAATTGGGATTCTGCCCGCAGCCGCGCGGGGACACCGACCGCATCGTCTCCAACAGCCGGTCGGGATAGCTGTCGACCGCCGCGACGCGGAACTGCGCGAACAGTTCGGGGCACAGCCGCACCATCGCCTCGCGATTTTCCAGCATGTAGCTGACCCCGCTCGGGGTGCGCGCATTGTCCTCCAGGACGAAGAATTCGTCCGGCCCAGTGCGCACCAGATCGATCCCGCAGATATGCGCCCACACGTTATGCGGCGGCTTGATGCCTGCGATCTCGGGGCGGAACTGCGGATTGCCGAGGATCAGATCCTCCGGCAGCACCTTGTCCTTCAGGATGCGGCGGTCGCCGTAGATGTCGTCCAGGAACAGGTTGATCGCCTCGACCCGCTGGACCAGCCCCTCACTCAGCCGCGACCATTCGTCGGCCAGGAACACGCGCGGGACGATGTCGAACGGTATGATCCGCTCGCTCGCTTCGCTCTCGCCGTAAACCGCAAAGGTAATTCCGAGCTGCCGGAAGGTGCGTTCCGCCGACTCCTGCCGCTGGCGCAGTTCGCGCTGCGGCGTTTCGGCGAGCCAGCGCCCGAGTTCGGCGAGTTCGGGCCGCGCGGAACCCCCGGCCCCCATGATCTCGTCGAAAGCGCGTTCCCCCATCAGCCGCCTAACGCCCTTCTATGTGAATGGCTCCATGCTGCGCGAACTTGCTGCGCTGCACAAGGGGTCAGGAGGTTGTGAGGTCGGTCAGCGTGGCTGGCGTCAGGATTTGGGGCAAGATTTGCGGGGTCGCGCTGCCCGGCGCGTACCAGAGGTACAAAGGTACTCCGGCGCGATTGTGCCGTTCGATGAAGCGGCCCAGCGCGGGGTCGCCATCGGTCCAGTCGCCGACCAGCATCGCGACCTTGCCCTTGCCGAACGCGTCAGCGACCGCGGCGGTCTCGATCGCGGCTTTCTCGTTGACCTTGCACGTCAGGCACCAGTCGGCGGTAAAGTAGGCGAAGACCGGGCGACCCTCGGCGCGAAGCGCGGCAAGGCGCGTTTCGCTGAACGGTTCAGTCCCGGCGACGGTGGCGCGCGCCACGGCGGCCTCGGGCTTGAGCAGCACGACCGCAACCAGCGCCACCGCGACCAACGGAATCGCGGGCCACCATTGACGGTCACTCCCACCCGCCTGCCGCCGCCCGGTCCACCACAAGCCGAATGCGGCTAGCAGCACCGCCGCGAGGCCGATCGTCATCCCGTCGACCCCCGCTTGCCGCCCCAGCACCCAGGCGAGCGCCAGCGCGGTCAGGAACATCGGCACTGAGAGGATATTGCGGAACCTCTCCATCCACGCCCCCGGTTTGGGCATCCGACGCCGGAGCGCGGGGATGAATCCGATCGCGAGGAAGGGAAGCGCAATCCCCAGCCCAAGTCCCGCGAACACCGTCAGCGCCGCGGCCGGGGGCAACACCAGCGCCGCGCCCAGCGCCGCGCCCATGAACGGCCCGGTACACGGCGTCGCGACGAACGCGGCGAGCGCGCCGGTGACGAACGCGCCGCCATTACCCGATCGCCCGGCGAACGCCGGCGTCGGCAGTTCGAACAGACCGGCGAGGTTCAGCGCGATGCCGGTCACCAGCAGCAAGAGAACGCCGATGACACGCGGATCCTGCAACTGGAACGCCCAGCCGACCGTGCTGCCGCTCGCTCGCAACGCCAGCAGCAAGCCGCCGAGCGCGAGGCAAACGAGGATCACACCCGCCGAATAGGCCAACGCCTCACCCCGCGCCGCGCGTTCGTCGCCGCCCGATTTGGCGAGGCTCAAAGCCTTCAGGCTCAGGATGGGAAATACGCACGGCATGATGTTGAGCAGCAACCCGCCGAGCACCGCCCCCGCGAATGCGGTCAGCGCCAGAGCCCATTGGCTGCCCGCGGGCTGCGTGGCGGCGACCGCGCCGCGTTGCGCGCTCACCAGAAACCCGCGGCCGCCGCCGGTCGACAGCACGCCCTCAACCTTGCCGCTCGCAGGCGTCTTCGCCGCGACGGTATCGATCACGATCCGGTCGCCGTCGCGCGTCGCGGATTGCGGCGCGGCATAGTCCGCCGCGCCCGCCGCCAGCGGATAGAAATACAGGTCGCTGGCCGACGCATCCGCCGGATACGGCACCGACAGGCGGAAGCGCCCCCCCTCGATCTGCCATGTCGCAACCGAGCCGAGCGGTTTCGGCAATGCCTGCCGCCAGCCGTCGAACGTCGTCCGTGCGCCCGGATCGATCGCGCCATCGCCGACCGTCAACTCGGTCGACAACGTCTGCGTTTCGGGCACGCAAATCTCTTCGGTGCAGACCAGATAATCGGCTTTCACGCTGACCGGCAACCGCGTTCCGACGGCAAGTCCGGCGGGGATTTTCAGGTCGACAAGCTGCGCGAACGGCCCCTCGTAGACATAGTTCATCAGCCCCGCGACGAGCAGCCGCCCCGGCACCGGATACCTCAGTTCGCCCGCGCTCACCCCCGCGGGCAACGTCCACGCCAGCCGCGTCTCCACCCCCGCATCGCCGGGATTCTTCCAATAGGCGTGCCAGCCCTTTTCGGGCGTGGATTTGAACGCCAGCGTCACGGTCGATCCCGCCGCGGGCCGCGCGGTTTCCGGCGCCAGTTCGATCGCTACGTGGCGCGCCGCGGGTTGTGCCGCCGCCAACCCCGCCCACAGCGTCATCAGGGTGAAAAGGAACGCGCGCAACGCGGCTTGCCTGTGGCTCATACGCGGCACATACCGCGCCGCGATCCGCTTTGCATCAAGGATACCCATGAAAGCGCTGCTCGCCGCCTTGCTCGTAACCGCCACCGTCCCGGCAGTGGCGCAACAGATGCCCGTCCCCGCGGCACCTGCCCCATCGCCCGCCGCCAAGGCCCCGCCGAAATTGCTCGTCGTCATTTCGGTCGACCAGTTCTCCGCCGACCTGTTCGCGCAATATCGCGACAAGTTCACCGACGGATTCGCCCGGCTGCTGCAGGGCGCGGTGTTCCCCTCGGGCTATCAGTCGCACGCCGCGACCGAGACGTGTCCTGGCCATTCGACGATCCTGACCGGCGTGCATCCGGCGACCAGCGGGATCATCGCCAACACCTGGCTCGACCAGAAGGTCGGGCGCGCCGACAAGCTGGTCTATTGCGCGGAAGACGAGCGCGTCCCCGGCAGCAACCACGACGATTACACGCCGTCCGACCTGCATCTGAAAGTGCCGACGCTCGGCGACCTGATGAAGCGCGCCAACCCTGCGTCGCGCGTCGTGTCGGTCGCGGGCAAGGATCGCGCGGCGATCATGATGGGCGGGCACAACACCGATCAAATCTGGTTCTGGAATGGCAAGACGGTCGCGACGCTCGCCGGCCGGCCGGCCAATCCGGTCGCCGATCGCACCAATCAGGCAGTCGCGGCGCTGATCGCGCAGCCGCAGACGGCGCTCCCCGTGCCCGGCTATTGCGCGCGGCTGATGCAGGGAATCGCGATCGGCAGCCAGACGCTGGGCGCGGGCCGGTTCGAACGCGCGGCGGGCGATGCGAAGGCGTTCCGCGCCTCCCCCGCGCTCGATGGCGCGGTGTTCGCGATGGCGGCGGGGTTCATCCAGGACATGAAGCTGGGACAAGGTGCTGCGACCGACCTGATCGCGATCGGCGCGTCGGCGACCGACTACGTCGGCCACGCCTACGGCCCCGGCGGCGGTGAGATGTGCGTGCAACTGGCGCAGCTCGACGCGACGATAGGCGCGTTCTTCGCCACGCTCGACGGCTGGAACATCGATTATGAGGTGGTGCTGACCGCCGACCACGGCGGCCACGACGCGACCGAGCGCCAGCAAACGCGCGCAATGCCGATGGAGACGCGTGTCTCGACCGACGTGTCAGCGAAAGCGGTCGGCGCGGCGATCGGCAAGACGTTGGGTATCGCGGGACCGGTTTTGCTGTCGTCCGACGGCGATTTGTACGTGTCGAACGACGTGCCCGCCGCCAAGCGCGACGCGGTGATCGCGGAGACGGTCCGCCGGTTCAAGGCGATGCCGCAGATCGCCGCCGCGCTTACTGCGAAGGAGATCGCCGCAACGCCGATGCCGCACACCCCGCCCGAAACCTGGACGCTGACCGAGCGCGCACGCGCCTCGTTCTATCCGGGGCGGTCTGGAGACGTTCTGCTACTGCTGAAGCCGCGCGTCACCGGCATCCCGACACCCGGGCCGGGCTATGTCGCGACGCACGGCAGCCCATGGGATTACGACCGCCGCGTGCCGATCCTGTTCTGGCGCAAGGGGATGGCGGGGTTCGAACAGCCGCTGTCGGTGGAAACAATCGACATCGCGCCCACGCTGGCGGCGACGATCGGGTTGCCGGTGACGGGGATGGAGGGGCGGTGTCTGGATCTGGATGGGGGGTCGGGGGATAGCTGCCGCTAAATCCTCCCCGGCACGGGGAGGGAGACCGCGACGCGAAGCGGCGTGGTGGAGGGGAAGCCGCGGGCGACAGTCTTGCTGGGCTGCCCCTCCACCAGCTTCGCTGGTCCCCCTCCCCGTGCCGGGGAGGAATTTTAAGGCTCCCGCACTTCATACGCCCGCACGCCCGCGCCCAGCCGGTTCGCCCCCTGCACCAGCCGATCCCCTGAAACATTCGCCAGAAACGCCGGACTTTTCGTCTGCCCCGGCGCCAGCGTCGCGACGTTATCCGCCACCTTCAGCCCCTCCGACCGGAACTTCCGCTGCTCCGCCGCCACCACGATGAAGCCGGTCCAATTCTCCTTCTTCGTCCCTTGCACGAAGGTATTGCGCGCGATCTCACCGGTCGCGCCTTCGGGCAGGTCGATCATGTAATTCGTGCGGTCGCCCTGCGTGTCGTCGAAGCTGTTGTCGGTCACCCGCACATTCGGCACGCGCAGCTTCACATAATGCCCGCCGCGTCCGCGTTCGAAACGCGAATTGGTGATCGTCACGCTCGCGCCCGATCCGCCGAGATACACCGAATGCGCGCAATCCTCGGTCTCGTGGCATTGCCCCAGGCCCGAGAATGTCGAGCGGTCGATCATGATCCGGTGCGGATCGTCGCTGCTGCCCAGGATGCCCTCCTGACTGTCGAGAAACATCGAATTGACGACGGTCAGGTCGCCGATCTCGATCCGGATGCCAGCGCCATTGCCGTCGGGCACGCGGATACCGCGAAACACCAGGCCATCGACGGTCGATCCTTCCCCGCGCAGCACCAATGCCGCTTTCCCCTCGCACGCGCCCTCGAAGATCGCGGTGCCGGGTTGCGCCGCCTTGAACGTCACGCGTCCGGCCTGCTGGATCGCGCATTCGCGGTAGACGCCCGGCGCGATCGTCACGGTGAAATCCTTGCCGCGGTTCTGCATCAGCGCGTCGTCCAGCGTGGCGTAGCCCTGCCCGTTGACGGCGAACGGTGCGCTGGCCTGCTGCGCGGCGGCGGGTGCGGTCGTGGCGAGGGCGATCAGGATCAGGGCGCGGCGCATGGGAGGAAGTCCTTTCGGTCACGGCGTGCGCGCGCGTCGTTGCCGGCGGAAGCGACATTCGCGGTTAACGGCTGAAAATCGCGCGCGAGGGCGTTTCGCGCGCCCCCGAACGTCCCGCGGCGGGACGCATTCGCGCTATCGCGTTTCCTGTTGCAACCCATCTCGCGCCGCCGCATGAGCATACCGCAATCTCGAAACGAGCGGCGGAGAGGCCTGTCATGCAAAGCTACCTGAAACACTATATCGATGGCGCGTGGGTCGACAGCGACGGTGGCACGCGCCACGACGTGATCGATCCAGCGACCGAACAGCCGTGCAGTGAAATCACGCTGGGGTCGAAAGCCGACGCCGAAAAGGCGATCGCTGCCGCAAAGAAGGCGTTCAAAACCTGGTCGCAAACGACGGTCGAGGAGCGGATCGCGCTGCTTGAGCGGATCATCGCCGAGTACAAGGCGCGCATCCCCGATCTGGCCAAGGCGACCAGCGACGAAATGGGCGCGCCGATCAGCTTCGCGAACATGGCGCAGGCGCCCGCGGGCCTCAGCTATTTCATGGGGACGCTCGCCGCGCTGAAGGAATTCAAATTCTCCGAACAGGTCGGCAAGGCGCGCGTCGTGCACGAGCCGCTGGGCGTCGTTGCGATGATCACGCCATGGAACTGGCCGCTGAACCAGATCTGCGCGAAGGTCGCCCCCGCGCTCGCGGCGGGCGACACGATGATCCTGAAGCCGTCCGAAGAAGCACCGGGCAATGCGGTGATCCTGGCCGAAATCCTCCACGCGGCGGGCGTCCCCGCGGGCGTGTTCAATCTGGTCAACGGCGACGGTCCCGGCGTCGGCGCGACGCTCAGCAGCCACAAGGACGTCGACATGGTGAGCTTCACCGGTTCGACCCGCGCCGGAATCGCGGTCGCCACCGCGGCGGCGGCGACGGTCAAGCGCGTCCATCAGGAACTGGGCGGAAAGGCGCCGAACGTCGTGTTGGAAGGCGCGAAGCTGGGCGAGGTGCTGCCGCCCACGATGGCGGGCGTGCTCGCAAATTCGGGGCAAAGCTGCATCGCGCCGACGCGGCTGCTGGTCCACAAGAGCCAGGCCGCGGAGGCGAGCAAGGTCGTCCAGTCGATTATGGAAAGCGTGACCGTCGGCAGCCCGACCGAAGAAGGCGCGCACCTCGGCCCAGTGGTCAACAAGGCGCAGTATGAGAAGATCCAGGGCCTGATCCAGTCGGCGATCGACGAAGGCGCGACGCTCGTCACCGGCGGCACCGGTCGCCCCGATGGCCGGAATGCCGGGTTCTTCGTAAAGCCGACCCTGTTCAGCGACGTTACCCCCGACATGCGCATCTACCGCGAGGAAACGTTCGGTCCGGTCGCGACGATCACCACCTACGACAGCGGCGAACAGGCGATCGAGATGGCCAACGACACCGATTACGGGCTGTCGGCGACGATCTCGGGCGACCCAGCGGAGGCGTCGAGGATCGCGGGGAAACTGCGTGCGGGGCTGGTCACGATCAATTCGTGGGGACCGAGCGGGCCGATTCCGTTCGGTGGCTACAAGCAATCGGGCAATGGGCGCGAAGGCGGCAAATGGGGCCTCCTCGACTTCATGGAAACCAAGGCGATCGTCGGCGAACCCGCCTGATTTCCCTTTAGCGCCGCCCCGGACGAACCGGGGCGGCGTTTCGCTATCCAGGAGACATACGATGATCGTCACCGTGCTGTACCCGACCCACGAGGGCGCGAAATTCGACTCGGCCTATTACAGGGCGACCCACGCCCCGCTCGCGATGGACGTGTGGGGCATCGACCAGGCCGAACTGATCGAAGGCGTCGGCACCCCGACCGGCGAACCCGCGCCCTATGCGCTGATCGGTCACTTCCATTTCCCATCCGAAGAAGCATTCGCCACCGCCATGGCGAGCCCGCGGATGGGCGAATTGATGGCCGACGTCGCGAATTTCACCGACATCCAGCCGCAGATCATGATCGGCCGTCCGCTGGCGTAAGCGTCACGCCAGCGGCCAAAAGAACAGGATCAGAGGGGTGCCGAACAGCACCACCAGCACCGACAGCGGCGCGCCTAACCGGGCGTAGTCGCCGAACCGGTATCCCCCCGGCCCCATCACCAGCGTGTTGCACTGGTGCCCGATCGGGGTGAGGAAATCGCACCCCGCGCCGACCGCGGTCGCCATGAGGAACGCCTCGGGCCGATAGCCGAGATCGGTCGCGAAGGTCGCCGCGATCGGGGCCATCACCAGCACGGTAGCGGCGTTGTTCAGGAACGGCGTCACCGCCATCGCCGCGACCAGGATCAGCCCCACCGCGCCCCACGCCGGCAACGTCTGCGCGACGCTCGCCAGCCATGTCGCGATCACATCCGACGCGCCGGTCGTACGCAACGAGTCGGATACCGGGATCAGCGCGGCGAGCATGATCAGGATCGGCCACTCGACATGGTCGTACGCCTCGCGCAACGGCAGCACGCCGGTCGCCAGGATCAGTCCGGCGGCGGCGAAGAACGCGACTGCGACCGGAATCAGACCCAATGCCGTGCCGAGCATCGCGATGCCGAGGATGATGATCGGCAACCACGTCCGCCGCGAACTGCCCAGCCGCAATTCGCGCTCCGCGAGCGGCAGGCAGCCCAGATCGCGCAGCCGTTCGGGCAGCAACGCCAGCGGCCCCTGCAGCACCACCACGTCGCCCGCGCGCAATTCCGTATTCGCCAGACGCCGCGCCAGATGTTCACCTTGCCGTGAAATCGCGATCAGATTGACCCCGAAGCGGGACTGGAGGTCGAGCCGCCCCGCGGTCTGTTCGACCAGCGGCGATCCGACGTTGATCACCGCCTCGATCACACCAACCTCGTCGCCCTTCGACTCCGCGTGCGCCTCGCGGTCTTCGCCCTCCAGCTTCAGGCGGTCGCCCGCGATCACGCGTTCCAGCGCATCCGGCTCCCCGCCCATGATGAGAACGTCGCCCTCGCGCAAAACATCATGTTCGTACGGCGCGCTGCGCATCCCTGCGCGCAGGATCTGCGTGACCGTCACCTCCTGTTCGTGCCGGTCGAGGAAATCCGCGACGGTTTCGTCGATCGCGGGCGATCCGCCGGTGATCGTCGCCTCGGTCACATACCCCTTGATGTCCAGCGCCTCGCCCATCGTCGGCGCGGCGCGGCGGTCAATCGGGATCAGGCGATAGGCGAAGCGCAGGTAGATCAGGCCCATCACCAGCAGGAAAAATCCGACCGGGGTATAATCGAACATCCCGAACGGGTGCCCGGTCATATCCTCGCGCACGCGGCTGACGATGATGTTGGGCGATGTTCCGACCAACGTCATCAGCCCGCCGAGCAACGACGCGAACGCCATCGGCATCAGGAACACCGATGGACTGGCGTCGCTTTTCTTCGCCATCTGGAACGCCGCGGGCATCAGCATCGCCAGCGCACCGATGTTCTTCACCAGCGCGGAGGCGACGCCGACCGATCCGGTCAGCACCAGCAATTGTGACCGCACCCGCGTCACCCGTTTTGAGAGCGACCTAAGCGCACGCTCGATTACCCCCGACCGCTGCACCGCCGCCGATATGACCAGCGCCGATCCAACGATGATGACGATGTCGTCGGAAAACCCCCTGAACGCCTCCTTCGGCGCGACGATCCCGAGCAACAGGCTGGCCAGCAACGCGAGGATCGCCACCACGTCGTAGCGGAACTTCCCCCACAAAAAGAGCGCCATCATGCCGGCAAGCGTGGCGAGCGAGAGATATTGGGGAAGGGTCATCCGTGACGGGTGAACAGCGGCGTCGTCAGTGAGTTCCATTTACAAATTGATCGTGATGCGTATATCCCGTGCATACGGAGGCGTAGATGGGCGTGATCGAAACCAAGACGTTCAAAAGCGGCAACAGCGTGGCGCTGCGCTTGCCGAAAAGCCTTGGGTTCGACGCCGATATGCCGGTGACGATCGAACAGGTCGGAAACAGCCTGAGAATTACGCCCGTCAGTGATGCGGCTGAGGGGAAAAGGCGCGTTCGTGAACTTGTCGAGGCGCTGCTGGCAATGGATCCGGTGGGAGAAATCGAAAAGCGCATCCCGATCGAGTTTCCGGACCGGCCCGGACTCTATTGATTGTCACATCTGATCGACACGAATGTCGCGATCTATCTGCGTGATCAGGATCGCGAAATCATCATCCGATTGTTCGCGCTCGACGACGCGCCAAAGCTGTCGATCATCTCTTTGGTGGAACTGGAAGGTGGCGTTGTCGCTAAGCCGGATCTCGCGACCGTAAGGCGCAAAAACCTCGATACGCTGCTGGCAAAAGTGGTCGTTGCGCAATTCGACCGTGCGGTGGTTGAGGAGTATCGCGGCATTGTCGAGGCTATCGGTTTTTCACGTCGTCGAATTCTCGATCGCCTGATTGCGGCGACCGCGATCGCCAATGATCTGACCCTTATTACCACCAACGGCGTCGACTTTCGCGACATTCCGGGCCTGAAACTCGAAGTCTGGCCCACCCCCGCTCAATAATCCTTCGACACGCGCACGTTCGCGCTCTGCCGCCCGAGTGTAGAAATGCTCGACAGCAGTGACAGCCAGCGGGTGACCTGAAATTCGACGCGGGTGGCGGAATAGCCCTGCCCGTCCGTCACGATCTCCGCATACAGCCGCCGCGTCACGTATTTGCCCGCGGCAATCGACGTGCCCTGCCCGGTCTGCGGATCGGCGGGGAGGATGCGCAAGCGGTCCAGCCCCGCGGCGCGGCGGACCGCGTTGATCGGGTTCAAGCCGGTGCCGCCGTCCTGCAACGCCGCGACGGCTGCGGCGAGTTGCAGCGCCTCGGGCGCGGACAGGTTGGTGATCGACGTGCCGAACAGCAGGCGTGACAACAATTCGTCCTGCGGCAACGCGGGTACGCTGGCGAAGGTGATCTCGGGTTTCTGCGCCACGCCGGTAACGCGGATCGACGCGTTCAGGCCGGTCGAATCGGCGTTCGCCTCGATATCGAGCGACGGGTTCGCGGGGACTTCGCCGGCGAAGCGGATGATGCCGCGTTCCAGCTCGAACTCGCGCCCCGCAAATTCATAATCGCCACGGATCAGGTCGGCGCGGCCGGTGATCGCAGGATTGTCGGGCGCGCCCGCAATCTGCAAATCGGCCGACCATTCGCTGGTCAGGCCGAGACCACTGACCATCACCTGCCCCGGCGCGCGGGCGCGAATGTCGAGCCGCCACGGCGTCGGCGGCGTGTCGTCTTCCTCGCCGCCGCCGGGCAGATTGATCTCGCGGATGTTGAGGCGGGGAACGGCGGTCGCGGCGGTCGCCTGCCCGAGCCGATAGCGGCTGCGGTTCAGCACCACGTCGCCCGAAATCACCCCGCCGCGCCCGCTCGACTGGAAGCGGAGCGGCCCGGTGACGGTCGCGCCGATGTCATCGCGGTCGATCATCACCGCTTTGTCGGCCTGCAGGTTGAGGTCGAGACCGATGCCGTTCGCCGCGGCGAATTCGAACTGCCCGGTGCCGCTGACGCGCCCACCCTTGCCCGCATCCGCCGCGAATTGATTGATCGCCAGCCGTGAACCGGCGAAGCGACCGCTGGCCTGGATGTTCGACAGAACGGTGCCGGTCGTCGCGCTCTCGATCCGCGCGCCGTTCGCCCGCACCACGCCCTGGATCGAGGGATTGGCCACGGTTCCGCGTGCATCCGCGCCGATCGCGACCGGCCCCGACAGGTCGAACAGTTCGACGCCGGTCAGCCGCCACAACGTATCCGCCGGACCGTTGTAGCGCATCTGCGCGAACAACCCCGCCCCGGACAAGCGGCTCGCCAGATCGCCCTGCCCGAGCGGCGTCAGCAACGCCTGCGCGCGGCCGATCGTCTGCCCGCCCGACGCCATCACCGCGCGCACCGCGGCGCGATCGGCCGACAGCACGCCCGCGACGCCGACGTCGATCGGTTTGGACGACAGCAGCAATCCCGCACGGCTGAGCCCACGGATCGTCATGTCGACGCGGCCGGTCGGCGCGGCGCCGTTCGCGAAGGCGTAGCTCAGTTTGCCCGACGCATTGCCGCCGAGGCCCAGTCCCGGATAGGCGATGTCGAGGATCGACAGCGGCATCCGCGCCAGCGTCGCGTCGATCGCGCTCTGCTCGCCCGAGAAGCGCCCCGACACCTGCGCATTGCCCCCGGCGAACGTCAGCCGTGTCGGCGCGAGCCGCCAGCCGTCGCCGTCTCGTGTAAGGACGGCGGGCGATTCCAGCTTCAGCGGACGGCGGTCGACCGTGCCCTGCGCTATGGTGCGGAAGCTGTCCGCCGCGACCTGCGTCACACTCTGGATATCGAACGCTCGCCCGCGCGATCCGGCGATGGACGCGCGCACCTCGCCGACCCCGCCGACCAGCTTCGCCGACCCGTCGAACCGCGCAAGACGCAGCGTGCCGCGACGCAGGCCGCGGCCACGCGCGGTCGCGTCGATCGTCGTGCCGGCGGGATCGAGCACCATGACCAGATCGAGCCGCCCGCGGTTAATGCTGATCCCGCCCAAGGTCGCCGCGCGCGCCTCCAGCTTCGCCGCGATCCGCTGATTGTCGCCCTGCGGCGCGAAATCCAGCGTACCGGTCAGTCCGCCGCCGTTCACCGCCAACTGCCCCGCAAACCCGCCGGGAACGATATCGAGCGCGCCGCTGGCACGCGTTCCGCTGACATCAAGTCGCGCGACCGCGATCCGCGCCTGCCCGCCGCGCGGCAGCAATATCTGACCGTCGGTCGTGAACGGCCCCAGCCGCGATCCGCCCGCCGCGGTGAAGGCGAAGCCCTCCGCATTTGGATCGAGATGCGCGCGCACATCGCTCAGCCCCATCGCGGCGTTGGGCGCGGCGAAGACCAGATCGATCGTCGGACGGTCGATCTTTCCGTCCAGCACCAATGTCACCGCGCCATAGGTAGTCTGGCGTCCACCCCCTTCGAAATGAAACGTCCCGTCGCGACGGCGATAACCGTCGCCGGTCAGCCGGATCGATGGCGCGGTCAGCACCAGATTCCGGAAATGCAGAATACCGTCCGACGTGCGCTCCAGCCCGGTGACGATACGCGGCAGCCCGCCCGCCAGGCTGCGGAAAAACGCATTGTCGAGCCGCACCATCTGCGCGGTCCCCTGCCCGACGACGCGCGTGCCCTTACCGCCCGGTCCGGGCACGACGCTCAACCGCGAGGTGACGTCGACCACACCCAGACCGGGAATCAAATAGCGCCCCAGCGCGCCGTTCAGGCCGACCTCATACCGCCCGGTCGCCAGATCGAGCGACAGCCCGATCCGCCCGGTCAATTTGTCCGACCGCAGCCGAAGGTCGTCGCCCGTCACCAGCCTCGACGTGATGCGCAACACGCCTTCGACCGACAGGTTGCGCAGGATGCCCCCCGCCACATCACCGACCCCCGTGACGCGCGCCGCGGTGAAGCGGATCGGCAGCAGGATCGGCGATTTCGACAGCCGCCCCTTGCCCGCCGCGCGCGCATTTTCGAACCCGGTCTTGTCGAATGCGAAGCGCGGCGTGGTGACGCGATAATCGAACCGCGCGGTCGCGAACGCGCCGTCCAGCACCGCGCGCAGTTCGACATTCTGCCCGGTCATGTTGCCGAACAAGGCAGGCGGGCGGAGCAGCCGCGCGCGGATGCGCAGGTTGCGATAGGCGTTCGCGGCGAGGTCGATCTCGCCGGTCGTTTCCATCGCCAACGCCGAAGACCTGAGCGACAGATTGCCGTCGAGCCGCCGGTTGGCGAAGGTCGCCGCGCCATTGACCAGCACGCGCGGTGCGGTCAGCCGCTGCAATTTGCCCCTCGTCAGCGTCGATGGCGCGAGCGTGCCGGTCAGCGTGTACGCGCCGCTGCGGTTGCCAAGCGCCAGATCGATCACCCGCACACCGCCCGCATCGGCCACCGCGGTCCCGTTCCACTGCGCCCAGCGCCCCTCTCCGCCCACATCGAGCGACAGGGTGCGCCGGATACCGGTCAATCGCGCCAGCACGCCATTGGCGGTCCCGCGGGCGCGCACGTCGATGTCGAACCGGTCGCGGTCCGGCGCGGCGTCGATCCGCATCGTCAGCCGGTCGCTGCCATCGACCACCGCCGACAGGTCGACCAGCGCGCGTCCCTTGCGGATATCCGCGCGTCCGTCGATCCGGCCGTAGCGTACGACGCCGGTCACGCCGCGCGCGACGGTCATCCGGTCGACCGTCAGCCGCCCGATGACGATGTCGAAATCGGGCAGCAACGGCCCTTGGCGTCCTGTCACTCGCGTCTTCGGCAGCTTCGCCAGCGTCGCGGCGGGGATGCGCAGCGCGTCGATCTGCAGCCGGTTGGAGAACCAGCGGAACGGCGACCAATCCAGCTCGGCGCGTGGCGCGACGAACACCAGCCCCTCGGTATCGTACACCCGCACGTCGCGCAGGATGGCTTCGGAATAGATCGACCCGTCGATCCGCCCGACGCTGAAGCGCAAACCGTTGGCGGTCTTCACCGCGTTGATCCGTTCGGCGACGAAGCGATGCCCGACGTCCGTGTCCACGATCAGCAACGCCGCGCCGAGGATAGCGAGCAACGCAACGACCGCGCCCGCGATCCACCGCCACCAGCGCATCAAAACGCCTGCCCGAGCGACACGTACACCGCGACGCGGCTGTCGCCCGGCTGCGGGTTGATCGGCGTACCGACATCGACGCGGATCGGCCCGAAATTGCTGTAGTAGCGCACGCCCAGCCCCGCGCCGTAACGGAAGTCGGACAGCTTCGGCAGCGGCGAGGTGTAGATATTCCCGCCGTCGAAGAACGGCACGATGCCGAAATTGCCGAACGCCCTGACCCGCGCCTCGATCGAGAATTCGGTCAGGCTGCGCCCGCCGATCGGATCGTTGTTCGGGTCGCGCGGCCCGATCGACTGGAACCCATAGCCGCGCACCGACGCACCGCCGCCCGCGTAGAAGCGCCGCGACGGCGCGATCGCATCACGCGGCGCGCCCAAGATCGTGCCCAGCCGCACCCGCCCCGCCAGCACGACCTTCGGCGTTACGGACTGGTACGCGCTCGCGTCGATCTGCGTCCGCGCATAACCGAACACCGATCCCTGCAACGACACTTCCGGGCTCAGCCGTCCGCCCAGCCGAAATCCCTTGGTCGGATTGAGCAGATCGTCCGACCCGTCATAGACCAGGTTCGTCGGCAGCGCGCCGATATAGAAGGTCCGCCGCCGCGGCTCGCCGGTCGACACGATCACGTCGCGCTCGTCAGACGTGACCAGTTCCGCCCCCAGCGACCACGTCCACGCCTTCTGGAAGAAGATGTTGGTCTGCCGCTCGATGCTGGCTGACACCGAGAAGGTATCCGCCTCGTAAGCGTCGCGTTCGGTGTGCGCGACCGCAACCTGCGCGGTCAGGACGCGGTCGCGCCCGTGGAAATTGTTGCGCCGGAAGACGAGCGAGCCGAGCTGTTCGCGCGTCCCCAGCACCGCGCGCACCGTCGCGGCGCCCTCTGGCGGGAACAAATTGCGGTGCGTCCAGCTCGCCTCCACCCGCGCGCCTTCGCCCGTGCCGTAACCGATCTCGCCCGCGATCGTGCGTGGCGGGGCGGGCGCGAGCGTGACGTCGACGTCGACCGTGCCGGGCGTGCTGCCGGGAACGGGCTTCACGTCCGCGGTCGAGACAAGCCCGGTCTGGATCAGCGCGCGCCGCAAATCGTCCAGCCGGGACGCGCTATAGGGCCGACCGGGTTTGAAGCGCGCGATGTCCTGGACGTGATCGGCATCGAACACGCGGTTGTTCGGGTTCGTGCGGATCACGCCGAAACGGCGCTCGGTTCCGGTTTCCAGCGGCAGGTCGAGCGTCGCGGTCTTCGCCTCGCGATCCACCGTGACCACGGGATCGCCGACCTTGGCGAAAGCGAAACTCTCCTCCCCCAGCTTCGTCGCCAGTTGCGCCTGTCCGGCGACGATGGTGTCGGCGTTGACCGGATCCTCGGCCTTCACCCCGAATGCATCGCGCAGCCCGACCGCCTTCGCGCCCGCCGCCTCGACGCCCGCGATGGTCACGCCCTTGAAGCGGTAAAGCGCACCCGGCGTCGCCTCCAGCACCACCAGAGGCCGCTCGCCCTCCGCATCGACCCGCGTGTCGACCCGCGCATCGTAATATCCTTCGCCGCGCAGCAGCGTGACGAGCAACGCCGAATCCTCGCGCGCGCGGCGATCGAGCTGCGCCGCATTCGACGGTTCGCCATCATGCTGGCCGAGTGTGGACAACTCCGCGAAGCGTTGCCGCAACAGCGCGGTGCCGATCCCGTCGATCCCCTCGATCCGCCATTTGTAGCGCGTTTCGGCGGCGATATCGGTGCGCAGTTCGGCCGGCGCTGCGATATCCTGCCCAAGCTCGGGCCAAGCCACGCCGATATCGGGCAGCGGCGCGAGCGGCGAATTCGGATCGAGTTCCGGCGGCTGCGCGGCGGGCGCGGGCGTCTGTTGCGCCGCGAGGCCAGGCGCGGCGAGGAACGCGATCAGACTAACGGCGCCATACAGCGCGCCCCGCCCATACATCGCGCCCTCCTAGCGAGGCGAACGGGCGAACGACAGAGGTTTGATGCGGCGCTGGCGCGGCGTCGCCGGACATGGCAGAGCGCCCGGCATGGCAAGGCCCCCGATACGCAACCCCTCCGCGGGCGGATTCCTGATCGCGGCGGGCGTGATGGGCGGCGCGATGATCGGCTTCCTGTTCGGCCAGGCGACGATCGGCCTGCTGATCGGCGCGGTCGTCAGCATCGGCATATCATTGGCGATCTGGGCGCGCGAACGCGGGCGGTAGCGAGAGCGGTAGAGTTCTGCTTCTGTCAAATCCTCCCCCTGCAAGGGGAGGTGGCAGGCGAAGCCTGACGAAGGGGTGTAAGCATATCGATGGCGCGACACCCCTCCGGCGCTGCGCGCCACCTCCCATTGCAGGGGAGGACAAGAACACCTTCTAAGGCACCCGCAGCAACAGCTTCACCCGCCCGATCACGTCGACATCACCAGCGTCGCGCCGCACCGGCGGGTAAGCGGGATTGTCGCTGACGATCTCCACCTCCCGCCCGATCGGCACGACGCGCTTTACCGATAGGTCGCCGTCGATGCGGATCACGAACACCCCGCCACCCCGCGAGACGCGGGCGTCGGCGCGGTCGACCAGCAGGCGATCGCCGTCCAAAATGCCCGGCGCCATCGAGTCGCCGCGCACGTCGATCAGCGACGCCTGACCAGCCGCGACGCCCGCCCCGGCGAGCATCTCGCGTGACAGCTGTTCGACGCGGACAACCTCCTCGCGATCGACCGCAGCGCCGCCGCCGGCCGACGCCGCCACCGAAAGATACGGAATCGCCGCCACGTCGGATGGCGACGGATCGGGTGCGCCCAGCATCTCCTCCCCCACGCCGAAGAACTGCGCGAGCAACCGCCGGTCACGCTCGTCGAGCCGCTTCGGCGTCCCGCGCCGGACGAATTGCTGGAGGTAGGCGACGTTGCGGCCGAGCATCCGCGACAGCTCCGACAGCGTCACGCCGCGCGCCGCCGCCAGCCCCGCCACCGCCTGTCCGACCGCCTCCGTCATGCACATCCCATACCTCTAGGAAATTTCCTAGACAAGTTGGAAATGTGAGAACAGACCACGAACATCAACCCGGTCAACGGAGTCGCCAGGGATGTCGCTGCTGCTGAAAATCGATCGCTATCTGCGCCGCACCGGCATGCCGCCGACGAAATTCGGACGGCTGGCGGTGAACGATCCGCGTCTGATCGGCGACCTGCGCGCCGGCCGCGTCCTGCGCCCGCCGACCCGCGCGCGGGTCGAAGCCTTCGTGGGGGAGGAAGCATGATGCGCGGCCCCGGCCCGACCGTGCTGCTCGAACGCGCGATCGCCGCGTCGGCGACCGCGTACGGCATCACGATCACCTTCGACGCGACGCACATGACGGCTTGGGAAAGCGCGACCTTTTCCGGTGCTCGCCATGTCCTGGAGGCACACGCGACGGCAGCTAAGGCGATCGATACATGGCTGGCGCAATTGCCCGAAGCCGATCTGCCGCTGCACGGTCACCTCGTCGCCGACCTCGCGATCATCGCCACCGCGCGCGACGGGGCCGGGCATCGCTTTACGATCGAAGCGCTGACCGTCGTCGCCTCGTGATCAGCCCGTCGCCAGACCGCGCAGCATGCCCAAGGTCTGATCGACATCGACCCGCCGCCGCGGCGCACGCTGCGTGCTGCGCTCCAACCGGTCGAGCAGCGCGCCGATCGAAACAGGCTCGCTGGCCGTCGAACGCGGCGTGCGTGTGACCGGGGTCAGGTGGAACGTCTCGAACCGCTCGCCCGGATCGATCAGCGCGCGCCGTGTCGCCAGCGGCGCGACGGGACGGACGGGTTCGGCCGGGGTCACCGGCAGCGCCGCCGGATCGAACGCCGCCAGCGGCAGGTCCAGATCGGCGGGCAAGGGCTGTTCGTGATTTTGCGGCGCGGGCGGCGGGACCGCGATCGGCAGCGGCGGCCCAAGATCCTCGCTCGCTCGAATCGGTCGCCTTGACGGCGCATCGGGATGCGCATCGGCGCGGCGCAGGACGGGAGCGTCGGGCGTGGCGTCGACAGGCCGGGCGTGTCGCGACAGCATGATGTAACCGGCCAGCGCGACGATCGCCCCCGCACCAAGCGCCAGCAGGGTCCGTCCGGTAACGCCGACCGGCGGCGCGGCGGCGGCGAACAATGCGGGCAGCCCGCTCCCCGCGACCAGCGGATCGAGCCACGCGGCCGGCATTGCGGCGACCGAGAGCGAGACCGCAGCCGCCGCCAGCCCGGCGGTCACCGGTCCTAACGGCGCGCTCAGGCGCCCAGAATAGTTGATTGCGACCATGACTCACCCATACGCGCGACTCCCACGAGCCGCTGGTAAACGGGTTCGTAACGCGAAATATTTGACGACCAGTTACGCTCGGCCTCGACGAACGCGCGCGCCCGCACCCGGCGCGCTCCCCATTCGCCACGATCGTTCAACAAAGCCGCGAGCGACGCCGCCAGCGCGGCAGGATCGTCGGCCGGAAACAGCGTACCGGTATCGCCGTCGCGAATCAGTTCGCGGTGACCGCCGACATCCGACGCCGCGACCAATCGCCCCTGCGCCATCGCCTCCAGCGGCTTCAGCGGCGTTACCAGATCGGTCAGCCGCATCTTCTTGCGCGGGTACGCCAGCACGTCGACCAGGCTGTAGTAGCGCTCGACCTGCTCGTGCGGCACGCGCCCGACGAAGCGGATGCGATCGGCGACCGGCGAAGCCGCGGCCTGCGCGCGGAGCGCCTCGCCCATCGGCCCGCCGCCGATCAGCAGCAATTGCGCATTCGGCCGCGCGGCGATCAGCGCGGGCATCGCCGCGATCAGATCGTCCAGCCCCTCATAATCGTAGAAGCTGCCGATGAACCCGACCATTTCGCCATCGATGCCGAGTTCCGCCGCGAGCGCATCATCGCGCGGCACCGGCGTACCGAACAGGCCCATGTCGACCCCGTTCGGCGACACGACGATCCTGTCCGCACCGATCCCCCGCGCGATCAGGTCGCGGCGCAAACCATCACAAATTACGGCGACTGCGTCCGCGCGCTTCACCGCCCACGTTTCCAGCGCGCGAGTCGCCCGGTAGCGTGCCGATCCTTCGCGACCCGTCCCGTTCCCGACCGCCGCATCCTCCCAGAACGCGCGGATTTCGTACACCAGAGGCAGGCTCGTCGCCCGCGCCACCTTCAACGCGGCGAGCGCATCCAGCACCGGCGAATGCGCGTGCAGCACATCGGGCCGAAACTCCCGCACGACCTCCGCGATCCGCCGCGCGAACACCGCGATCTCGGCCAGTTCGCGCAGCGGCGACGGCAACGCGCGCGGCGGCACGGTGCGATGAAAATCGATCCCGTCGATCGTCTCAGACTCTTGGGCGGTCCCTTGCCGCGCGCCCGTCACTGCCGCGACCTCCCATCCGCGCGCCATCTGCGCCTTCAGGATCGCGCGCGTGCGAAAGGTGTAGCCGCTCTGCAGCGGCAATCCGTGGTCGAGGATATGAAGGATGCGCATCGTCCGCACCCCCTGCCACGCCAGCGTTTAACGCCACGTCAACCGCGTGGGGGCTATCGCTGCGTCGGACGCACCAAACTCCGTTCGCCCTGAGCGAAGTCGAAGGGCATGCCCATGTGCTTCGACTTCGCTCAGCACGAACGAAGGTTGGGCGCGTCCGGGCAATCCAGCGAGGGCGAGACATGATCGACAATTTCGCGCTCGGCCTGACCCACGGCCTCATGCTGCTCGCGGCATGGCTGCTGCTGCGCCGCCCCGATCTCGATTCGGAAGCACCGCCCAGCGACGCGGGTAAAACCGGGCCGGAGCGTCGCCCGCGTGCGTGACCTCGCCTTCATCGGTTTCCTGCTCGCGCTGTTCGGGATGGGCCTCAAGCGCCCGTTCCTGTTCGTGCTCGCCTATGTCTATATCGACGTCGTCTCGCCGCAGCGTCTGACGTACATGCTGCTGAACACCGTGCCGATCTCGCTGATCGCGGTCGGGCTGGCGGTGGTCGCGTGGGCACTGGTCGACGACAAGAAGGATTCGCGCTTCGCCCCGCGACAGGCGCTGATCCTGCTGCTGCTCGGCTATTGCTGGGCGACGACGCGCAGCGCCGATTTCCCGGTGGAGGCGGTCGAGAAATGGGATTGGGTGTGGAAGGCGCTGGCCTTCGCCGCCTTCCTGCCGCTGACGTTGCGCACGAAACTGCGGATCGAATCGCTGCTGCTGTTCATGGTGTTGTCGGCCAGTTCGATCGTCATCGTCGGCGGGATCAAGACGCTGGCCAGCGGCGGCGGTTACGGCGAACTGAACCTGATGGTATCGAACAATTCGGGCCTTTACGAAGGCTCGATCATCTCGGCCGTGGCGGTCTGCATCATCCCCATCATCCTGTGGTTCAGCCGCCACGGCACGATCTTCGCCCCCGACTGGCGCGTGCGGACCTTCTGCTACGCGTTGATCTTCGCCTGCCTGCTGATCCCGGTCGGCACCTCGGCGCGTACCGGGCTGCTGTGCATCGCGCTGCTGGCGGTGCTGATGCTGCGCGAGGTGAAGCGGCGGATGCTGTATCTGTCGGCGCTGGCGGTGGTCGGCCTCGCCGCGATCCCGCTGCTGCCCTCGGCGTTCTCCGAACGGATGGGCACGATCAAGACCTATCAGGCCGACGAATCCGCCTCGACCCGGCTCGCGGTGTGGCAGTGGACGTGGGATTACGCGAAACAGCATCCGTTCGGCGGCGGGTTCGAGGCGTACCGCCAGAACAATATCCGCTACGACACGATCAAGACGACCGGGACGGGCACCAGCGCGAAGGTCGAGCGCAGCCTGACCGTCGACAAGAGCCGCGCCTATCATTCGAGCTATTTCGAGATGCTCGGCGAACAGGGTTTTCCCGGTCTGATCCTGTGGCTGGCGATCAGCCTGATCGGACTGGTGCGGATGGAAATCCTGCGCCGTCGCTACCGGGAGGGCGAATATGTCTGGGCCGGGCAATTGGCCGGCGCGCTGCAGCACGCGCATCTGATCTACCTGCTCGGCGGCGCCTTCGTCGGGATCGCGTTCCAGCCGTTCATCTACATGCTGCTGGGCGCGCAGATCGGGCTGGATACGTACCTAGGGCGGAAGAAGGCCGAAACCGCCTGGCGGCCGATGCGGCGCAGCCAGGCGGTTGTTGCGGCGGCTTAAGCGTCCGCCAGTTCCTCGGTCAGCGCGTTGATTATCGCCTGATTGAACGCCGTAATATCGTCCGGCTTGCGGCTGGTGATCAAATTCCCGTCGACCACGACGGCCTCATCGACCACCTCCGCCCCCGCATTTTCCAGATCGGTCCGCACCGAAGGCCAGCTCGTCACGCGCCGCCCGTCCACGACGTCGGCCTCGACCAGCAGCCATGGCGCGTGGCAGATTGCGGCGACGATCTTCTCGTCCTCCATAAACTCCGCGACGATCTCGACCGCACGTTCCTCGATCCGCAATTTGTCGGGATTGCCGACCCCGCCCGGCAACACCAGCGCATCAAAATCGTCGGTGTCGACCTGGTCCAGCGTCAGGTCCGGCGTGATCGTCCGCGCCGCATCCTTTACGCCCTGGATCGGATCGGTCTTGATCGAGGCGAGCGTCACCGTCGCGCCCGCATCCAGCAGCGCCTGCCGCGGATCGAACAGCTCCGAATCCTCGAAACCGTCGGTGGCGAGCATCAGGATGCGCGCCTTGGAAAGGTCGGCCATGTCGTAAACTCCTGTGGGGGGATTACCCGGCTAAACCCCCGTCGCCGCGACCCGTTCCGGAACGAAGCGATGCCCCGCGCATTTCCGGAGACGGGCGACAATCGTGACGGATGCAGAATGACGGTCAGACTTTCGTACTCCGACGACAGCAAACCCGGCATCACCCGGCAGAAGGTCCGCGGCGGCTGGGGATATTGGGATGCGAAGGGTGACCGCATCAAGGATCGCGAGGAAATCGACCGGCTGAACGCGATCGGCCTGCCCCCCGCCT
The DNA here is from genome assembly GCF_024758705.1 of Sphingomonas sp. SUN019. Taxonomy (NCBI): domain Bacteria; kingdom Pseudomonadati; phylum Pseudomonadota; class Alphaproteobacteria; order Sphingomonadales; family Sphingomonadaceae; genus Sphingomonas; species Sphingomonas sp. SUN019. The sequence goes on along the minus strand of NZ_CP096971.1, from coordinate 3,287,146 downwards.
ACGTCGACGCATGGTTCTGCCCGAAGCCGACCGGCCATATCCAGGCGGTGGGATGGGACAACAAGGGCCGCAAGCAATATCGCTATCACACGCAGTTTCGCGAGGCGCAGGACGCATCGAAATACGAACGCTGCGGCGATTTCGGTCTCGCGCTGCCCAAATTGCGCAAGCAGGTCGAACGCGACCTGCGCCAGCGCACGCTCAGCAAGGAACGCGCGGTCGCCGCGGTCGTCCGCCTGCTCGACAACGGCCACCTCCGCGTCGGCAACGAATCCTATGCCAAGGACAACAAGAGTTTCGGCGCGACCACGCTCAGGAAACGCCACGCCAAGGTGAAGGGCGCGACGCTGAAGCTGCAGTTCAAGGCCAAATCGGGGAAACTCTGCACCCTGTCGCTGACCGACCGTTCGCTCAGCCGCTTCGTAAAGACCTGCTCGGACCTCGACGACCAGCATCTGTTCGCCTGGGTCGACGACGCGGGCGAGCCGCGTCCGGTCACCTCCACCGACGTCAACGAATACATCCGCGCCGCGACCGGCGACGATTTCACCGCCAAGCATTTCCGCACCTGGGCGGCCAGCGTCGTCGCGTTCGAGGCGCTGGCGACCGCCGAACGCGATCTGAGCCTGAAGACGATGCTCGAACCCGTCACCGCAAAGCTTGGCAACACCCCCGCGATTGCGCGCAAATCCTACGTTCATCCCACGCTCATCGCACTGATCAAGAATGGGCAGACCAAATTCCGCAAGGCGCTGCGCCTGCCGCGGAAGTCCTCTCACCTCAGCCGCACCGAACGCGGCCTCATCGCGTTCCTGCAGACAGGGACGCCGGCCTCCGCCAAGGCGGCGTGACGCCGCACACGGAAAGAACACATGACGACCAATACCGCCGCCGCCGCGAAGGCGCAGGCCATCAAGACCGCCGATTTCCAACGCGAGGCGCAGGAGTTCGTTTCCTCCAGCACCACTTGGGTGCAGGGCCACTGGCTCAACATCGCGATCGCCGCGGGCATCGGCACCGGCATCGCCTTGCTATTGTTCTGGCTGCGCGGCTTCGGCCCGCGTCTCGCCAAGCGCAGCAAGAGCGGCAAGGGCTGGCCCGCGATCTTCGGCCGCGCGATCGAACGCACCAACAGCTTCTTTATCGTCACCTTGTCCGCGCGTCTCGTCTCGCGCTTCGCGGGCGCGCCGGAAACGGTGGCGGACACGATCGGCTTCCTGTTCACCGTAGCCGCCGTCTTTCAGGCCGCGATCTGGGCGCGCGAGATCATCCTGGGCGCGGTCGAACACCGTGCGCGATCGGAGAATTATTCGGGCGAGGCGCTGATCAGCGCATTGGGCCTGATCCGCCTGCTCGTCACCTTCGTCGTCTTCGCGATCGCGCTGATCGTGGTGCTCGACAATCTCGGCGTGAACGTGACCGGCCTGGTTGCGGGTCTGGGCGTCGGCGGCATCGCGATCGGTCTGGCCGCGCAGGGCATCTTCGCCGATCTGTTCGCGGCCCTCGCGATCATCTTCGACCGCCCGTTCCGCCGCGGCGACGTCGTCGCCTACGATCAGACATCGGGCACGGTCGAGGAGATCGGCCTGAAATCCACCCGCATCCGCGGCATCAACGGCGAACAGCGGATCATCGCCAACAAACAATTGCTCGACAAGGAAATCACCAACAACACGAAGCGCGACTGGCGCCGCACGAAGATGGTGATCGGCGTCGCGTACGAAACCGCGCCCGAGGTGCTGGAAGCGATCCCGCAGATGTTCCAGGAGATCGTCGAGGCGGCGGACTGCACCTTCGTCCGATCGGGCGTGTTCCAGTTCGGTGCATCGTCAATCGATTACGAGCTGGAATTCGACAGCCCCCACCCCGATTTCCAGCACGCCTACAACGGCCGCCACCACGTCAGCATCGGCATCGTCCGCCGCTTCACCGCAGAGGCGATCGTCATCCCCTATCCGACACAGACGACCTACACCGCCGCGCCCGACGGCACATTGGTCATGCCGTATGCCAATCCGAACCACCGCGAACATGCGGTTTAATTAGTACCGATTCGTCCCTGATAGTCATTACGGCGACGTACCTTTAGGGTTTGTTAACCTTTGTTGTTCAAATCCTAACTGGCTTTTAGGCGAAGAGGGTCGACTATCGTGTCAGACGCGGATCTTCGCGAAACGTTGCTCCGATCCCGGCTGACGATCGCCATGATCGAGGCGCTGCAACGGGCCTGGCCGACCCCGGTCGATATCGTCCCGTCGGTGCTGGATGACGGCGACGCCACGGTCGACGCCGTCTTCCTCGACGCGATCCACGGGCTGGTCGACGAAGGGCTGGTGATGATCGAGGCGTTGCTGGTCGGCGCCGCCGCGGAACCGGTGGCGAAGGGCGCGGTGCTGACCCGGCGCGGCGCGACCGTCCTGTATCACGTCACGCGGCCGATGTGATCCGATGGTCTGCAACACGCGCTGTCCGCAGATTCAATCGCATCTCAAGCACCTGAACTGCCAGTCCGGCCAGCTTCTTCAGCAACGCGATCTGATCGTCGCTGATCGTCCGCGGCGCGCGATCCATCACTGCCAGTGTTCCCAGATCGTACCCCGCCGGTGATCGTAGCGGCACGCCCGCGTGGAAGCGCAGCCCGAACGCCGCGGCGACCAGCGGGTTGGCCAACGTCCGCGGATCGACCGCGGGATGATCGACAACCCAAGGATCGTCTTCCATCACCGCCGTCCCGCACAGCGCCACAGCGCGCGCACGGCCGTCTGTCCCGGGGCCGGTTTTCAGCCCGATGCGATCATCGTCCACCAAACTGATCACCGCGACCGGACATCCGCAGGCGCGCGCCGCAATGTCCGCGATATCGTCCAGGATCGCTTCATGCTGCAGATCGGCGATCCGCGCGCCTTCGTCTTCAGAAGCCCCCAACGACATTCTCCCCCGAGACCGTTGATGCGTCCCGACCGGACCCGCGTGAGTGCGATCCGATCCGCAGGTACGAGGCTAGATCCCGGATGGATGCGGGGCAAGCATCTCAGATTCCTCCTTCGTCCAGGCTGAGCAGCGTCGCGTTCCCGCCCGCGCTGGTCGTGTCGATCGACACCGCGCGCTCGGCGCAGAAGCGATAGAGGTAATGCGGCCCGCCCGCCTTCGGCCCGGTGCCCGACAGCCCCTCGCCACCGAACGGCTGCGACCCGACCACTGCGCCGATCATGCTGCGGTTCACGTAGAGGTTGCCGACCGCGGCCTCCGCCTCGACCACTTCGGCGGCCCGCGCGATGCGGCTGTGCAGGCCCATCGTCAGGCCGTATCCCTTCGCGTTGACGCGCGCGATCGTCTGGCTGAGCTCGCCCGCCTTCCACGTCGCGACATGCAGCAGCGGCCCGAACCATTCGGCGTTCAAATCGTCGATCGATCCGATGCGGATCAGCGTCGGGGGCACGAACAGGCCATCCGCAGGTGCGTCGACCGTCTTGACCCAGCGATCCCGAACGTTCTCACGATACGCCATCAGCCGATCATAAGCCGCGCGGTCGATCACCGGGCCGACATCGGTCGCCGGATCGGCTGGATTGCCCAGCGTCAGCAAATCCATCGCGCCCGACAGCATCTCGATCAGGCCATCGGCGATATCCTCCTGCACCAGCAACAGCCGCAGCGCCGAACAGCGTTGCCCCGCCGAGCGGTACGCGCTGGTCACCACGTCCGCCACGACCTGCTCCGGCAAAGCGGTGGAATCGACGATCATCGCGTTGATCCCGCCGGTCTCCGCGATCAGCGGCACGATCGGACGCGTGTCGTCCTCCAGCAGCGACCGGGCGATCTTCCGCGCGGTCGCAGTCGATCCGGTAAACGCGACCCCCTGCACGCGCACATCCGCGGTCAGCGCCGCGCCGACCTCCGGCCCGCCGGGAACCAGGATCAGCGCATCCGTCGGCACGCCAGCCTCGTGCGCCAGCGCCACCGCGGCGGCAGCGATGCGCGGCGTCTGCGGCGCGGGCTTCGCGACGACGGTGTTCCCGGTGACCAACGCGGCGGCACATTGGCCGAGGAAGATCGCCAGCGGGAAATTCCACGGCGCGATCGTCGCCCACACCCCGCGCCCTTCCAGGTGCAGCGTGTTGCGCTCCCCCGTCGGCCCCGGCAGCTCGATCGAATGCAGGTTCCGGCGCGCCTCCAGAGCGTAGTAACGACAGAAATCGGCCGCCTCGCGCACCTCGCCGATCGCATCGGGAATCGTCTTGAACGCCTCCTGCACACAGATCGCCATCAATTTCTCGCGATCGCGTTCGAGCAGGTCGGCGAGGCGGTCGAGGCAATCGGCGCGCTCGTCGACCGGGGTGAAGCGCCACGCGGGGAACGCGCAGTGCGCACGGGTGATGGCGTCACCAACAAATCCACCTCCCCGGCGAAGGCCGGGGTCCAGTTGCGACGAAGGTCGTTCGGGAGCGCCGCCCTCTCCAACCAAAACAGTTGCGACTGAACCCCGGCTTTCGCCGGGGGGGCACGATACGGCGGAGGCAATATCCTCCAACACCCCCCGATCGCTAAGATCGATCCCCCCAGAGTTCCGATGCCCCTCCGCCCCGAACAGGTCCACCGGCAACGGAATGCTCGGATGCCGCGCGCCGCCCACAGCGGCGATCTTCGCCACCGGATCGGCCAGGATCTCCTCCTCGCTCAGCCGCTCATCCGCCAGCTGATGCACGAACGACGAATTGGCCCCATTCTCCAGTAACCGTCGTACCAGATACGCCAGCAGGTCGCGGTGCCCGCCGACCGGCGCATACACGCGGCAATGGTATCCGCGCTCGCGCACCAGCCGCTCGTACAGGCCGTCGCCCATCCCGTGCAGCCGCTGGAATTCGAAATCGCGGGCGTTGCCCGCCCATTCGACGATCGTCGCGACGGTCAGCGCGTTATGGCTCGCGAACGCCGGCCGGATATTCTCCGCGTCCAGCATGTCCTTCGCCACCGCCAGATACGACACGTCGGTCGCCGCCTTGCGCGTGAAAAGCGGATAGTCGCTCAATCCCTCCACCTGCGTGCGCTTGATCTCGCTATCCCAATACGCGCCCTTCACCAGCCGCACGTTCATCACGCGGCCCAGCGCATTCGCCCAGGCGACGACGGGCCGTGCGCGCTTTCCGTACGCCTGCACCGCCATGCCGAACCCGTCCCAGCCCTTCAGCGCGGGCAGCGCCGCGACCGCGCCGATGATGTCGAGACTCATCTCCAGCCGCTCGCTCTCCTCGGCATCCACGGTCAGCGCGATCCCCTTGCTGGCCGCCTGTACCGCCAGCGCCGCCAGCATCGCGGTCAACGCAGGCACACACTCGTCCCACTTCGCCACCTCGTACCGCGGGTGGAGCGCGGACAGCTTGACCGAAATCGAGTGCCCAGCCGCCGCATCGCGCCCGACCGCCTCGATCGCATCGGCATAGGCCTGCAGGTATCGCTCGGCGTCGCGCGTCGTCCGCGCCGCCTCACCCAGCATATCGAAACTGGCGGTAAACCCGCGATGTTCGGGCTTCCGCATCCGCCGCGACGCTTCCTCGATCGTCCGCCCCATGACGAAGATTTCGCCCATCATCTTCATCGCGGCGCCCACCGCCTGTCGCACGAACGGCTCGCCCGCGCGCGCGATCAGCCGCCGCAGCGCCCCCGTCTCACCTTCGCGCACCAGCACGCGCCCGACCACCAAGCCCCAGGTCGCCGAATTGACGAGCTTCGAATTCGATTTCCCCGCGTGCGCGCGCCAGTCCGCGTCGCCCAGCTTGTCGGCGATCAGCAGATCGGCGGTTTCGGGATCGGGCACGCGCAGGAACGCCTCGGCCAGCGACAGCAGCGCGATGCCCTCCGACGAGTTCAACCGGTATTCCTGCAGGAACTGATTGACCCAACCCTTTGCGTTCGCTGCGCGCAGATCGGCGAGCAATCCCAGCGCGTGGCCCATGATCCGAGTCCGTGATTCGGGCGACACCGCAGCGCGCTCCAGCAACGGTTTTAGAACATCGGGTTCGCTCGCGCGGTACAGCGCGGCCATGGATTTACGGGTGTCGGACGCTACGGCAGTGGCCATCTTCATGCTTTCGGTTCTGTCGGACTTGCAGGCGGGACGGACCCGCGCCTACAGGGATGCCGAGCGCCTTAGCGCGTGATGCACCACAAGGGGAATCCCGTGAACGCAGACGAGATGAAGGCCAGCATCGGCACCGAAAGCGTGTCCGACTGGATCGAGGTCAGCCAAGACATGATCGACAAGTTCGCCGATGCGACCGGCGATCACCAGTTCATCCACGTCGATCCCGAAAAGGCGAAACTGACGCCGTTCGGCACCACGATCGCGCACGGTTTCCTGACTCTCTCGCTCCTGCCGCTGATCAGCCAGAAAACGCCCGACGCGCCGCGTCTCGACGGCGTGAAGATGGGCGTCAACTACGGCGGCAACAAAGTCCGCTTCCTTGCCCCAGTCCCCTCGGGCAGCAAGATCCGCGGCCGGTCGAAGATCGTCGAATTCGAAGAAAAGCGTCCCGGCCAATTTCAGTACACTACCGAAACGACCGTCGAGATCGAAGGATCGGACAAGCCCGCGATGATCGCCGAATGGCTGACGCAGGTGTTCGTCTAGGCCTAACCTTCCGCTAAACTTCCAAGCCATATCCCTGAGGACTCGTCCATGCGCTCCGCCGTCATCGTCTCCACCGCCCGCACCCCGATCGGCCGCGCCTATCGCGGCGCGTTCAACAACCTGCCCTCCCCCACGCTCGCCTCTCACGCGATCAAGGCCGCGGTCGAGCGTGCGAAGATCGACGGCGCAGAGGTCGACGACGTCGTGTTCGGCTCCGCGCTCCAGCAGGGCGTCCAGGCGGGCAACATCGCCCGCACGTCGCTGCTCCGCGCCGGCTTGCCGACCAGCGTGTCCGGCATGTCGCTCGATCGCCAGTGCGCGTCCGGCCTCATGGCCATCGCCACCGCCGCCAAGCAGATCGTCGTCGACAACATGGACGTGACGATCGGCGGCGGGGTCGACAGCATCAGCCTGGTGCAGACCCCCGAAATGCGTGTCGCCCCCGACCGCGAGCTGCTGGCGCTGCACAAGGACATTTATATGCCGATGCTGCAGACCGCCGAGGTCGTCGCCAAGCGCTACGGTATCAGCCGCGATGCGATGGACGAATATGGCTATCAATCGCAGATGCGCACCGCGGCGGCGCAGGCCGCGGGCAAGTTCGACGACGAGATCGTGGCAGTGACCGCGACGATGGCGATCGTGAACAAGGAAACGAAGGAAGTCAGCCACAAGGAAGTCATCCTGTCGAAGGACGAGGGCAACCGCGCCGATACGACGCTGGAGGGGCTGAAAGGCCTGAAGGCAGTGCTCGGCCCAGACATGACAATCACCGCGGGCAACGCCTCGCAGTTGTCGGACGGCGCCAGCGCATCGGTGCTGATGGAGGAAAAGGTCGCCACGGCGAAGGGCCTGACCCCGCTCGGCCGCTATGTCGGCATGGCGGTCGCGGGCACCGAACCCGACGAGATGGGCATCGGCCCGGTCTTCGCGATCCCGAAGCTGCTCGAACGCAACGGCCTGAAGATGGACGACATCGGCCTGTGGGAACTGAACGAAGCGTTCGCGGTGCAGGTGCTGTATTGCCGCGACAAGCTCGGCATCCCCGACGAATTGCTCAACGTCAACGGCGGCGCGATCTCGATCGGCCACCCTTACGGCATGAGCGGCGCACGCATGACCGGCCACGCGCTGATCGAAGGCAAGCGCCGCGGCGCGAAATACGTCGTCGTCACGATGTGCGTCGGCGGCGGCATGGGCGCGGCGGGGCTGTTCGAGGTGCTGTGATTGAAAAGTCAGGGTCGATACGTTATGTATCGATCAGGCGATGACATAGCGCCTCTTTGTGTGAGCCCCGGCTGCTGCTACAGCCGGGGCTCAATACGTTTGGGGCTCAGCCTGCTAGCCGAGCCCCGCCCGTGCACCTACTCTCTACGCGATACCTCGATCACCTTTACGACCAACGTCGCAAAGGCGATCAGTACGCCAAGGAACAGGCACAATTCGGCAAACGACATAGTTTACCTCCTTGTGTCAACGGCAGAATTGCCGCCGCCGTCGACCATGCCCGGCGATTGAATCGCGCGCAACCAAGCGCCACACGCATCGTTCTCTCCCGCATAACCCGCAGGAGAAAACGACATGGCCGATCACAATCCGCAGGAAGTCGCCGAGAAATTCATCGACAAGCTGAAGGCCAGCCCGTTCGTCATGCTGGGCCTCGAAAACGACCACCAGCACAGCGAACCGATGACCGCGCAGATCGACGACGATCAGCCGAATACGCTGTTCTTCTTCTCCGGCCCCAACAATCGCGCGGCAGCAGGCGGCAAGGCGATGGCGCAGTTCGCGTCGAAGGGGCACGATTTCTTCGCCTGCCTCGCCGGCACGGTCACTAGGGACAATGATCCCGCACAGGTCGACAAGCTGTGGAATAATCAGGTCGAGGCATGGTTCCCGAACGGCAAGGCCGACGCCACACTGCTCCGCTTCGACATCGACAGCGCCGAATTGTGGGAGACCGACGTCTCGCTCGGCGGCAAATTGAAGATGTTGTTCGGCGGCACCATCCGCAGCGACGAAGCGGGCAGCCACGCGGTGGTCGACAGCGTCGCTTAACAGGAAGGGGCTGGAACTCACCCTCCGGCCCCCTTTTACTTCAGCTGTTCTTCGCGATCCAGTCCTCGACCACCGGCGCGATCCGGTCGCGCCACTTGGAGCCATTGAAGATGCCGTAATGCCCGACGTTGTCGGCGAGCAGGTACTTCTTTTTCGCGCTCGGCAGCTTTGTCGCCAGCTTCAGCGCCGCCTTGGTCTGGCCGATCCCCGAGATATCGTCGCGCTCGCCCTCGATCGCCAACAGCGCGATGTCGGTGATCGCGGCTGGATCGACCCGCCGTCCGCGATGTTCCATCGTCCCGTTCGGCAGCGCGTGGGTCTGGAAAACCAGATCGACCGTCTGCAGGTAGAATTCGGCGCTCATGTCGCAGACCGCGCGATATTCGTCGTAGAACTCCTTGGTCGCATCCGCGCTGTCGCCGTCGCCCTTCACGAGGTGTTTGAACATCTCGAAATGGCTCATCATGTGGTTGCCGAGGTTCATCGACATGAAGCCGGTCAGCTGCAGGAATCCCGGATACACCCGCCGTCCCGCACCCGCGTGCATCGAAGGCACGGTCGCGATGACATTCTGTTCGAACCACGCGTGCGGGCGTTGCATCGCCAGCGTGTTGACCGCAGTCGGCGCCTCGCGCGTGTCGATCGGCCCGCCCATCATCGTCAGCGTCTTCGGACGGCACGGATGCTTGTCAGCGCTCATCAGCGCCGCCGCGGCGTAACACGGCACCGACGGCTGACAGACCGCCAGCATATGGCTGCCCGGCCCCATCTCCTCCAGAAATGCGACCAGATAGTCGATGTAATCGTCCAGATCGAAGCGCCCGTCGCTCATCGGGACAAGCTTCGCGTCACGCCAGTCGGTGATGTGGACGTCAGCGGTCGGCAGCATCCGCTCCACCGTACCACGCAGCAGCGTCGCGTAATGGCCAGACATCGGGGCGACGATCAGCAGCTTCGGCCCGCCCTCTACGCCGTCACGCTTGAACCGCTTCAACTGCCCGAACGGCTTCTGGAGCAGAATCTCTTCAGTCACCGCGACCTCGCGCCCGTCGACGACCGTCGAATCGAGCCCGAACGCGGGCTTCCCTCGCGGCGCAGCCGCATGCGCGAACACATCGAGCGCGGAGGCCACCACGGTCCCGCCGCCGAAATAAGCGAACGGATTGGACGGGCTGCGCAGCATTCCGACCCCAAAATTGGCCATTGCGCTTGCGGTCGCCAACATCGACCGCTGAAATTCATAGGCGTTATAGAGCATCGAGTATCCTGTAACCGCTTTCGGTAAACCACATACCGTAACAAAGTTTACGGACCTGACAACGCCGTCATGCTTAGAATGCTCCCGCGGGTGACCGTTGAGCAACACCGCGCGCGCTGCTACCCACATTCCATGGCATCCGATCCGGGCAACGATCCCCCCACCAGTCGCCGTATCGGCAACCTCGCATTGGTCTGGAATCAGGCGAAGCGCTATCCGGCGCAAATCGCCGCGGCCTGGGGTGCACTGGCGGTCACCTCCGCGGCGACGATCGCGATCCCCTACAGCTTCAAACGCGTGATCGACCGCGGCTTCGGCCCCAATGCGGGCGAGGCGGTAGCGTCGGCGTTCCATTACATGCTGATGATCGTCGTCGTGCTGGCGATCGGCACCGCGGTGCGCTTCTATTTCGTGTCGTGGCTGGGCGAGCGCGTCGTCGCCGACATCCGTACGCGCGTGCAGGCGCATCTGATGACGCTGACGCCGCGCTTCTTCGAGGAGAACCGCCCGTCCGAGATCGCCAGCCGGATGACGTCGGATACCGCGCAGATCGAAAACGTCGTCGGATCGACCGTCTCGGTCGCGCTGCGCAACGCCTTCACCGGGATCGGCGGCCTGATCTACCTGTTCGCGATCTCGCCCAAGCTGGCGGGCATGCTACTGCTCGGCATTCCCCTCATCATCCTGCCGATCGCGCTGCTCGGCCGCCGCGTCCGCGCCCATTCGCGTACTTCGCAGGACCGTATCGCCGATGTCGGATCGATGGCGACCGAAACGCTGGGCGCGATGAAGATCGTGCAAGCGTTCGGTCAGGAACGGCGCGAATCCAAGCGCTTCGCCGGTGCGGTAGAGGCGACGATGGCCGCCGCGAAACGCCGTATCGCACTGCGCGCGGCGATGACCGCGATTGTGATCGGGCTGGTCTTCGGATCGATCACGATGGTGCTGTGGGAGGGCGCGATCGACGTCGCGGCCGGACGGATCAGCGGCGGATCGATCGCCGCCTTCGTGCTGACCGGCGGGATCGTCGCGGGCGCGTTCGGCGCGCTGACCGAAGTCTATGGCGACCTGCTCCGCGGCGCAGGCGCAGCCGGGCGGCTGGCAGAACTGCTGTCCGAAACGCCCGAGATTGCCGCCCCCGCCAACCCGGTGCCGCTGCCGCGGCCGGGCGTCGGCGCGGTCGCGTTCGACCATGTCGAATTCCGCTACCCGACCCGCCGCGACACCGCCGCGCTGCACGACTTCACACTGACGATCGCACCGGGTGAGACGGTTGCGGTGGTCGGCCCGTCGGGGGCTGGCAAGACCACCCTGTTCCAGTTGCTCCAGCGCTTCTACGATCCGGAAAACGGCCGCGTGACGATCGACGGCGTCGACCTGCGCGACGCCGATCCGGCCGAGGTTCGCGCGCGCATCGCGATGGTACCGCAGGAAACGGTGATCTTCGGCGCGTCCGCCCGCGACAATTTGCGCTACGGCGACTGGACCGCCAGCGACGACCGGCTGTGGGCGGCCGCCGAAGCAGCCAACGCCGCGACCTTCCTGCGCGCGCTTCCCGATGGCCTCGACACGTTCCTGGGCGAAGGCGGCGCGCGGCTGTCGGGCGGACAGCGCCAGCGCGTCGCGATCGCCCGCGCCTTGCTCCGCGACGCGCCGATCCTGCTGCTCGACGAGGCGACCAGCGCGCTGGATGCGGAGAGCGAACAGCTGGTCCAGCAGGCGCTCGAACGGCTGATGGCGAACCGGACTACGCTGGTCATCGCGCACCGCCTTGCCACCGTCCGCGCGGCGCAGCGCATCGTGGTGATGGACGACGGCCGCATCGTCGAGGAAGGCCCGCACGCCGCGTTGATGGCGCGCGGCGGCCTGTATGCACGGCTTGCCAATCTGCAGTTCAGCGAGGCGGCTTAGGTTTGGTCTTCCGCGGCTTCGGTGGCGGGAGTTCGGCAGCGGAGCGGCGGATCAGTTCGCTCAACCAGTCGCCGTCGTCCCACCGATCGGGATCAATCAACAGGCACGGCTTGGCACCTGGATATGGCTGTCCCTCGGCAATCTCGCCCGCAAAGGCGCGCCCGGCGGGGGTCGGCTTCACATAGAGCTGATCGTCGCAGATCAACGCGACAATTCGACCGTCGCAGTAGATACCGTACTCGCCGAACATCGGCCTTGCGGCGATATCGCCCGCGGCGGCAATCTGATCGACGATGAATGCAACGGTGTTCCGATCGGAGGCCATGTCCGCATCTTGCGATCGAGGGGCGCGAGGCGCAAGCTGACATTGGGAGAGACTTAACATGAGCGACTTCGACGTGATCGTGTACGGCGCGACCGGTTTCACCGGGCGGCTGGTCGCGGAATATATCGCGCAGACCTATCCGGCCGGGGTGCGCTGGGCGATGGCCGGGCGATCGCTGACGAAGCTGGAGGAGGTGCGCGCCGAGATGGGCGTGCCAGACTCGATTTCGCTCATCGCCGCCAATGCGGACGACCCCGCCAGCCTGCGCGCGATGTGCGAGCGCGCGACCGTCGTCATCTCCACCGTCGGCCCGTACCAGCTCTACGGCAGCGACCTGGTCGCCGCCTGCGCCGCCACCGGCACGGCCTATGTCGACCTGTGCGGCGAACCCGCGTGGATGCGCCACATGATCGACGCGCACCACGAAACTGCCAAGGCCAGCGGCGCGCGGATCGTGTTCAGCTGCGGCTTCGATTCGATCCCGTTCGACCTCGGCGTGATGACGCTGCAGGAGGCGGCGGTGAAGCGCTTCGGCAGTCCCGCCCCGCGCGTCAAATGCCGCGTACGGACGATGAAAGGCGGCTTTTCAGGCGGCACCGCAGCCAGCCTGAAGGCGACGATCGCCGCCGCCGCGCGCGACCCGTCGCTCATCAAGCTGCTCGCCAGCCCGTTCGCGCTGACCCCGGGCCACACCGGCGTCCACCAGCCGACGGGCATGCTGCCCGAATATGACACGACGATCGATGCCTGGGTCGCGCCGTTCATCATGGCGCCGATCAACACCAAGAACGTACATCGCACCAATTTCCTGCTCGGGCACAGATACGGCGCGGACTTCACCTATGACGAGATGGTCGTCGCAGGGCTGGGCGACATGGGCAAGGCCGCGGCTGAGGCGCTCGCGAAACTCAACCCGCTTGCGTCCGACAAAGGTCCAAAACCCGGCGAAGGCCCGTCGAAGGAGGAACGCGACACCGGCCACTACGACATCTTGTTCATCGGCCTGATGCCCGACGGCGCGCGGATCGACACGGTCGTTACCGGAGACCGCGATCCGGGCTATGGATCGACCAGCAAGATGCTCGCGGAGAGCGCCTTGTGTCTGGTGCAGGACGTGACCGGCGAAGGCGGCGTATGGACGCCGGGCGCGATCATGGGACCGGAATTGCGCGACCGGCTGATCGCGAAGGCAGGGATGACCTTCGTCGCGGGTTGAATGCGAAGAACCGGAGCGACGGACTACCCGCCGCTCCGGCTTATCGGGGAAGATCAGATCAGGCCCAGCACCTGGTCCGGCATCGCCAGCGACTGCGGTCCCTGCAACGCCGCGCCCAGCACATATGGATCGGCCTGCGACAGGTCGACCTGATATCCGACGTCCTTCAGCGACGCGATCGTCATCCGGCTCATGGCCAGCGATCCGTTGGCGAAGCCGGTCATCAACTCGCCGTTGAACACCGATTCTTCCCAATGCCCGCCCGCAGTGCCGGGGCCGCCGTCATTCTCGACGGGCACGAAGGTCGCGTTGGGATTGCCGGACAGCGTGCGGTATTCGGCCAGCGCATTCGCCCCAGTGTAGCGGAAATTGCTCTCCAGCCCGAGTGAATCCCACAACGTCCCGATGCCCAGCACGTGACCCATTTCGTGCAGGATCACCCCCAGCAACGATCCGCCGCCGGCCAGCGAGGCGATGTCCGCGCTGTCGAACTGCATCACACCGTGCGACGGCAGCAACGATCCCGACCGGAACTCGTCCGGTCCCGCCTGTCCCAGCACGCTGCCCTGCCCGTCGATCGCCGAGATGCTGGCGTCGATCAGCAAATCGTCAATCAGACCGTAACGCGAGGAATTGAAGTTGGGGATGTCGCCGGTGATAACCGATTCCCACCGCGCCGCCGCCTGATCGAACAATGCCTGATATTGCGGATCGCCGGTGTAGCGGATCACGATGTCAAACCCGCCGCCGCTGGTGGGCGGAGTGCTGCCGGCGGCGGTGAGTGAATAGCCGCCGGTGCCGCTCTGATACCCGGCCGCTTCGAGATAGACCGTGCCGGTCGACGACGCGGTATAGGTGATCTGCGAATTCTGGCCCGATCCGAAATCGTCGTTGATCGCGATCTGCCCGCCGCTGGTGTTCAGCAGCCGCAGGACCGGATCGCCGAGGCCGCCGCTCGATGCGTTGTTCAGGTTGAACGTATAGGTGGTTCCGGCGGTCGCCGCGAAGGAGAACAGATCCTTGTCTCCCGCCGTCTCGACCCGCCCCGTGCTCGCCGCGCCGATAGCGAGCGCACCGAACGGCGCGGTCGTGTCGGTAATGTTGTCGCGATAATCATCGGTCGGCACAGGGGGCGGCGCGGTGCCGCTGGCGGACAGCGAATAACGACCGACCGACGAGCCGTAACCGCCCGCGTCGAGATAATAGGTGCCCGCCGTCTGCGCGGTGAGGGTGATCTGCGAATTGCGCGAGCCGCCGAAATCGTCGTTGGTGGCGAGCACGCTGCCCGCGGCGTTGCGCACGCTCAGCAGCGGATCGGACAAGCCGCTGGTCGCCGCCGTGTTAAGGTTCAAGGTGACGCGTTGGCCCGCGGTCAGCGAGATAGCGAAGATATCGTGATCGCCGCGCACCTCGACATTGCCGGTGACGCTCGACCCCGGCGTCAACCGTCCGAACGGGGCGGTCGTGTCGCGCACGGTGTCGGCGAAATCGTCCGCAACCGCGCGCGCCATCGTAATGCTTGGGGAGCCGCCAATCTGCACCGCCGCATGGTCGCCCAGCTTGGAGAAATCCCCCAGCGCTGAAAAGTCGAGTCCGTCGAGGTGGTAAAGGTCATCATTCGTGCGCGATCCGCGCGCGGTGAGCTGATTTTTCATCCTGCGTCCCTTTATATCGTTGGCTTATTTCGACCCTCGGCGGTGTGGCCCGCCGATCTTCACGCTGTCCGGAAGACTCTCCCTGCCGCCTCGTTCTGGCCAAGGCGTATCCGCCCCGCAGAACCGCAGCAACGCCGCCCGCGAGCCGCGAGCGGTCGATGAAATTCACGATAATCGGCAGAACGCGACCGGGTGCGGCGCGCCCTCGGCGACGATATACTCGCCGGACTTTGCGTGAAATTTCAGACTATTGGACGATCACGAAATCGCGTCGCTGGCGCGTGAGACGATCACGCGCAACTCCGGTTAACCCGGAATTAGCACCGTTTGTCAGTCAGTTACGTTCGAGCAAATGCGCCATGCCGTGCGGCCCGCGCGGCAGGCCGCTTCGCTGTCATCGCTGTCATGCACGGCCTATTCGGCCGCCGCCGCGTAGCGTGCGACCATCGACGCCAGCCGCCGGTCGATGATCTCCTCCGCATCCGCCACGATGCGGTCGATCAGTTCCTTCACGCTCGGCACGTCATGGATCAGGCCCTGCACCATGCCCGCCGACCAGATGCCGCCGTCGGTATCGCCATTGTGCATCGCGTCCTGCCCGCGCTTGCCCGCGACCAGATGCTGGATATCGGCGAAAGTCGCACCGCCCGCACGTTCGATCCCGACCACCTCATCGCTGACCGCATTCTTCATCACCCGCGCGGTGTTGTGCAGTGTGCGGAAGATCAGGTTGGTCGCACGTTCGTCATTCTCGACCATCTTTTGTTTGAAACTCTCGGCGATCTGCGCCTCCTGCGTCACGCAGAAACGTGTGCCCATGTTGATGCCGTCCGCGCCCAGCGCCAGCGCCGCGACCAGCCCGCGTCCGTCGCCGAACCCACCGCTCGCCAGCATCGGGATTTTCAGCTTATCCGCGGCAGCCGGGATCAGGATCAGCCCCGGAATGTCGTCCTCGCCCGGATGCCCCGCGCATTCGAACCCGTCGATGCTGATCGCGTCGACGCCTTTGCGTTCGGCCGACAACGCGTGACGGACGCTGGTGCATTTGTGGATGATCTTCAGGCCCGCCGCCTTGAACAGCGCCCATTGCTCGGCCACCGCAGGCGTACCCGCAGTTTCGACGATGGTGATCCCGCCGTCGATGATGACCTGCGCATAGGCATTGTAGTCGGGCGCGTTGATCGTCGGGAATACGGTCAGGTTCACGCCGAACGGCTTGTCGGTCAGGTCGCGCGTGCGCTTGATCTCGTCCGCCAGCGCCTCGGGGCTCGGCTGCGTCAGCGCGGTCAGGAAGCCCAGCGCGCCTGCATTGGCGACCGCGGCGACCAGTTGGGCCTTGCCGACCCACTGCATACCGCCCTGCGCGATCGGGTACTCGACCCCGAATTCCTCGGTGAACCGCGTCTTCAGCATCGTATCTCTCCCGTCCCGTAACAGATGTTATGCTAGTTTGGCGTCGAAGTTCAAGCCTGACCACAGTACCTCCCCGGCGAAGGCCGGGGTCCAGTCGCCACGCAAGGGATAACAGCGGACTGCCCGCCGCCGTGTTGTCCGTGCAACTGGACCCCGGCCTTCCGGGGAGGTATTGAGCGGAGTCAGCCCTTGGCCCGCTTGTTCGGCCCGGCAAACCCGAACATCCACGCCGCGATCTTGCGCATCTGGATTTCCTCCGATCCCTCGGTGATGCGGTAGCGGCGGTGGTGGCGATAGATGTGCTCGAACGGCTTGTGCCGCGAATATCCCATCCCGCCATGTACCTGCATCGCGCGATCCGCCGCCTCGCAGCACAGGCGGTTCGCCCAGTAGTTGCACATGCTGATCTTGTCGGAGAGTTGCTTTTCGACCTCGGGCTTCGACATCTGGTCCATCCGCCACGCCGTCTCGCGGATCATCAGCCGCAGCATCCGCACCTGCGTCGCCAGTTCGACCAGCGGAAACTGGATCGCCTGATTGGTCGCCAGCGGCTTGCCGAACGGCTTGCGTTCCAGCGCATAGCGAACGCTTTCCTGCACGCAATAATCCGCCGCACCCAGCGATGATGCCGCCTGACGGATGCGGTTTTCGTGGACGAAATGCTGCGCCACCGCGAGACCCTTGCCCTCCTCGCCCAGGATCGCGTCGGCGGGAATGTGGACGTTCGCAATGCTCAGCCGGGGGTGATCGGTCGGCATGTTGAAGGTCCACATATACTCCTCGACCTTGATGCCCGGGTCCTTCGCATCGACCAGGAAACAGGTGATGCCGGTGCCGTCGCCATCGTTGCCGCTGGAGCGCGCGAACAGCATGATGTGCGTCGCGACGTGCATACCCGTGATCCACATCTTCTCGCCGCCGATCCTCCAGCCGTTGCCTTCGCGGACCGCGCGGGTTTCCATGAACGTCGCGTCGGAGCCGTGGTTCGCCTCGGTCAGCCCGAAGCAGATGCGGTAGCCGCCGGTCAGCATCCCCGGAATGAATTCATCCGCCTGCGCCTTCGTCCCGAAATCACGGAACATCAGCACCTGCGGGAAATTGGCGATGATCGAATGTTCGTTCTGCAGATCGTTGTGCAGCCCCAGCCCCTTCGCCGCGAAATGATCGCGGATGACCGCCATCGCCAGGTTCGATCCGTCCTGGCCGCCATATTCCTTCGGCAACGCGAACCGCAGATGCCCGGCCTTGTCCGCGCGCACGCGGGCCTCGCGCAGCAACGCCTCCCATTCGTGGGTCGGCAGCCCCTGATTGTCCCAGTCGGTGCGCGCGTTCTCGCGGCGGTGATCGAAGAAGCGGATGTTGTCGTCCTGCTGTTCCAGCGGCTTGATCTCGGCGGCGATGAAGGCGTCCAGCTCGGCCAGATAACCGGTCAGCTCCTGCGGCAGGTCGAAGTCCATCGCGCTCTCCTGTTCGTTCGATCTAAGTCGAGTCTTTTAATTGCGTAGCGCGCCGGGGCGTGATTTACAGCCCCGAAAAGGAGCGGGTGTGGCCGAGAAGCTGTCAGGGCATGAACTTGGCGAACGGCTGACTGCGCTTGCCCCGCGGATGGCCACAGGCGCGACGCGGATCGAGGGACTGACGCGGCTGACCGGCGGCGCAAGCATGGAAACGTGGTCGTTCGATGCCTCGAGCGATGCCGGTGCCGCGACCCCGCTGATCCTGCGCCGCCGCACCGCGCCGATCGATACGCATCCGGGCAAGAAACCGCCGCTGCGGCTGGAGGCGGAGGTCATCGCCGCGGCGGTCGCGAACGGCGTCGCGGCACCGGACGTCGCGTATATCTGCGACGACGCGGACGGGCTGGACGAGGCCTATGTCATGCGTCGCGTCGCGGGCGAGACGTTGGGAAAGCGCATCGCCACTGATCCCGCCTTCGCCCCCGCCCGCGAAAAGCTGGCGCACCAATGCGGCGCGGCGCTGGCGCGTATCCACGCGACTGCGCCGGTCGCGGGACTCGGCACGGTCGATGCGCGCGAGACGCTGGCGAATTACGAGGAGACATGGCGCGCGGCGGGGCCTGTCCGCCCGACGATAGAGGCGGCGTTCCGCTGGCTGGAGCGACGCGTGCCCGAACAGACCGACCTCACCCTGGTCCACGGCGATTTCCGCAACGGCAACATCATGGTCGATCCCGATGCGGGGCTGGCCGCGGTGTTGGACTGGGAACTCGCGCATATCGGCGATCCGGCGGAGGATCTGGGGTGGATCTGCACCAACAGCTGGCGCTTCGGCCAACCGCGCAAGCGCGTCGGCGGGTTCGGCGATCTCGGCGATCTGCTGGCCGGTTATGTGGAAGCTGGCGGCGCACCGATCGCGCGCGATCGGGTCGATTTCTGGCAAATGGTCGGATCGTTGAAATGGGGCGTGATGACCACGATGATGCACGCCAGCTTCGCCGCCGATCCCGCCGCGGGGCCTGAACGCGGGGTGATCGGACGGCGGTTGAGCGAGACCGAGGCGGACATCGTCGCGATCATCGAGCGGAGTGCGGGGTGAAAGTTGCGCGCCCCATCCCCAAGCACCACCCCGGCGAAAGCCGGGGCCCAGTTGCAAGCGATCAGTTGGCGCTCTCATCGCTCCCTTTCATCCACCTCGGCGACTGGGCCCCGGCCTTCGCCGGGGAGGTCCGAAAATTCGAGGCGACGGCAACATGATCACCCACCCCACCGCGCAAGCGTTGATCGAGGGCGTCGCCACGTGGCTCCCGTTCGATGGCAGCGCGACGACCTTCGGCCTCCGTGTCGCCCGCAATGCGCTGGAGATCGCCGCACGCGACATCGCGCTCTCCCCCGCCGCCGACGCGCGTGCAGCCGAACGGATGCGCAAAATCCTCGATCGCGAAGGCGCCCGCGAGGAACTCGACACCGCCCTGGTCGACGCCATCCGCTCGGGCATGATCGCCCCCGACGACCCGGCCCTGATCGCCCACATGAAAGCCTGCGCGCTCGACATGCTCGCGATCGACCAGCCGAAATACGCGCACGAACTTACCGCTGCATAGCGAAACGCCGTTTTCCTACAGACCCATAGACGTGATATGCAGTCCACCGATCTTTGAAATCCCCGAATAGAAACGATCGACTACGATCGTTTCCCCCTCGCCGTCCGATGCCGTTTTGGCCTAACCTTAGCCTAACTTTCCGCGCCCCGCCGGGCTGGACATCCGCCGCCATTCCCCCGAAACGCGCGGGCAAAAGGAGACTGACATGGCCGGCATGGGCCCCTTCGACTGGGCGGACCCGTTCCTGATCGACGATCAGCTGAACGACGACGAACGCATGATCCGCGACACCGCGGCGGCTTATGCGCAGGAAAAGCTCGCCCCGCGCATCATCGACGCGTTCGCCAACGAGGTAACCGACCCTGCGATCTTCCGCGAGATGGGCGAACTCGGCCTGCTCGGCCCGACCATTCCGGAGGAATATGGCGGCGTCGGCGCCTCCTACGTCGCCTACGGCCTGGTCGCGCGCGAGGTGGAGCGGATCGACAGCGGCTATCGCTCGATGATGAGCGTCCAGTCGAGCCTCGTCATGTTCCCGATCAACGAATATGGATCGGAGGAGCAGAAGCGTAAGTATCTGCCGAAGCTCGCGACCGGCGAATGGATCGGCTGTTTCGGGCTGACCGAACCCGATGCGGGCAGCGACCCCGGCGGCATGAAGACCCGCGCGACGAAGGTCGACGGCGGCTACCGCATTTCCGGCAGCAAGACGTGGATCAGCAATTCGCCGATTGCCGACGTGTTCGTGGTGTGGGCGAAGAGCGACGCGCACGGCGGGGGCATCCGCGGCTTCGTGCTCGAAAAGGGCGTGAAGGGCCTCAGCGCGCCGAAGATCGAGGGCAAGCTGAGTCTGCGCGCGTCGATCACCGGCATGATCGTGATGGAGGACGTGGAGGTCGGCGAGGACGCCCTGCTGCCCGACGTCCAGGGGCTGAAGGGGCCGTTCGGCTGCCTCAACCGCGCGCGCTACGGGATTTCGTGGGGTGCGTTGGGTGCAGCCGAATTCTGCTTCCACGCGGCGCGGCAATATGGCCTCGACCGGCAGCAGTTCGGCCGTCCGCTCGCCGCGACGCAGCTGTATCAGAAGAAGCTGGCCGACATGCAGACCGACATCGCGCTTGGGCTGCAGGCGAGCCTGCGCGTCGGCCGCCTGATGGACGAAGGCCGGTTTGCGCCGGAGATGGTCTCGATCGTGAAGCGCAATAACGTCGGCAAGGCGCTGGATATTGCGCGGCAAGCCCGCGACATGCACGGCGGCAACGGCATTTCGGGCGAATATCAGGTCATGCGCCACCTGATGAACCTGGAGACGGTCAACACCTACGAAGGCGCGCACGACGTCCACGCGCTGATCCTGGGCCGCGCGATCACGGGACACGCGGCGTTCTGAGCTTGGCGAAGGAGACCCCCCTCAACGGCATCAAGGTCGTCGAACTCGCCCGCATCCTCGCCGGACCGTGGGCGGGGCAGATCCTTGCCGATCTCGGCGCGGAGGTGGTGAAGGTCCAGTCCCCCGCGGGCGACGACACGCGCACGTGGGGGCCGCCGTTCGTCGACCACGACGGCGACCATGCCGCGGCATACTATCACGCGTGCAACCGCGGGAAATCGTCGATCGTCGCGGACTTCACCAACTCCGACGACGTGGCGCGGGTGATGGAGCTGATCGCCGACGCAGACGTGGTGATCGAGAATTTCAAGGTTGGCGGGCTGGTCAAATACAGCCTCGACTACGCCAGCCTCGCCGCCGAACACCCGCGGCTGGTCTATTGTTCGATCACCGGTTTCGGGCAGGATGGCCCCTACGCCAGCCGCCCCGGTTACGACTTCATCATCCAGGGGATGGCCGGGATCATGTCGCTGACCGGCGAACCCGACGGCGCGCCGCAGAAGATCGGCGTCGCCTTCGCCGACATCATGACCGGGCTGTATGCGACGATCGGCATCCAGGCCGCGCTGCTGATGCGCGAGCGGACCGGGCGCGGGCAACAGGTCGACATGGCGTTGCTCGACACGATGACCGGCGTACTGGCGAACCAGGCGGCGAATTATTTCGCCAGCGGCGAGAACCCCGCGCGGATGGGCAATGCGCACGCCAATGTCTCGCCTTATGCGGTGTTTCCGACGAACGACGGGTGGTTCATCCTCGCGGTCGGCAACGATGCGCAATACCGGCGGTTCGCCGCGATCGTCGGGATCGAGGAAGACGCG
Organism: Sphingomonas sp. SUN019; assembly: GCF_024758705.1. Classification (NCBI taxonomy): domain Bacteria; kingdom Pseudomonadati; phylum Pseudomonadota; class Alphaproteobacteria; order Sphingomonadales; family Sphingomonadaceae; genus Sphingomonas; species Sphingomonas sp. SUN019. The sequence goes on along the minus strand of NZ_CP096971.1, from coordinate 3,265,410 downwards.
CGCTGGGAAACGAACGGGGGCCGGATCGAGTACCGCGATCCGTTGTTCGCGCTGATCGAGGCGCGGACGCGGACGTTCCTGCGCGACGATCTGCTGGCGAAACTGGAGGCGGCGGGCGTTCCGGCGGGGCCGATCAACACGGTCGAGCAGGCGCTGAACGATCCGCAGGTCGTCGCGCGGGGCATGGTCCTGCCCGCCAACGACAGCCGCCCGATCGCGGGTCTTCGCACGCCGATCCGTTTTTCGGATGCGGACCTTGCGCTCGATAGGGGTGCGCCGCCACTCCGCTAGCATAACTTTTGTTGTGCTCCACCGCCGCCCGCGATACCCATTCGCAAAATCGATGGAGAGCAATGTGGCCAATCCCCCCCTGCACGGCATCCGCGTGGTCGAATTCGCCGGGATCGGCCCCGGCCCGTTCGCGGGGATGATGCTGGCCGATCACGGCGCGGAGGTGATCCGCATCGATCGCCCGTCGAAGGGCGGCGGGATCAGCATCGACAGCAAGGATCCGCTGCTGCGGTCGCGTAAGTCGATCGGGATGGACCTGAAAAACCCCGACGCCATCGCCGCGGTGCGGAAGATCGTGCGGGGCGCGGACGCGATCATCGAGGGGTTTCGCCCCGGCGTGATGGAGCGGCTGGGCCTTGGCCCCGATGTGCTGCTCGCCGACAATCCGCGGCTGGTGTACGGCCGCATGACCGGCTGGGGGCAGACCGGCCCGATGGCGCCGGAACCGGGCCACGACATCAATTATATCGCGATCTCAGGCGCGCTCCACGCCTTCGGGCGGAAGGGCGAGAAGCCGACCCCACCGATCAACATGGTCGGCGATTTCGGTGGTGGGGGGATGTTCCTGGCCTTCGGGATGCTCGCCGCGCTACTCCATGCGAAGGCGACCGGCGAGGGACAGGTCGTCGATGCGGCGATGACCGATGGCTCTGCGGTGCTGATGACGATGATGTGGGGGTTCCGCGGCATGGGCCGGTGGAGCGACGAGCGCGGCACGAACCTGCTCGATACCGCGGCTCATTTCTACGACACGTATGAAACGAGCGATGCGAAGTTCATCTCGCTCGGCGCGATCGAGCCGCAATTCTACGCCGAGTTCCGTCAGGTCATGGGGCTGAGCGACGACAAATGGTCGGCGCAGATGGACGCGCGGCAATGGGGTCCGTTGAAGGACGAACTGACCGCGCTGTTCCGGACGAAGACGCGCGATGAATGGACTGCGGCGTTCAAGGGCCACGACGTGTGCTTCGCGCCCGTGCTGGGCTTCGACGAAGCCTATGATGACGCACATAATCAGGCGCGCCAGACCTTCGTCACCGCGGGTGGGTGCAAGCAACCCGCCCCCGCGCCGCGCTATTCGGCCAGCACGACGGTCGCGCCACAGATGCCGGGCGACCGCACAGACGCGACGGTGCTGCGCGATCTCGGGTTCGATGATGCGGAGGTCGCCGCACTCGGCTACTGACGCTTTCCATGACGAAGCTGACGGTCAACAACGAAGCCATCGAATATCGCATGGACCCGCAGACGCCCCTGCTCTGGGCGCTGCGCGACGCGTCGAATCTGACTGGCGCGAAGTACGGCTGCGGCACAGGAAGCTGCGGGGCGTGCACGGTCGATATCGACGGGCGCGCGGTGCGATCATGTCAGGTCACGATCGCGGCGGTCGAGGGCAGTTTCGTTACGACGATCGAAGGCCTGTCGCGCGAACGCACGCACCCGGTCCAGCTCGCAATGATCGCCGAGAACGTGACGCAATGCGGCTTCTGCATCCCCGGCATCGTCATGGCCGCCGCGGTGCTGATCAAGGCGAACCGCGATCCGAGCGAGGAAGCGATCCGCGCGAGCATCACCAACCTGTGCCGCTGCGGCATCTATCCGCGGCTGGTCGAGGCGATCCAGCGCGCCGCACGGGCGAACCGCGGGGACGAAACGCTACCCGCAGGGCCGCGGCCGGGGATCGATGCGAAGGACGCCGCGCGGGTCGTTCCGGCGCTTAGTCCCCGCTGAATCCTACCCGGGACGGGGAGGTGGCACGCCGAAGGCGTGACGGATGGGGTTCTCCGCGAGCGATCCGCCTGTGGCCCACCCCCTCCACCAGCTTCGCTGGTCCCCCTCCCCTCCCCGTCCCGGGGAGGAGTGCCTCAATCCTCCACGATCCGGCTATGGTCGCGCGTGTCGCGCATGCGCAGATACACGATCAGCGAGACCCCGATCATCGCGGTGACGTACCAGTAGAAGCCCCGCTCCCACCCCGCATCCTTGAACTTCAGCGCCACTAGTTCCGCGGTCCCGCCGAAGATCGTGTTCGCGATCGCATAGGGCAAAGCCACGCCCAGCGCGCGGATGTGGGCGGGAAACATCTCGGCCTTCACCACCCCGCTGATCGCGCTGTAGCCGCTGACGATCACCAGCGCGCCCATCACCAGTAATCCGGCCATTAGCGGATCGCGCACGCTCTCCAGCGTCACGAAGATCGGATAGGTCGCCAGCACCCCCAGCACCCCGAACGACACCATCAGCGGCTTGCGCCCGACGCGGTCGCTGAGCGCGCCGACCGCGGGCTGCAGGCACATGAAGCCGAACAGCGTCGCCGCGCTGATCCGTGACGCGGTCTCGCGGCTGAACCCGCTCGTGTTGACGAGGAATTTCTGCATGTAGATCGAGTAGGCATAGAAGGCGAGCGTACCGCCCGCGGTCAGCAGCATCACCGTGATCGTCTCGCGCGGATGCCGGGTCAGTAGCGCGAGAAAGCTCGATTTCTCAGCCGTCCGGTTGGCGAAGCTCTCCGTCTCAGCCAAGCCGCGGCGGATGTAGAACACCGCAATCGCCAGCACACCGCCGATCGCGAACGGGATGCGCCAGCCCCATGCATCCAGCGCCGCCTCGCTCATCACCGATTGCAGCACCAGCAGCACCGCGAGCGCAACCAGCTGCCCCGCGATCAGCGTGACATACTGGAAACTGGAAAAGAACCCGCGGTGCTTCTTCCCCGCCATTTCCGACAGATACGTCGCACTCGCGCCATATTCGCCGCCGACCGACAGCCCCTGCATCAGCCGCGCGAGCACCAGCAGCGCGGGCGCAAACACGCCGATCGTCTCATATCCCGGCGTCACCGCGATCAGCAGCGACCCGGCACACATCAACGTCACCGACAGCGTCAGTCCTGCCTTGCGCCCCCGGCGGTCGGCATAGATGCCCATCATCCATGCGCCGATCGGCCGCATGACGAAGCCGACCGCGAACACCACCGCCGCGCTCAGCAACTGCGCGGTACGGTCGCCTGCGGGGAAGAAATGCGGCGCGAAGTACAGCGTGAACGCGGCATAGGCATACCAGTCGTACCATTCGACCAGATTGCCCGTTGAGCCGCCGACGATCGACTTCAGCCGCGGGCTCACGGCGCAACCTCACCCGTCGGCAGATCCTCGACCGGCGGCAGCTTCCCCGCCAGCGCGGCGGCGAGTTGCTCCTTGTCGAGCATCCCCTCCCACCGCGCGACGACCAGGGTCGCCACCGCATTGCCGACGAAATTGGTGAGGCTACGGCATTCGGACATGAATCGGTCGACGCCCAGGATCAGCGCCATGCCCGCCACCGGCACCGTCGGCACGATCGACAAAGTGGCGGCCAGCGTGACGAAGCCCGCGCCGGTCACCCCCGCCGCGCCCTTCGACGACAGCATCGCCACACCCAGCAGCAGCAATTGCTGGCCCAGGGTCAGATCGATGTTGGTCGCCTGCGCGATGAATAGCGCCGCCAGCGTCATATAGATGTTGGTGCCGTCCAGGTTGAACGAATAGCCGGCGGGCACGACCAGTCCGACGATCGATTTCGGCGCGCCCGCGCGCTCCATCTTCTCGATCAGCGCGGGAAGCGCGGCCTCGGACGACGACGTGCCGAGCACGAGCAAAAGTTCGGCCTTCAGGTACGCGATCAGCTTGAAGATCGAAAAACCGCACAGCCAGCCGACCAGCCCCAGCACGACCAAAACGAACAGCAATGACGTGAGGTAGAAGGTTGCGACCAGCCCGGCGAGATTGGCCAAAGTCCCGACGCCGTAGGTCGCGATCGTGAACGCCATCGCGCCGAATGCGCCGACCGGCGCGGCCTTCATCAGGATCGAGACGAGCTTGAACACCGCGATGCTGATGTCCTCCAGCACCGAGACGACGCGCGCGCCGCGGTCGCCGATCAGGGTCAGCGCGATGCCGAACAGGATCGCGACGAACAGCACCTGCAGGATGTTGCCGTCGGTCAGCGCGGACACGAGCGTGTCGGGGATCACCGACAGCAGGAATCCGACCAGCGACGTTTCATGCGCCTTTGCGGCGTAACCGCTGACCGCGCCCGCATCGAGGGTAGCGGGGTCGATGTTCAGCCCCGCGCCCGGCCGCATGACATTGGCGACGATCAGCCCGACGATCAGCGCCAGCGTGGAGAAGAACAGGAAATATCCGAACGCCTTTGCCGCGACGCGCCCGACGCGCGCGAGATCGCGCATTCCGGCGATGCCGGTGACGATCGTCAGGAAGATCACCGGCGCGATGATCATCTTCACCAGTTTGATGAAGCCGTCGCCCAGCGGCTTCAGCGCGGCACCGGCTTGCGGGTAGAGATGCCCGACCGCCACGCCCAACGCGATCGCGATCAGCACTTGCACGTAGAGGTGGGCGTACCAGGGATGGCGGTGCGGCGGCAGCGCGGCGGTTTCGGGTAGCATCATCGTCCCCGCCGCGTGGGTGCGGCGGGGGCGGGTGTAGCGGGCACGCCGCGCCACGCAAATCCTTCGTTCCCAACACGCCGACGCCTGCTAGGCTTGGTCGATGATCGAACTATGGCATTGCGCCGATGCGCGCTCGTTCCGGGCGCTCTGGGCGCTGGAGGAAATGGAGTTGCCGTACCGGCTCCACCTGCTTCCGTTCCCGCCGCGTATCCGGCAACCCGAATATCTCGAGGTGAACCCGCTCGGCACGATACCGTTGCTGGTCGACGGGAATACGCGGATGACCGAATCGGCGGCGATCACCGAATATCTCGCGGTGAGATACAGCCCGACGCCGCTCGCCGTGTCGCCCGACGAGGCCGACTACGGCGCGTGGCTCGACTGGCTGCACCGCGGCGAGGCGACGCTGACTTTCCCGCAGACGATCGTGCTGCGTTATCGCCATCTGGAGCCGAAGGAGCGGCGCATCCCGCAGGCGGCGGACGATTATGCGCAATGGTTCCTGTCGCGGTTGCGCCACGTCGACCGGGCGCTGGCCGACGGGCGGGAGTGGCTGGTCGCCGGTCGTTTCACGATGGCCGACATTTCGGTTGGCTATGCATTGTTGCTGGCGGACAGCCTTAAACTGGACAGCCGCTTCTCGCCGCTCGTCGCCGCTTATTGGGAGCGCCTCAGCGCGCGACCCGGATTCATTGCGGCGAAGGCGGCGCAGCCAGCGGCTTGAGCAGCACGACGAACGCCAGGTCGCGCGTGCGCGGCACGCCGAAGCGCGGATCGTCGAGCGGGAACGGACGCTCCTCGCCGGTCAACGCATAGCCGCGGCGTTCGTAATAGGCGATCAGCTCGCGCCGCTGACGAATCACCGTCATTTCAATCGCCTGCGCCCCGAACAAGACGACCGCATGATCCTCGGCCGCGGCGATCAGCTTCGCGCCCAGGCCACCCGCCTGACGGTCGGGATCGACGGTCAGCAGCCCGAGATAGGCGCGCCCGCTGCCCACCTTGCTGATCTGGACGCAGCCGATCAGCGTATCGCCGTCGAACGCCGCCAGGATGCGCCGGTCGGGATCGGCGAGCGTCTCGGCCAACGCCTCGAGATCGGTGCGCTGCCCGTCCAGCAGGTCAGCCTCATGCGTCCAACCGGCGCGCGCCGCATCACCGCGGTACGCGCGCTCGACCAGCGCATGAAACGCGGGCAGGTCTTCGCCGGTAGCGTATCGCACTTGCATGATGGTGACCCCTACGGGGCTCGAACCCGTGTTTCAGCCGTGAAAGGGCCGCGTCCTAACCACTAGACGAAGGGGCCGTGAAGGCGAGGTGCGCGGTACGGAATTGATTCGCGGCGGTCAAGCGGGCTTGCCGCGCATTTTCGTCATCAGTCCGCCCATGCCGCATCGTCGACGTGCAGTTCGGCCGAAGGACGCTGCGCCCAATCGTCGACCTTCGCGCGGCCGGCGAGCCAGAATTTGCGGTGCGGGGCAGCCCCCAGTAGGGCCGCACCGAGCGGGGTTTCGGCGGCGCGGAAGGCCATCGCCTTGAGGCTGCGCCCGTCGTCGCCCGCGACGATTGCGCGAACGTGGCCGTTGCCGACGACATCGACCTTGATCGCGCGCACCGGGCCGATCGCGACGCGCGGCTGCGGCCAGCCGGTGCCGTAGGGGCCGCCCTGATCGAGCGCGGCGACCAGATCGGGCGTGACGCCGCCCGGCGCGATGACCGAATCGACCAGCAAGGCGCGATCGGCGCGGGCGGTTTCAACGCGTGATTCGAGCAGTTCGTTGAGGAAATCCGCGAACGCCGCGACGTGTTCGGCGGCAATCGTCAGCCCGGCCGCCATCGCGTGTCCCCCGCCTGCGACGAGCAGCCCGGCCTCCTTCGCCGCCAGCACCGCCGCGCCGAGATCGACCCCGATGATCGATCGGCCCGAACCCTTGCCGACGCCGTTTTCGTCCAGCGCGATGACGATCGCGGGCCGACCGAGCTTTTCCTTCAAGCGCCCGGCGACGATTCCGATCACGCCGGGGTGCCAGCCCTGCCCCGCGACGACGACGACCGACCGGCCTGCGTCGATCGTTGCCTCCGCGCCTTCCTGCACGACCGCCTCGATCGCACGACGCTCTTCGTTCAGGCGGTCGAGTTCGGCGGCGATCGCGCGCGCCTCGGCCGGGTCTTGCGTGGTCAGCAGCCGGACGCCGAGATCGGCGCGCCCCACCCTGCCCCCGGCGTTGATCCGCGGACCGAGCGCGAAGCCCAGATCGGTGGCGGTCGGCGCACGGGTCAGGCGCGACGCCTCGATCAATGCGGCGACGCCGATGTTGCGGCGCGCGGCCATCACCTTCAGGCCCTGCGCTACGAAGGCGCGGTTCAGCCCGCGGAGTTGCGCGACATCGGCGACGGTGCCGAGCGCGACCAGATCGAGCAGGTCGAGCAGTTTCGGCTCGGCGCGTCCGTTGAAGAAACCGCGCCCGCGCAATTCGCGCACGAGCGCCGCGCCGAGCAGAAAGGCCACGCCGACCGCTGCGAGATGGCCATGCGCCGCGCCTTCGCCCTCATCGAGCCGGTTGGGGTTCACCACCGCGTGCGCGCGGGGCAATTGCGTCGCGCATTGGTGGTGGTCGACGACGATCACCTCGACCGGGGCGGCGGCGAGCGCGTCGAACGCCTGCGCGCCGCAGTCGACCGTCACGATCAAGGTCGCGCCTTCGTCGGCCAGCCGTTGCAGCGCCGGGGCGTTCGGGCCGTAGCCCTCTACCATCCGGTCCGGGATGTACGGCCGGGCCTCGACGCCCAGATCGCGCAGCAACAGGACCAGCAACGCGGCGGAGGTCGCGCCGTCGACGTCATAGTCGCCGAAGATCGCGATCTGCTCGTTCGCCTGAACCGCGCCGGCAATGCGCGCGGCGGCCTTGTCCATGTCGCGGAAGATCGACGGATCGGGCATGAACGCGCGGATCGACGGCGCGCGATGCGCATCGAGCGCATCGCGCGGACAGCCGCGCGCGAGCAGCAATTGCGTCACCAGATCGTCGGGCGCGAGATTGTCCGCGGCGAGCGACCGCCAGCGCCACGGCTGCCCCATGATCGAGCGGTCGATGTTGAGGACGTTCATGCGCGAATGTTGTGAATGTTGAGACGGTGGCACGTTTTTTCACGGCCCCGCGGGAACGCCGCTGAATCAACTGGTGAACGGAGATGATCTGCGAATGTGGGCATCGCAGCGACCATGACACGGAACAGGTGTTGTAGGACAGCACGCGTTCCATCGCGCCTGCATTCGTGCGACGAATGACGGTGGAAACGGCATATCGGGACAAGCTGACAGTGGTAAAATCGGACGATCGACGCGCGGCGATGCTCGATGCGCTGGCCGATCACGTCCTGGCGCACGGCCTGTCGGGGTCGAGCCTGCGCCCGCTGGCCAAGGCGGCGGGGATCAGCGACCGGATGCTGCTATATTATTTTCCTGATAAAGCGGCGGTGGTGGCGGCGACGCTGGAGGTGGTCGCGGCGCGGCTGACCGCGCTGATGGCCGAGCGGACCGGGTCGGCGAGATTGCCGCTGGAGACGTTGCGGCGGGAACTGGCGGCGTTCCTGCTCGACGACCGGTTGTGGCCGTACATGCGGCTGTGGCTGGAGGTGGCGAGCCGCGCGGCGCGCGATCCGTTCTATCGCGCGGTCGGAGAGCGGATCGGGCGCGGATTCCTGGCGTGGGGCGCGGCGCAGCTCGATGGCGGCGACAACCCGAAGGACGCGGCGCGGTTGCTGGTGACGATCGAGGGGATGGTGTTGCTGAAGAGCCTGGGCATGGAGGATGTTGCGGCGCTGGCGGTTTGATTTCTAATCCTCCCCTGCAAGGGGAGGTGGCGCGAAGCGCCGGAGGGGTGAAGACCTATCGATAGTGCGACACCCCTCCGTCAGCGCTGCGCGCTGCCACCTCCCCTTGTAGGGGAGGATTTTTCGCAACCTCTTCGTTCAGGGCTTCAATTCCTCACCGCCCCCGGCTCATCACGACCGCCAACATTAGCGCAACCCCCGCGCCCCAGAGGATCGCCGCTCCCGCCCCCGCCGTATTCGCGCCGTACAGCGCCGGAAAATACGCCAGCGCCAGACCGTCGAGCAGACCCGCCACACCGGTTGCGACCGCCACGCCATAGACGGTCTTGTCGCGACGAAGGGCCGCGAGGCGGCGGATCAGCGGAATGAAGGGGACGGTGCCCGGAATGATCAGCGCGTAGAATATTGCCACGCCGGTCCCTTCCAGCGCACCGAACGGCTCGACCGCGCGGATCAGTAGCGCGGCGAGGAACCACAGGGTCGCGCCGATCGTCGCGACGATCGCGAGTTGCGTGGCGGAAAGCTCGTTAGGATGCGCAACTGCGGCGGGGATGCTGGCCATCGATCGTCTCCGTAGCGGATGCTACGAGCGTCAATAGCGCGATGTAGCGGGCGCTACAATACGTCGGTTGGCCGTGCGGAGCGTGGGCAAATCACGCCGCCAGCCATCGCTCCTCGCGAAACCATTTCGTGACGATGTATTTGACGCCTTCGACGACCTCAGTCCCCTCATGGATGGTCATCGGGTTGGGGCTGCCGTCGCCCTGCATATTGTCCCACGCCAGCAACAGCCCCTGCTGCGGCGCGACGCGCAGGCCGGCTTGCGGGAACCAGGTCGCCCCGCCGTCTTCGACGTCGTTCAGGTAAATCATCGCGGTCCACGTGCGCTGCCCGCCCGCCTGCTTGATCCGCTCCCAATAGCTTTCGCCCTGGTGAAAATAATCGTGGTGCGCGCGGAAATGCTGCCCTGGCGCGTAGCGCTGACCCTGCATCGTCTCGCCGTTTTCGGGTGCGATGCCGAGCAGGGCAGCGATCGATTCGTCGATCGGCTGGACGCTGTCGGACCAGCGATCCATGTCGCAGCTTTCGCTGGTGCGGAACGTCGCGTCGCCGCGGTCGCTGAGCAGGGTGGAGGGGCGACGGTTCCTGTCGATCATCGTGATCAGCCGACGGCACGCCCGCGCATCGAGGAAGTTCTTGATGCGCCACGCGGCGACCTTGTCGCTCGGCAGGCGTTGCGCCGCGGGGTGCGCCTCCAGCCGCGCGGCGACACCCGTGCCGATCGCGGCGCGAGTGGCGGAGGGTAGTCCGGGCACGGAATGAGTGGTGGCCATACGCGATCATTTGCGCGGGATGGCCGACGACACAAGAGGTTGGAGAGAGGCGGGCGGGTCTAGGGGACCGCCCGCCTCTCTCCTGACCGCTCCGCGCGAACGCGGAGCGGAAGACGTTTACCAGAAGATTCCTTCGATCACGTCGACGACTTCGCCGCTGTACGTGTCGACCAGCAGCGCGTCGTTGTAGTAGCGCACCCACTGGTAGGGCTCGTAGGCTTCGGGCAGGCGGTACGAATACGGATCGCTGATCCAGTAATTCTGCGAGAACAATACCTGATTCAGCGTCGAACCGATGCCGAAGCGCCGGTAACCGCTGTTCCAGCCGTAAGGCGCGTAATAGCGCGGCAGGCGGAAGGCGTTGCGGTTCGACTGACGCCAGTTGTTCCAGTCGTAGCGGCGATCGCTGCGCCAGCCGCGGTTCCAATTGCCGCGGTCGTCGCGATTATAGCCGCGCTGGTTCTGCCAGTTGCGCTGATTCTGCCAGTTGCCCCGCTGATCGAACTGACTGCGGTTGTTCCAGTCGTTGCGATCATTGCCGCGATTGTTCCAGTCGCGTCGATCGTCACGACGGTCTTCGCGCCGGTCCTGCACGCGTTTACGATAGTCGCCGTCGTAGGCCATCCAGCGACGATTGTTCTCGCGCGCCGCCTGGCGCTGAGCGTCGTCGCCCCGGTCCTGCCCGGCGAGCCGTTGACGCCCGACCGGACCGTCGCGGCGCTGTTCGATCATCTGTTGACGTTGCGCCTGGCTTTGCTCGATCGCAGCACGGCGGGCGTCACGCGCCTGAAAATCCGCGCGAGGTTGCGATTCGATCCGCTCCGGGCGCTGCTGGCGCTGTTCGACGCGCATCGCGCGCTCTGCTTGACGCGCCTCGCGATTCTCGGAACGTTCGGCGCGACCGCCGCGATCACCGCGTTCGCCACGGTCCTGCGCCGCCGCCGCCATCGGCAGCAATGCGACCGCGGCCATCAACGCTCCAACGATCTGCTTCTTCATCTCGTTCACTCCACTGCCGGCGCACCTGCCGACCCCTGTCGATGAGGCGCTTATCGACGAGTCGTGGCGAACCGATGCTGAACCGCGCCGTCAGCGAAATGACAGCTTTCTATGCGACGCCCGCCAACGACTTCGCCTTTGCGTAATCGGCCTTGCCGTTCGGCGCGCGCAGCGACGTCTCGGTCGCGACCAGCAGCTTCGGCTGCTTGTAGCCCGCCAGTTTGCTGCGCAGCATATCGCGGACGTGACCCTCGTCGTACCCGACCGCGCGTTGCACCACCGCGGCAACCGCCTGCCCCCATTTCGGGTCGGGCACGCCGAAGACGAGCGCGTCATCGACGCAGGGACACAATTTCAGTGCCTCCTCAATCTCTTCGGGGAAGATTTTCTCACCGGCCGAATTGATGCACGCCGAGCCGCGCCCGAGCAGGACTAGCGTGCCGTCGGCGTTCACCTGCGCGAAATCGCCCGACACGGTGTAACGCGCGCCGTCGATGATGCGGAACGTCCGCGCGCTTTTTTCCGCGTCCTTGTGATATTCGACCGGGTTGGGCGGACCGAGCACGACTTTTCCCGTCACGCCCGATCCGGGGATGACATCACGGTCGTCGTCATCGAGCACGCGGCAGCGCGGGGAGACGATGAACTTCGCGGTTTCCACCGTGCCGTCCCGGGTGGTCAGCGACGCGCCCATGCCGATCGCCTCGGACGAGCTGAAATTATCCTGGCACGTCGCGTCGGGCATATGACGGATCAGCCCGTCCTTGACCCCTTGAGTCCACATCACCCCGGACGACACGATCAGGCGCACGCTCGAGACATTCCAGCGATCGGGCTCGGCATCGAGCGCGTCGAGGATAGGCCGGGCGAAGGCGTCGCCGACGACGATCAGGCGATTCGCCTGCCAGTTGTGGATCGCATCCAGCGCCTCTTCGGGGTGGAAACTGGTGCTGGGCAATGTCGCGACGAATCCGCCTGCGAGCAATGCGCCGTATGCGCTGAGCAGGCCGGTGCCGTGCATCAGCGGCGGGCCGCAGACGGTTTTCGGATAATCGGGATTGGCGGCGGCGAATTGCGCGGCCTGCGCGACCGAATCGGGCACCGGCAACCCCTGCGACGCGGCGACCGCGAGGCCGATCGCGTTGATATCGGCATGGGTCCACACGACGCCCTTCGGCATGCCCGTCGTGCCACCGGTGTAGATGAAGAACCGGTCGTGCGGATCGCGTTCGATGCCGAGCGCCACGCCGTCGCCCTCGATCAGATCGTCGAAGCGTTCGGCAAAGGCGGGCGCATCCTCGCCGCCGATCTCGACATAGGTTCGCACCAGCGGCGACTTGTCCACCACCGCGGCCACGGCTTCGCGGAGGCGGCCGTCATAGACCAGCACGGTCGCATCGCTGTCGGCCAGAATGTAAGCGAGTTCGTCGGCGACATAGCGATAGTTGACGTTGACGTGCGTCGCGCGCGCCTTCCAGCAGGCCATCAGCGCGATCAGATAGTCGGCGGAATTATAGGCGTAGAAAGCGAACCGGTCGCCCGGTTGCAGTCCGCGCGTCACCAGCGCGCGCGCGAGGTTGTTGGAACGACGGCGGAGGTCCGCCCAGGTGACGGTCTGACGCCCATGCGCCAGCGCGATGCGATCGGGCGGGATCGCCGCTTCGACCGCCTCGATCATGTCGCCGAAGTTCCAGCTCATGCTGCAGCGCCCTCGACGAGCGGTTTCTTGCCCCAATATTCGTCGCGCAGCAGGCGCTTGTAGAGTTTCCCCGTATCGTGCCGCGGCAGTTCGGCGCGGAAATCGATCCGGCGGGGAGTCTTCACATGGCTCAAATGCGCGCGCGCGAATTCGGTCAGTTCGGCGGCCAGCGCGTCGCCCGCCTCGGCCATGTCGCGCGGCTGAATCACCGCGACGACCTCCTCGCCCATCTCGTCATGCGGTGCGCCGATCACCGCCACGTCGGCGACCTTCGGATGCGTCACCAGCAGGCTTTCGATCTCGGCCGGATAGATATTCACCCCGCCCGAAATGATCATGAAGCTCTTGCGGTCGGTCAGCCAGAGATAGCCGTCCTCATCCACCCAGCCCACGTCGCCGAGCGTCGTCCAGCCGTGCGAGTCGGTCGAATCCGCGGTCTTTCCCGGATCGTTGTGGTACGAAAACGTCCGCTCGCCGGTGGGGGATTCGAAGAAGATCGCGCCCTCGGTCCGCGGCGGCACTTCGTTGCCCTCATCGTCGCAAATGTGCGTGATGGTGGTCAGGTTGCGCCCGACCGAACCCTTGTGCGTCAACCATTCCGCGGACTGGATCGCGTGAAAGCCGTTGCCTTCGGTCCCGGCGTAATATTCGCCGACGATCGGCCCCCACCAGTCGATGATCGCCTGTTTCACCGGCACCGGGCAGGGCGCGGCGGCGTGCCACACCGCCTTCAACGACGAGATGTCGTAGCGCGCGCGAACATCGTCCGGCAGTTTCAGCATCCGCACGAAATGCGTCGGCACCCACTGTGCATGGGTGACGCGGTATTGTTCGATATAGTGGAGCGCCTGCTCGGCATCGAATCGTTCCATCACGATCACGGTGCCACCCATCTGCTGCACCGCCATCGACCAGCGAAGCGGCGCGGCATGGTACAACGGTGCCGGGCTGAGATAGACCATGTCGGGGGTCCAGCCGTACAGTCCCTGCCCCAGCATCACGAGCGGCGAGACGTTCACGCCCAACGCCCCCTCGGGCAAGGCGAAGCGCACGCCCTTTGGCTTGCCGGTCGTGCCCGACGAATACAGCATGATCTGCCCCGGCGAAGGATCCGCAATCGGCGTCGCCGGTTGCGCATCGCGCGCGGTTTCGTAGCTGTCGAATCCGTCGGCCACGCCGCCTACCATCAGGCATTTGAGATCGTCGATCTTGGGACGGAGTTCCGAAGCGCAGCGCGCCGTCGCGATCGACGCGACAAACACGCGGCAGTCGCCGTCGCGGATGATGTATTCGGCTTCCTCGACCAGCAATTTGGACGAGATGCAGGTGACGTACACGCCGGTCCGCTCGGCCGCCCAAAGCAATTCCAGATAGCGCGCGTTGTTGTCCATCATCACCGCCATCGCGTCCCCACGCCGCAGCCCGAGCGAGCGGATCAGGTGCGCGCCTTGGTTCGCGCGCGCATCGAGTTCGGCGTAGGTGACCGTCTCGCCCGTGCCCGCCATGATATAGGCGGGCTTGTCGGGCGTCGCGGTCGCATGGGCGACCGGGTGCAGCATATTCTCTCTCCGCCTTGTCGACGGGACCGCGTCTGGCGCGCAGTTCCCGTCAGATAATCAGATGCGCTCGATGATGATCGCCGGTGCCATCCCGCCCGCGGCGCACATCGTCACGAGACCGTAGCGGCCACCCGTCCGCTCCAGTTCGTCGAGCACGGTGCCGATCAGGATCGATCCGGTCGCGCCGATCGGATGGCCGAGCGCGATCGAGCCGCCGTTGACGTTAACCTTGGCGCGATCGAGGTCGAGGTCGCGGATGAATTTCTCCGCCACCACCGCGAAAGCCTCGTTGATCTCCCACAGATCGATGTCGTCCTTGGTGAGGCCAGCCTTCGCCAGCACCTTCTTCGCGGCCGGAACCGGCGCGTTGAGCATCAGCGTGGGATCGTCGCCGATGTTGGCCATCGCGACGATCTTCGCGCGTGGTTTCAAACCGTGCGCGTCGGCATATTCCTTCGACGCCAGCAGGACCGCCGCCGCGCCGTCGACCACGCCCGACGAATTGCCCGCGTGATGGAAGTGCTCGATCGTCAGGTCGGGATATTTCGCGTTGATCTGGCTGCGGAAGGTCGTGCCCCTCTTGTCATAGGGCATATCCGCCATCGCCGCGAACGACGGCTTCAGCGCGGCGAGTCCCTCCGCGGTGGTTTGCGGCCGGGGAAACTCGTCCTTCGCCAATACGACATTGCCCGCATCGTCGACTACCGGCACGATCGACTTGTCGAACCGCCCCTCGTCCATCGCGATCTTCGCGCGGCGCTGACTTTCAAGGCCGAGTGCGTCGAGCGCCTCGCGGTCGATCCCCTCCATGCTGGCGATCGCGTCGCCGCAGATGCCCTGGTGCGATTGCGGGTGCGTTTCGTTCAGCCGCGTGTTGCCCGATCCCATCAGACCCGGCGCCTTGCCCGCAGCCTGATCCTCCGCGCTCATCGCGGCGGTCAGGCTCATCATCTCGGTCCCGCCGGCGATGACCAGGTCTTCCATCCCCGACATGATCTGCGCTGCTGCAAAATTCACCGCGGTGATCCCGCCGCCGCAGAAGCGGTCGAGCGTCGTGCCGCTGGCCTTCACGTCATATCCGGCGTCGAGCGCGGCCATCCGGCCCATGTCGCCGCCCTGCTTGCCGCGTTGCGTGCTGGTCGACCAGATGATGTCGTCCACCTCCGCAGTATTCAGGTTGTTGCGTTCCTTGATCGCCTTCAGCACGGTCGCGGCCAGATGCTGCGGATGCATGTCGGCCAGCGCCCCCTTGCCCTGCTTGCCGATGCCACGCGGCGTGCGGCAGGCGTCGATGATATAGGCGTCGGGCATACGGGCTCTCCAGAATCACGTCAGCGCGCGGCACCTTTACCGGCGCGGAGTTCCAGCATAACCTTCGTTATGGTCGAAGCGATGTCAAGCGTAACCCCAACTGCCGCAGCCCCCGCCCGCAGCAATGATCTCACCCAGCGCGATTGGCTGGAGGCGGGGCAATCGTTGCTTAGGCGCGGCGGTCTGCGCGCGCTGAAACTGCGCCCGCTGGCCGACGAACTGCGCGTGTCGACGGGCAGTTTCTATCATCATTTCGGTGATTTCGACGCCTATCAGGGGCGACTCGCGACCTATTTTGCGGAGACGCAGGTGGCCGACATGGTCGCGTCGCTGAAACGCGCGACGCCCGACCCGATCGACCGCATCCGCCTGCTGGGGCAGACGGTACGGCGGCGCGGCCTGTCGCGGCTGGGCATCGCGATGCGCGCCTGGGCGGAAAGCGACCCGCGCGCGCGGCTGGCGGTGGACAAGCACGATGCGGAGTTGCTCGGCTTCATCGGCGATTGCCTGGAGGACGCGGGCTTCGACCGCGGCGAGGCCGATATCCGCGCCTATGCGCTGATGATGCTGGGCCACGGCAAGATCCACGCGCCGCATCTCGACATGGAGACGCTGTTCGAATCGTTGCTCGGGATACTCGCGACAAAACCGAAGGCGGCATGAAGGCGGTCGTCGTCGCCGCGCTGTCGGACGATTTGTCCGGCACCGCATTGGCCGATGTTCCGGAACCAGTCGCGAAGCTGGGTCAGGTGCTGATCCACGTAAAGGCGGCGTCGCTGAACTTTCCCGACCTGCTGATGACGAAGGGCGAATATCAGTTGAAGCCGCCCCTGCCGTTCACGCCTGGGATGGAGATTGCGGGCGAGGTGATCGCGGGGGACGGCTTTGCGGCGGGCGATGCGGTGGTCGCGGGCACGCGGCTGGGCGGTTTCGCGGAGATCGTCGCGGTCGATGCCGACGCGGTGCGCGGAAAGCCTGCGCATCTGTCGTTCGCCGAAGCCGCCAGCGTAGGGACGGCGTATCTCACAGCTTACGTCGCGCTGGTGCGGCTGGCGGCAGTGCAGCCGGAGGAATGGGTGCTGGTCCACGGCGCGACCGGAGGGGTCGGACTGGCCGCGGTCGATCTGGCGAAGGCGCTCGGCTACCGCGTGATCGCCACGTCGCGATCGATGGAGAAACTGTCGGTCGTGATGGACGAATATTCGCCCGACGCGGTCGTCCCCGCGCCCGGTTTTCGCGAGGCGGTGAAGGATCTGACCGGAGGCGGCGCGAACGTGATCTACGATCCGGTCGGCGGCGACGTGTTCGACGAATCGACGCGCTGCATCGCGTTCGGCGGGCGCTTGCTGGTGGTGGGGTTTACCTCCGGGAGGATCGCTACGGTTTCGACCAACATGCCGCTGATCAAGGGCTTCTCGGTCGTCGGCGTGCGCGCGGGCGAATATGGGCGGCAGTTCCCGGACAAGGGCCGCGAGAATCTGGCGGCGGTGTGGAAGCTGGCGGAGGATAAGAAAATTCGCCCCCGCGTGCACGCCGAATATCCGTTGGCGGATTGGCGTAGCGCGTTTGCGGCGATGCAGGACAGCGAGATGGTCGGGAAGCTTGTGCTGGTCCCGTGAGATAAAGAGAAAAGTGGAGAGAAGAATGCCCGGTTACGATTACGTCATCATCGGCGGCGGTTCGGCCGGGTGTACGCTGGCCGCGCGGCTGTCCGAAGACCCCGCGGTCAGCGTCTGCCTGCTGGAGGCGGGCGGCGCGAACAAGGAGATGCTGGTGCGGATGCCGGCGGGCGTCGGCAATCTGATCAAGGCGAAGGGCAAGCATAATTGGGGCTTCTGGACCGAGGCCGAGCCGCACATGGACCAGCGCCGCCTGTGGTGGCCGCGCGGCAAGGGACTGGGCGGATCGTCGTCGATCAACGGCATGGTCTATACCCGCGGGCACCCGCAGGACTTCGACGAATGGCGGCAGATGGGGCTGAGTGGCTGGTCGTGGGACGACGTGCTTCCCTACTTCCGCAAGCTGGAGGGGCATCATCGCGGCGGCGATCTGCACGGAGCGGAGGGGCCGTTGCGCGTGTCGGCGGGCGAAAGCGACAGCCCGTTCCACGATGCGCTGATCGAGGCCGGGCGGCAGGCGGGGTATCCGGTGACGCCCGACTTCAATGGCGCGCAACAGGAGGGGTTCGGGCGCTACGATTTGACGATCTCGAACGGCCAGCGCTGGTCGACCGCGGCGGCGTATCTGCGGCCGGTCGAGACGCGCGCGAACCTGACCATCGTCACCGACGCGCGGACGACAAGGATCGTCGTCAGCCGCGGGCGCGTCCGGGCGGTCGAATATGTCACCGGCAAGAAGCTGGAACGCGCCGAGGTTTCGGGCGAGGCGTTGCTATGTGCGGGTGCGGTGCAATCGCCGCATATCCTGCAATTGTCGGGGATCGGCGCTGCGGATCGCTTGCGTGCGGCGGGGGTTCAGCCGGTCCATGACCTGCCCGGCGTCGGGGAAAATCTGCAGGATCACCTGGACATCATTCTGAGCTGGCGCGCGCGGGGACTGACCACCGCCTTCTCCGCGACGAAGGGGTTGCGGCAGTTAAAGGTCGGCCTCGAATATCTGACGCGCGGGACTGGGCTCGGACGGCAGCAATTCCTGGAAAGCGGCGCGTTCGTGTGTTCGCGCGAGGGACTGTCGCGGCCCGACGTGCAGATCCACGGCGTGCTGGCGATCATGCGCGACCACGGCAAGGTGCGCGTGAAGGAGGACGGCTTCTCTTTCCATTTGTGCCAACTGCGCCCCGAAAGTCGCGGGCGGATCGGCATCGCCTCGGGCGATCCGCTGGCCGATCCGTTGATCTACGCGAACTATCTGGCGAGCGAGGTGGACCGCCGCGTGATGCGCGAATGCGTCAAGATCGGCCGCGACGTGGCGAGCCAAGTGGCGCTCGATCCTTATCGCGGCGATGAACTCGCGCCGGGCCGCGATATCCAGACCGACGCACAGATCGACGCCTGGGTCCGCGCGACCGCCGAGACGATCTACCACCCGGTCGGCACCTGCAAGATGGGCGCGGACGGCGACACGATGGCGGTGGTCGACGAACGGCTGCGCGTGCGCGGGCTGGACGGCCTGCGCGTGGTCGATGCGTCGGTGATGCCGACGCTGGTGGGATCGAATACCAACGCCCCGACGATCATGATCGCGGAGAAAGCCGCAGACATGATACGGGAGCGGCAGGTGGTGACCGCTTAGCGTAATTCCTCCCCGGCACGGGGAGGAATTTTAGAATCAGTCCACCTTCACCCGCGTCATCGCCGCCGCGGCCGCCAGCATCACCACCGCCGCGAACGCCATCGTCCACACCGGCTCGGTCGGGAAGAAATGTCGCACGATCGTGCCCATCACGGTCGCGACCAGCAATTGCGGGATCACGACGAAGACGTTGAACAACCCCATGTAGATGCCGAGCTTGGATTGCGGCAGGCTGGACGCCAGAATCGCATAGGGCATGGCGAGGATCGAGGCCCAGGCGATGCCGATGCCGATCTCCGACACCAGCAGCCAATACGGATCGCGCACGACCAGGAAAGATGCGAAACCCGCCGCGCCCAGCACCAGCGCGACGATATGCGTCCGCGCCTTGCCGAAGCGGCGCGCGAGCGGCTGCAGCACGAACAGCGCCGCCAGCGCCGCGACGCCGTTGTAGGCGGCGAACAGGATGCCGGTCCAATTGCCCCCCGCATTGTACGCCGCGCTCGCCGGATCGACTGAGCCGAACGCGTACTGCGCGACTACCGGGGTGGTATAGATCCACATGATGAACAGCGCCGACCAGCTGAAGAACTGGACCAGCGCGAGCCGCTTCATCACCGGCGGCATGCCCGCGAAATCGCCGACGATGTTGGTCAGCAGATTGTCGTGACGCCCGCGTGCATGGAGCGCGATCGCGCCGAGCCGCGCGACGCCATAGGCCGCGACCAGGACGCCGAGCAGGTATAGTTCCTTCTCCAGCCCGGCAACCGCGACGACACCCGCAATCGCCAAGCCCGCTGCGATCCAGGCAAGGCCGGTCGCGGTGGACGATGGCGGCGCTGGCGGCGCAGCGGCCTTCGCATCGCGCCCCTCGAACGCGGCCAGTTCGGCGGGCGAATATTCCTTCGTCGTCAGCACGGTCCACATCACCGACGCGAACAGCGCCGCGCCGCCGATGTAGAAGCTCCAGCGCACCGTATCCGGCACGCCTTCAGCCGCGACATTCGTCACGCCGAACCGGTCGAGCAGCCACGGCGTCGCCGACCCCACCACCGCGCCCGCGCCGATGAACGCGGTCTGCAACGCATAGCCCGCCGTATGCTGATCCTTGTCGAGCATATCGCCGACGAAGGCGCGGAAGGGCTCCATCGAGATGTTGAGCGACGCATCGAGCATCCACAGCATCAGCGCCGCCGCGAACAGGGTCGGCGCATTCGGCATCCCGAAAAGCGCCAGCGCGGCGAGTACCGCGCCGGCAAAGAAATACGGCCGCCGCCGCCCGAACCGTCCCCACGTCCGGTCGCTGTAATGGCCGATGATCGGCTGGACGAGCAGCCCGGTCAGCGGCGCGGCGATCCACAATACCGCCAGATCGTCGAGGCTCTCGCCGAGCGACTGGAAGATGCGGCTCATGTTCGCATTCTGCAGCGCGAAGCCGATCTGGATGCCGAAAAACCCGAAACTGATGTTCCACAGTCCCGCAAGGGATTGCCGCGGACGGCCGAGCGTGACGGGGGCGTTCATGCGGATTCCTTGGTCGCGAGCAGCGCGTCATGCGGGGTGAAATTCAGCGCGCAGCGGCGCAGGAAGTCGTCGATCCCGTCGCTTGACACGTCGGCGGGGCGAAGGCGGGCGGCGTTGGGGAACGTGCCGTAACCCGCGAACAGGCAGCCCCATGACAGCGGCGCGTAGTAACGCGCGATGTCCTGATGCGCGATCTCCGCGGTCAGGTCGCGGCCGGTGAACCATGCGGTCATCAGTGACTTGAGCGAATCCGAGAGCCGGTCGTGCGCGGCATTATCGCACCAGTATGGCGTATCGGTGCGCTGGTTCATGCGGTAATGCGCGACGATGTAATCGCGGATTCCTTCGTACCGGCGCGCGATCGTGGCGTTGAAGGTGCTGCGATGTTCGGGGGTGAAGCCGCCGTCCTCGTAACTTTCGATGAAGCCCTCGACCGTCGCCTGCACGATGTGCAGCGCAGTCGCCTCCAGCGGTTCGATGAAGCCCTGCGCCAGCCCAACCGCGAGGCAATTGCCACGCCACGTATCGGCGACGCGGCCGACCTTCATCTCCAGGTGCCGCGCGGTGCCGTCGTCGCCGACGCCGAGGTGGGCGCGGAGTTCGGCTTCGGCTCCGTCGGGATCGCAGTAGCGCGAGGAGTATACGTAGCCGTTGCCGGTGCGCGAGGTCAGCGGAATGTCCCACACCCAGCCGTTCTTCATGGCGGTGGCAGTGGTGTAGGGCTTCGTCGCGGCCTCCGCGGAGGTGGGCATCA
This sequence comes from Sphingomonas sp. SUN019, assembly GCF_024758705.1. Taxonomy (NCBI): domain Bacteria; kingdom Pseudomonadati; phylum Pseudomonadota; class Alphaproteobacteria; order Sphingomonadales; family Sphingomonadaceae; genus Sphingomonas; species Sphingomonas sp. SUN019. Next base: position 3,244,403 of record NZ_CP096971.1, on the reverse strand, counting down.
CGACGGCGCGATCGTTGAACAGGTTTTCGCCGAAGTTGACGAAGGGCACGCCCAACGCCTGTTGCGCGAGGACGGAGCGGAAGCCGCTGCAGTCGACGAATATGTCGGCACTCACCTCTTCGTCACCCAGCGAAAGTTTGCGGATGTTGCCACTCTCATCGACCGATGTGTGCACAACGGTGCGCGGGAGGTGACGCACGCCGCGTCCGATCGCGTGTTCGCGCAGCACCGCGCCGACCAGATGCGCGTCGAAATGATAGCCGTAAGCCGCGTCGAACGGGAACGTCTCCGCCGCGATCGGCCCGAGGCCTTCGCGGGCGAGACGGGTGTTGAGGAAGAAGCGGTCGGGGTGCGCGGGCACGTCATGCCCGGTGCGGCGTGCGTGATGCGCGGCGTGGAACGCGCCTTCGGTATGCACGTCCACATCGCTGGCGAAGGGGTGGAAGTAACGATCGTATCCGCTCGCGTCGGACCAGCCGCGAAACTCGATCCCGACCTTGTAGGTCGCGTTCGCCGCGGGCATCCAGTCGGCCTCCGCGATGCCGAGCGTGCGGAAGAAAGCGCGCAGTTGCGGGGTCGATCCCTCCCCCACACCGACGATGCCGATGTCGGGGCTTTCGATCACGGTGATGGTCGAGGCGGGCCACGCCTTCGCCATCAGGCACGCCGCCATCCATCCGGCGGTCCCGCCGCCGAGGATGACGATCGAGGGGGTCATGCCGCCCATCTCCCAAGCTCCACCCCGGCGAACGCCGGGGCCCAGTCGCCGCGAACTCGATTGGCGCGTTCGACGCCCTCCAACGCAAACCTGTGCAACTGGGCCCCGGCGTTCGCCGGGGTGGTGCGCGAAATCACCGCCGCCGCTTCCCGCCGCTCGCCACGAAGCGCACCGCCGTCCCGCCGCCGGGCGCGAGCGAGAGCGTCATCGTGTCGCCCTTCCGAACCTGCTTAGTCTCGATCGTGATCGAATGCCGCGCGTCGGTGCGGTAGTCGGCTGCGGGGCCGTCGCAATAGATTTCCGCGGTGTAGCTTCGCCCGGCGTCGAGGAAGTCGAGCGTCACGGTCGACTGGCGCGGCTGTTCGTCGCCGACCGCGCCCAGATACCAGTCGTTCGACTTCGCGTCCTTACGCGCGATCGTCGCATAATCGCCGACCTCTCCGTTCAGCGCGCGGGTGTCGGACCAGTCGGTCGGCACGTCGCGGATGAATTTGAATGCTGCGGGGTATTTCGCGTAATTCTCCGGCGTGTCCGCCGCCATCACGACCGGCGAATAGAGCACGACGTAGAGCGCCAGCTGCTTCGCGATCGTCGATAGGATCGGGCTGCCGCCCTGCCCTGTCAGGCTCAGTACGCCGGGGGTGAAATCCATCGGCCCGCCCAGAAACTGCGTGAAGACCATGTTCGCCTCATGCTCGGGCGGGTTCTTGCCCGGCCAAGCGTTATATTCCATGCCCCGGCCGCCCTCTCGCGCCAGCCAGTTGGGATAGGTGCGGCGCAGGCCCGTGTCCTTCACCGGTTCGTGCGCATCCACCCCGACGCGATATTTCGCGGCGGTCTGCACGACGCGCAGATGGTGGTTCACCATCCACTGCCCCTCATGCCATTCGCGGTGCTTGCTGCCGTCGGGATCGACGCGCTCGATCTGCCCGGCGTCGGTGACGTAGCCGGTCTTCACCACCGGCTCACCGTGATCGGCGGCGAATTTGTAGGCGGTGTCGAGCTGCCGATCGTAGTTGCTGACCGAACCGCCTGTTTCGTGATGGCCGATCAGATACACGCCCTTCGATTTCGCATAGGCCGCCAGCCCATTCGCGTCGAAATCCTCGGTCGGCTGGCTGAAGTTCATGTCGTTGCCGTTGCCGAACCAGTCGCCGTCCCAGCCGACGTTCCACCCCTCCACCAGCACGCCGGGGATGCGGTTCGCGGCGGCGAAGTCGATATACTGGCGGACGTGCGCGTTGGTCGCGCCGTGCTTGGCCCCGCGCGCCCACGACCAGTCGCCCTTGATCATGTTCCACCACACGCCGACGAACTTGCCCGGCTTGATCCAGCTGACGTCGCCCAATTTGTTGGGCTCGTTCAAATTCAGGATCATGTGGTTCATGTACAGGCCGGGCGCATCGTCGGCGATCGCGATCGTCCGCCACGGCGTGGAGAAGCCCGCGGCGCGGCTGACCTTCGGCGCGCCTGCGCCGGGCGTCAGCGCGGCGCGGAACGTCGTGCCTTCGCCGCGCGCGAGATTCATCGCCGAATAATCGACCAGCGCGGCCTCGTGCAGCGCGAGGTGCGTGCCGCTGGCCAGCTTCACGGTCATCACGGTCTGCGCGGTGCCGACCGCATCCAGCGGCGTCTTGTTGTAGAGATATTCCTCACGATTCCATTCGAACGCAGGCTTCCACCACGCGGTGCCGGGTTCGGCGATGGCGAATTGCGTCAGCTCCTCGGCGATGTTGGCCTGCGTCAGGTTCGCCTGCTTCGGCAGCGTGTAGCGGAAGCCGACGCCGTCGTCGAAGATGCGGAACGTCACCGCCATCTCGCGTTTCAGGTTCGCCTTTTCGCGAAACGTGACGGTCAGTTCGTTGTGCTTGTCACGGATCGTCTTCCATTCGCCATACGGCTGGGTCCAAGTCGTATCGGCGCGGTCGCGCTTCGTCCCCGCCAGTTCCAGACCGCGCTCGATCTTCGGCGCGTCGGTGAACATGAAGCCCAGGCGGCTGTCGGTCAGCAGCGGCTTGCCGCCGCGCTGCACCGCATAGCTGGGGCGGCCGTCGCCATCGATCCCGACCGTGACGGTGATCTTGCCGTCGGGCGACGCGCCCTTCGCCACCACGTTCGCGGCGGGCTTGTTGGCCAGATCGGTCTGCGCGATCGCGGTGGACGATACGCCGGTCAGCGCGGCGAGCGCCAGCGCGGCGGAAATCCGGAACCTCATGTCGACCACTCCCTTATCGTTCTGAAATCGCGATGCGCGCGGCGAATGGCCCCAGCGCATCGTTCGCCGTGTCGCCCAGCGCCTCGACCGTGCGCCAGCCACCGGGTGCGGACCAATCACGCGGCGTAGCGCCCAGATTGAACACGCACAGCATCCGTTCGCCTTCCGACTGGCGCTCGAACGCGAGCAGACCTTCGCCCGCATCGACGAATGTCAGATCGCCCCAGCGGAGCGCGGAATGCGCATTGCGGAAGGCGATCGCGCGGCGCGTATAGTGCAGGATCGACGCCGCGTCGCGTTCCTGCACGTCGACCGCCAGCGCGGCGTGATCGGGACCGACCGGAAGCCACGGCTTCGCGTTGGAGAAACCAAGCTGCGGCGCGTCGGCCGACCACGGCATCGGCGTGCGCGCGCCGTCGCGTGACAGCGTGAGCGGCCAGTTGGCGATCGCTTCGGGATCCTGCAGGTCGTCATAGGCGATATCGACCTGCCCCAGCCCCAGTTCCTCGCCATAATACAGGAAGATGTTCCCGCGCAGACACGCCAGCAGCAGCATTTTCGCGCGCGCAAAGGCGGCGCGGTGTTCGGGCGCGGCCCAGCGCGTGATCGCGCGCGGCGCGTCATGGTTCTCGAACGCCCAGCTTGGCCAATGCGCACCCGCATCCGACGGCCATTTCTCCAGCGCGTCGCGCACGATGTCGGGCGTCAGCGCGGGCGCATAGAGGAAATCGAAACCGTAAGCGGTGTTCAGTCGCGCGTCGCCGTGGGTGAACAGCTTCATCTCGCGCTCGCTGTCCGCGCCGCCGACCTCGGCTACGCTGAACCGGCCGTCATATTCGTCGAACACGCCGCGCACGCTTTCCAGGAAAGCGGGCAGATCGGCGTGGCTCTGATTGTATTTGTGAAGCTGGAAATCGAACGGACGCGTGCGCGGTGTCCCGTCGTCGGGCGCGGGAGGGTTATCGGTCAGCGCGGGGTCGTGCATTGCGAAGTTGATGGCGTCGATGCGGAAGCCGTCGACGCCGCGATCGAGCCAGAACCTTGTTATCGCGAGCAATTCTTCTTGTACTGCCGCGTTGTGGACATGGAGCTGCGGCTGCTCTTTCAGGAAATTGTGCATGAAATACTGACCGCGGCGCGCGTCCCACGTCCATGCGGGGCCGCCGAACACCGATTGCCAGTTGTTGGGGGGCGAGCCGTCCGCCTTCGCATCGGCCCAGACGTACCAGTCGGCTTTCGGATTATCGCGGCTCGACCGGCTTTCGACGAACCACGGATGCTGGTCCGAGGTGTGCGCCCAGACCTGATCGATCAGCACGCGCAGGCCGAGCGCGTGCGCCTTCGCGATCAGAACGTCGAAATCGGCGAGCGTGCCGAAGATCGGATCGACGTCGCGGTAATCGGACACGTCATAGCCGAAATCGGCCTGCGGACTTTTGACGAACGGCGAAATCCAGATCGCGTCGACGCCGAGGCTCGCCACATAGGGCAGATGTGCGGTGATGCCGGGCAGGTCGCCGACGCCGTCGCCGTTGCTGTCGGCGAAACTGCGCGGATAGATCTGATAGATCGTCGCGCCGCGCCACCATGTCTGCGCGGTCGCCGGGGACAGGATACGGGCAGGTTCGTTCACTGGACGTCCTTCGCGGCGCATACCGCGTAGCCAAGGGGAGGAAGCGTGATCGTGACGCTGCCCGGCGCGGCGGCGCGCGTCGCGCACCCCTTGCCCGCCAGCGTGGTGAAGCGTTGCGAACCGACCTCGACCTGCACCTGACGCTTCAGCGGCGCGGTCGAAGTGTTGAATGCCAGCAGCACCTCGCCACCGGTCGTCGGGTCGAAGCGCGAGATCGCCAGCAGTCCGGGCGTCTCCTCCCGCGCGCGCAGCAATTGCCGCCCGCGGGTGAGCGCCGGGGTCTTCACCCGCAGCCGCGACAATTCGGCGATCTGGCGGAACAGCGGGTTCTTCTGGCCGAAGTTCGCGGTCGCGGTGGTCGCCGACGTGCCGAGCAGACGATTGTCGTTGTACGTCGCGACCTGGCTCGCGAACATATCCTCTCGCGCGTCCTGATCGTTGCCGTCGCTGACGAAGCCCTGTTCGTCGCCCGAATAGATCGTCGGGACGCCGCGCAGCGTCAGCAGCATCGCGTTGGACAGCAGAACGCGGTCCAGCACCTCGGCATCGGACGCCTGCGGGAACGCGCGGCGCACGAAGGTGGAGAATCGGCCGTCGTCGTGGTTGCCGGTGAAGGTCGGCAGGATCAGCGCGGTGTCATACCCTTTCGCATAGATTGCATCGCCGTCGAACAGCGCCTCGAACGCATCGGTGCCTTTGGTCCCCGCGACGGTTTCCACCACCGCCTGCCGGAACGAGAAATCGAGCACGGCGGGCAGTTTGTCGACGATGGTGTGTTGCGCCAGCTTCGCCGGGCGGATTTCGTGGTCCGACACCTCGCCGAAGATGTGGAAGTGCGGGATGCCCTTCGCCGCGGCGCGCGCCTGCATCGCGGGGACGAACGAGGCCCAGAATTCGGGGTTCACATGGCGCGCGGTGTCGATGCGGAAACCGTCGATCCCGTAGCGGTCGATCCAGCCGCCGAAGATGTCTATCATCCCTGAAACGACGCGCGGATTCTCCGTCATCAGATCGTCCAGCCCGACGAAATCGCCCATCGTCGAGTTTTCGTTGCGGTACGTCGTGTCGCCGCGATTGTGATAGAGCGTCACATCGTTCAGCCACGCGGGCACCTTCACGTTCGCCTCGGCGGGCGGCACGAACGGCGTGTAGGCGTAGGCGGGATCGGTCAGCTTCGCGAAATTCTCCGCGGTACGGACCTGATCGCCCGCAAATCCGGGATTGATCGCCTTTCCGCTCACGCCGCCGCGGCGCTGATACGGATAGTCCGCGATCGACCGGTACACGCAGTCGCGCTGGCCGACGCATTCGCGGTACTGGATCACGTCGGCGGTGTGGTTGGCGATGATGTCCATATAGACCTTCATGCCGCGCGCGTGCGCCGCATCGACCAGCGCACGGAAATCGGCTTCGGTGCCGAAATGCGGGTCGACCGCCGTGAAATCGGTGATCCAGTAACCGTGGTACCCGGCGCTTTCCTGCCCCGGCCCGCCCTGCACGGGCTTGTTCTTGAAGATCGGCCCGACCCAGATCGCGGTCGCGCCCAGCGCCTGCAGGTACGGCAACCGCTTCGTCAGCCCCTTCAGGTCGCCGCCGTGGTAGAAGCCCTTGTGCGCCGGATCGAACCCGGTGCGCATCCGGTCGCCGGACATTCCGCCGCGGTCGTTCGCCGGGTCGGCGTTCTCGAACCGGTCGGGCAGCACGAAATAGATGACCTCGTCCTGCGGCAGGCGCGCGCGATAGTCCTGCGCGGCGGCGGGAGTGGCGGCCAGCGCAGCGATCAGGGCGAGAAATCTCACGCCGCGACAGCCTGCGGCGCGGCGCAGTGGCGCGCGACGAAATCTTCATGGGTCGGCATCTGCGCTACCTCGCGTTGGTTCAATTTGACGATCAGGTCGAGATATTCGGCGATCTGCGCAGCGGTCGGCCCGTCGGCGACCGGGTGGTGCGCGCTCGCCATGATCCCCTGCCCGACCAGCACCTGCAGCCAGCCGACCTCGGTGAACAGTTCGTCGCCCTCGCGCACGATCTGCCCCGCACCGCGCCACAACTCGATCTTGTGCGCCAGCGTATCGGGGATGTCGGCGGCACGGGCGGAGCGCCAGAACGGCTCGTCGCGCCGGTTGGCGATGTAGTGCAGGATCAGGAAATCGCGGATGCGGTCATATTCGTAATCCGCCTGCCGGTTGTATTCGTCGCGCTGGCCCTGCGTCACGCCGCGGCCGGGCAGCAGCTTCAGGATGCGCTGCACCGCCGACTGGATCATGTGGATGCTGGTCGATTCAAGCGGCTCCATGAAGCCGCTGGCGAGGCCGACCGCGATGACGTTGTTCTTCCAGAACTCCCGCCGCTTGCCCGTCGTGAAGCGCAGCGGGCGGGGGTCGGCGAGCGGCTTGGTGTCGAGGTTCGCGAGCAGCCGCGCCGCGGCCTCGTCGTCCGACAGATGTTCGCTCGAATAGACGATGCCGTTGCCGGTGCGATGCTGCAGCGGGATGCGCCATTGCCAGCCCGCACCGTGCGCCGTCGCGCGGGTGTAGGGCGTGAAGGCGGCGGCGCGGGCCGAGGGCACTGCGATCGCGCGGTCGCACGGCAGCCACTTCGTCCAGTCCTCATACCCCGCGCGCAATGTCTGTTCGATCAGCAGCCCGCGAAACCCGGTGCAGTCGATGAACAGGTCGCCCGCGATCACACGCTCGCCGTCCAGCACCAGCGCCGCCACGTCGCCGCTCTCGCCATCGCGCCGCACGTCGACGATCCGCCCCTCATGCCGCACGACGCCCTTCGCTTCGGCAAACTGGCGGAGGAAGGCGGCGTAGAGCCCTGCATCGAAGTGAAACGCATAGGGCATTTCGGGCAGCGCCTTGGCCGTACGCGCCGGTCCGCGCTGCATCCGGTCGGCAAGCGCCGCTAGGTTGTTGAGCGAATAATCCGCCAGCGGTCCGGCAACGCTCTCGCGCACGCCGCGCAACCAGGTGTGGTGAAACGCCAGCAGCCCCGAATCGCGCCCGATATCGCCGAACGCGTGCATATAGCGCTCGCCCGGTGCGCCCCAGCCGACGAATTCGATCGCCAGCTTGAACGTCGCCTGGGTCGCTGCGACGAACGCGTCCTCGTCGATCCCCAACGACTGGTTGAACAGCCGGATTTGCGGGATCGTCGCTTCGCCCACGCCGACCGTCCCGATCTCCTGAGATTCGACCAGTTGGACCCGGAAATCAGTGCCGAGAAACCGCGCCAGCGCCGCGGCGGTCATCCACCCGGCAGTGCCGCCGCCGGCGACGACGATCCGGATCGGCTCCATGCGCGCGCTCCTCAAACCTTTCCGGCCCCGCGGGCGACGCGGGGCCGGAATCACACCCGACTATTACCTCAGAACTTGTAGGTCACCCCGAGGTAATAGTCGCGCCCGTAACGCTGGTAATCGCGCACCAGCCGGGGATCGTTCTGTTCGTACGTTACGAACGGCTGATCGGTCAGGTTCTTCGCCTGCGCCAGGATCGACAGGCCGGTCAGCGGCCCCGATTGGAATTCATAGCCGATCTGCGCGTCCAGCACGCCTTCGCCGCTGCCGGTGCGGAATTCCGGGTTCGCCGAAAGCCCGGCGATCTCGGCCAGGAAGTCCGAGCGATAACGATAGGTCACGCGCGCCTGGAAGCCGTATTTCTCGAAATATGCGGTGCCGGTCGCGACCCATTTCGAAAGGCCAGGAAGTGTCAGCGCCTCGGTCGGGTTGCTGCCGTATTTTACGCTGCTTTCGGTCCAGGTGCCGCTGGCGAAGATGCCGAACCCGTCGAGCACACTGGTCACGGTCCCGAACGGGATCGACGCGGTCGCCTCTATGCCCAGCAGGTAACCGCCGCCCGAGTTGGCGGGAATCTTGACCGGGCCGATCTGCTGGCCCGCAGCCAGGATCGCGGCCTGTTGCGCCGGGGTCAGCGCGGACAGGAGCGCCGAGAAGTCGAACGGCGTGTTGTTGTTCGGGTCGACGAAATCGGTCAGATCCTTGAAATATCCCGACAGCGCCAGATACCCGCCGCCGCCGATGTACTTCTCAACCGACAGATCGATGTTGGTCGACTGATACGGACGCAGCGCGATGTTGCCGCCGTTCGAGCTGAACACGGGATTGTTGACGCCCTGACCGATGTTGCCCGCGCTGAACGTCACGTCCTGGCTGATGCGCAGCTGATCGAGCCGTGCACGCACCATCGTCTGCGACGCGCCCAATTTCACGAAGAAATTGTCCATCAGCTCGACCGACATCGTCGCCGAGGGCAGGAAATCGGTGTAGCTGTCGTTACCGCTGACATCGACGGCCGTGACGGTATTGCCGACCAGCGTCGCCACGCCGCCGTTCGAACTCTGCTTGGTATGGACCACCTGCAGGCCAAGTGCGCCCTTCAGCGCCTTTCCGCCCACTTCGCCGTCGATCGTCAGCTTGGCGTAACCGGTGTAGACGTCTTCGGTCACGGTATTGTCGCGCACCAGCGAACCGGGACGATCGTCGAAGACCGCATCGAGCAGGCCGTACACCTTCAGCGGATTGAGCGTCAGCATCGCGGGCACGCCGAGATAGTCGAGACTGACGGTGTCCTTCAGGATGACATCCTGCGGCACCGGGATCGCGCCCGGCGTGCCGTTGGCGATCGTGCAGTCGGTGCCGCCTTTCGGACACAGGAAGAACGAGGTGTAACGGCTCGCCTTCTTGCGACGGCTGTAATTGCCGCCTACTTCCCAACTCTTTACGACGCTGTTGTCGAATTCGCCGGTCAGGTTCGCGCGCAAGGATTTAAGGTCGTCAGTGAAGTCGGGGCGATTGAGGAAGCCCGCCTGCACGACCGCGGTCGATCCGTTGAAGCCCCAGCCGCGCGGATCTGTCAGCTTGATCTGGTTGGTGTCGGTATAATCCAGCGTCGGGACGATATCGAACGTGCCGTCCTTGTTCGCGCTGATGCGGATCGTATCCTTCACCGCGTTCGGATCGAGGTTCGCCTGATACCCGGTGCCCGAATACGTCTCGAGCAGGAAATCGGTCCGCGTCGCGCGGCTCCAGCTTGCGTCGACGTTCAACTGCAGCCGGTCGTTCAGCTTGAAATTGTTGTTCCAGCCGAGCGACAGATTCTCCGCCGTGCGCTTGTTGTAATCGTTGCGCTGCACCGCGACCACGTTGGTGATCGTCGCATCGGTGACCAGGCCGTCGGTCACCGTATAGCCCGGCGCGATCGTGGCGTTCGATCCCCAGCCCGGATTGATCGGGAATTCGATTCCGCGCAGCCGCTGCGTTTCCTCGAAATTAGAATAGAGCGCGTCGAAGGTGGAATGGAAATTGTCGCTCGGCTCCCACTCGATCGTCGCGACGCCGCCGTACCGCTTCAGTTCGTTCGACTGGACATAGGGCTTGGCCCCGCCAAGGATCAGCGCGCCTTGAACTTCTGGCGCGTTCGGAAAGCCCCAGGCGTTGTAGCGTTCGTTCTGCGACGGCGTGGTCTGCGCCGACGCCCCGATCGCGATGCCCAGCGTGTCGTTGGCGAACTTGTCGACGAACGTGCCCGACACGCGGTAGCCATAGCGCGAGCCGTCTGGGTTGAGCTTCTTCTGCTCGTTCATCTGGCCGCGCGCGGCGAGGACGACCACCCGCTCGGGCTGATCGAGCGGACGGAGCATCCTGAGGTCGACCGTGCCCGAAATGCCCGCCGCGACCAGCGACGCGTCGGCCGACTTGTACACGTTGACGTTCTTGAAGAATTCCGACGGATATTGATCGAATTCGACGCCGCGGTTGTCGCCGACGGTGACCTGCTCACGCCCGTTGAGGAGCGTGGTCGAGAAGTCGGGGCCGAGGCCGCGGATCGACAGGCGCTGATCGCGCCCTTCCAGCCGCTGCGCGGTGACGCCGGGCAGCCGCGCGAGCGAATCGGCGATCGACACGTCGGGCAGCTTGCCGATGTCCTCGGACGAGACCGAATCGACGATCAGCGTCGCGTTGCGCTTGATGTTGGCGGAGCTGGCCAGCGCAGCGCGGAAACCGGTGACGACGATGTCCTCGCCCTCGCCCGGCGCAGGCGTCGCTACCTGTGCGGCGGCATCGGGGGCGGGCGTGGGATCGACGCTGGCGTCGGTCGACTGCACCTGGGCCGGAGCGGTCGGGTTCGCAGTCGGCTGGGTCGCTGGATCGGCCACCTGCGCGGTGGCGGCGCCCGACAGCAGCAGCGCGGTGACGCTCAGGCTCGCCCCGAGGACCAGCCGGTTGTGCGCGGCGCGCGAGAAATTACTCATCAGGAAACCCCCTCCTATGGATCCGCGCCGCTATGCCGGTCGCCGATCATGTAACGCTTGTAACAATGCCGTCATTCGGCCCGCCGTGGCTACAAGTGAAGCGATCAGCATACGTATTCACCCGCAACCTTTCGGATGAGTACCAAAGCCGCTACGCTGTGTGGCCCGGCCGCAACGGCGGCGGCGAGGATGATGCAAGGATTTCATGGGCGTTACCGACAAGCCGACCTCGTTCGACATCGCCGCGCTTGCCGGGGTATCGCAGCCGACCGTCAGCCGGGCGCTCCGCGGCGACAAGACGGTCAGCGAGGCGACGCGGTTGCGGATCGAGGCGATCGCGACGCAGCTGAACTACAAGGTCGACAAGAATGCCTCGTCGCTCCGGCGCGGCAGTTCGAACACGCTGGCGCTGCTGTTCTTCGAGGATCAGGCCCCCGACGGGTCCGCGATCAACCCGTTCTTCCTGTCGATGCTGGGTTCGATCCTGCACACGTGCGCGGCGCGGAAATACGATCTGCTGACGTCGTTCCAGCAGCTTTCGGCCGACTGGCACGTTGATTTCGAGGACAGCCGCAAGGCCGACGGGATCATCCTGTTGGGATATGGCGACTACGAAAAATACCGCGGGCGGCTGGAGCAGCTTGAACGGCAGGGAACGCATTTCGTGCGCTGGGGATCGGTCGAGCCGGGTGGCCGGGGCACGACGATCGGGTGCGACAATTTCAGCGGCGGGCGCGATGCCGGGCAGCACCTGATCGAGCGCGGACGGCGGCGGATCGCCTTCCTGGGCGACGCGACCGATCATTACCCGGAGTTTCGCGCGCGCTATCAGGGCTGTGTCGCTGCGCAACGCGAACATGGGCTGAAGACGGACGCCGCTTTGGTGATCGATGCCTTGTCGGTCGAGGACGACGGTTACGCCGCGGCGCAGGTCTTGCTTGCTCGCGGCGTAGCGTTCGACGCGATCTTTGCGGCGTCGGACATGATCGCGATCGGCGCGATGCGGGCGCTGGAGGAAGCCGGGCTGCGCGTTCCAGAGGACGTGTCGATCGTCGGGTTCGACGACATTCCCGCCGCGGGCCTGAGCCACCCGCCGCTGACCACGATCGCGCAGGACTACCGCCGCGCGGGGGAGATGCTGGTCGACACGTTGATCCGGCAGATCGCGGCCAAGCCGACCGACACCACGCTGCTTGCGCCAAAGCTGGTCGTCCGACGCACCACCTGAGCGTTGCGGCTCTTTCCCGCGCCGCCTACGGTCGAGCGAACGGGAGAGACGGATGCAGTATTTCGAGGATATCGCGGTTGGATCGACCGCGCGTTTCGGTGCCTATCAGGTGACGCGCGAGGAGGTGATGGACTTCGCGCGGAAATACGATCCGCAGCCGTTTCACCTGGACGATGAAGCCGCGGCGAAGACCCATTTCGGGCGATTGTCGGCCAGCGGCTGGCACACCTGCGCGATGGTCATGTCGATGGTGGTCGAGAATGTGTCTAAGAACCAGCAGGCGGGGCTGGGATCGCCCGGCATCGACGAACTGCGCTGGCTGAAGCCGGTCTATCCCGGCGATACGCTACGCTGTGAGACCGAGGTGCTGGAGAAGCGCGTCTCCGCCAGCCGCCCCGAGATGGGGCTGTTCAAGAGCCGCATGACGGTGCGAAACCAGCACGACGTCGCGGTGATGACGATGGTGTCGAACGGCATGATCGCGACGCGACCGTAAGTAGGGGCGACCTCCCAGGCACGCCGCCCCCGATTTCCATCAGTCGCGGACGGCGCGCCGGTTTTGCCGCTGCAACTGACGCCGTTCCTGACGTACATCGCCGCGGAATTCGCGCCGCGCATCCTGACGCCGCTCGCGGAACTGGCCGCGATTGATCTCGCCCTGCCGCAGATCCTGCCGGGCGCCGCGCACATCATTGCGATAGTCGCGCCGGTCGGCGCGCACGTCGCCGCGGAAATCCCGCCAATTGTCGCGGATCTGACGCCGGTCGCCGCGATCAAGCCCGCGCCCGTTCCAGTAAGCGTTGCCGCGCCCCTGCCAATAGCGCTGCTGATTGCCATTCCAACGGTAGCGACGCCGATCGCGATCGTACACGTACACGCCGGTGCCAGGGTAATAGAAGTTGTCGTTCCAGCCATAGTAGGAATTGATCCCGCCATAGCCGTATCCGCCGCCGCCGTACCCGAAGCCGTCGTCGTAATAGCCGCCATAGCCGCCGGGGCCGTAACCGAGCGATGCGCCGCCATAGCCGTAGCCGTCGGTACAGGCCGCGGCGCCCAGGCTCAGACCGCCGATCAGCGCGACGATGCTCAACCGCTTGAAGTCCATGATCACTCTCCTGCACACTGGAGCGCGGCGGAATACGCGCCGCAAGTCATCATGAAACGAGAACGGACCGTCCTGGTTCCCTTGTGCGGCCCTAGTGACCCGCGAACGCCACGAGGCTGTCGACCGCGACCCCGTCGGCGCGGAGCGCGTCCGCACCGCCAAGGTCAGGCAGGTCGATCAGGAACTGCGCCTGTTCGACGATGGCCCCCGCCTTGCGCAACAGCCGCACCGCAGCGCGGGCGGTGCCGCCGGTGGCGATCAGGTCGTCGATCAGCAGCACGCGTGCGCCGGTCGCACAGGCATCGGCGTGCATCGCGATCCGGTCCTGCCCGTATTCCAGCGCATAATCCTCGGCGATGGTCGCGCCGGGGAGCTTGCCGTCCTTGCGGATCAGCAGGCAGCCCGCCTTCAGCGGGACCGCGATCGCGGCCGCGAACAGGAATCCGCGCGCTTCGATCCCGGCGACGAGGTCGACCGGACCGCGGGTCGCCGCGACCATGCGTTCGATGCAAGCGGCAAGGCCCTTCGCGTCGAGCAACAGGGTGGTGATATCGCGGAACTGGATGCCCGGCTTCGGGAAATCCGGGATCGTGCGGATCAGGGCCTTCAGGTCGTCGTTCGCCAAAAGGCTGCTCCCGTCCTCAATCGCTGCACCGTCGGACGGCGCCGCGACGCGACGCCGCCGGCCGCGGGCACCCGCGAAAGTAATACTTTCGCGTGGACCCCCGCGGTGTCTCCCGGATTGCTACCGCAATCCGGCTGCGCCCGATCAATGCTTAACGTTGCGCCAGACGTTCTGATACGCGCCCCACGCAAGCGCGATGAAGATCAACAGGAAGATCACCGTCGCCAGACCCGTGGCATGGCGCGATTCGATGTTCGGTTCGGCGGTCCACGTCAGAAACGCGGCGACATCCTTCGCCATCTGATCCTTCGTAGCGACGGTGCCGTCGGCGTAGGTCACCTGTCCGTCCGACGCGAGCGGCGGCGGCATCGCGATGTTGAGGTTCGCGAAATACGGATTGTAGTACAGGCCCGCCGGGGTCACCGATCCGGGGAATTTCTTCACCAGTTCGGCCGGCTGCTGCGGCTGATAGCCGGTCAGCAACGCGTGGACGTAGTTCGCGCCGTCATGTCGCGCCTTCGTCATCAGCGACAGGTCTGGCGGCAGCGCATTGTTGTTCGCCGCGCGCGCGCCGATCTCGTTCGGATAGGGGCTGGGGAACGGGTCCGACGCCACGTTCTTACGCGTCGCCGCTTCGCCCGTGTCCGGGTTGATCGACGGCTGTTCGATCGCCCAATCGTTGGCGATCGTCTTCACCTGGCCTTCGGAATAACCGATCTTCTGCAGGTCGCGGAAGTGGACGTATTTCAGCGAATGGCACGCCGAGCAGACTTCCTTGTACACCTGGAAGCCGCGCTGGACCTGCTGGTTGTCGAACTTGCCGAACAGGCCCGCCGACGACAATCCGATGTGGGCCGGGTGCAGGTGGAATTCGTGCTCGGCCGATTCTGGCGCCGGATCGGTGATCGCGGTCGAAACCGTCCCGAACAGCGCGATCCCCAGCACGAAGACGAACGCCGCGCCGATCAGGAGTGCGATGGTACGAACCATGTGAGTATCAGTCCCCGTTCGGATGCTTGTGTGTGCGGATCAGTGCGCGAGCGCGGTTTGGGCGGGACTCGTCCCACCGTGCTTGCTCAGCACCGCTTCGGTGATCGAGTTCGGCAGCGGACGCGGACGTTCCGAGCGCGCGACCCACGGCAGGATGATCAGGAAGTGCGCGAAATAATAGGCCGTCGCGATCTGCCCCAGGATGACGTTGCGCGCCGTCGCCTCCGCTCCGCCGACATAGCCGAGCAGGAGAACGTCGAAGAGCAGCACGATCAGGAACATCCGATACTTCGGGCGATAGTTGCATGACCGCACCGGCGAATTGTCGAGCCACGGCAGGAAGAACAGCAGCAGGATCGACCCGAACATCGCGAGCACGCCCCACAGCTTTGCCGCGATGACGAAGTCGGCGGTGAAGCTCTTCAGGATCGCGTAGAACGGCAGGAAATACCATTCGGGCACGATGTGCGCAGGCGTCGAAAGCGGGTTCGCCTCGATGTAATTGTCCGGGTGACCCAGCAGGTTCGGGCTGAAGAAGATGAGTGCTGCAAACACCAGCAGGAACACGCCGACGCCGACGCCATCCTTCGCGGTGTAATATGGATGAAACGGCACCGTGTCCTGTTCGCCCTTCACGTCCACGCCGGTCGGATTGTTCGAGCCGGGGATGTGCAGCGCCCAGATGTGCAGGATGATGACGCCTGCGGTTACGAACGGCAGCAGGTAATGGAGCGAGAAGAAGCGGTTGAGCGTCGCATTGTCAGGCGCGAAACCGCCCAGCAGCCAGATGCGGATCGATTCGCCGACCAGCGGAATGGCCGAGAAGAAGCCGGTGATGACCTGCGCGCCCCAGAAGCTCATCTGGCCCCACGGCAGCACGTAACCCATGAACGCGGTCGCCATCATCAGCAGGAAGATGACGACGCCCAGCAACCACACCATCTCGCGTGGCGCCTTGTACGATCCGTAATACAGGCCACGGGCGATGTGGACATATACGACCAACAGGAACATCGACGCGCCGTTGGCGTGCGCATACCGCAGGAACCAGCCAGCATTTACGTCGCGCATGATATGTTCGACCGATCCGAACGCGATCGCCGAATTGGCCCCGAAATGCATCGCCAGCACGATGCCGGTGACGATCTGGCAGACGAGCGCGAGGCCCGCGAGCACGCCGAAATTCCAGAAATAATTGAGGTTGCGCGGCACGGGATAACCGCCGCCGAGCGAGTTGTAGACGAGACGCGGCACCGGCAGCTTCTCGTCGAGCCACCGCATCAGCGGCTGCTTCGGCTCATAATGCTTGGCCCAGGAAAAGCTCATGTTCGCTACCTCAACCGACCGTGACGGCCGTGTCAGACGTGAAGGTGTATTCGGGGACGTGCAGGTTCAGCGGCGCCGGTCCCTGCCGGATGCGCGCCGCCGTATCGTAGGCCGAACCGTGGCAAGGACAGAAATAGCCGCCGAACGGCCCCTTGTTCTCGCCCTCGCCCGCGCCGAGCGGCACGCAGCCGAGATGGGTGCAGACGCCCAGCGTGATCAGCCAGTTCTTCTTGCCCGCCTTCGTGCGTTCTTCCAGCGTCTGCGGGTCGCGCAACGACGAGACATCGACCGCGTCCGCAGCGGCGATCTCGGCCGGGGTCAGATTGCGCACGAACAACGGCTGCTTGCGGAAACTGGCCTTGATCGCCTGACCCGCGGCGATCTTCGACAGATCGATCTCGGTCGTCGACTGCGCGAGCACGTCGGCGCTGGGATTCATCTGGTTGATCAGCGGCAGCACGACCGCGCCGGCGCCCACGCCGATCCACGCGACCGCAGCGATGTTGATGAAGTCGCGGCGGCGCGGGTCATGGCCGTCTTCCGGTCCATGCGCACTGTGCTCGCCCGGAGGAACCGTTTCGCTGACGCTCGCCATTCGTAACCCTTGTCCGTTCGTATCGGGCGGTGCTCAAGGTTGCGCACACGCCAAGACGCCTTCGTCCACAGGCGAAAGCTGAGGTCTGATAGACGCGGGGTCGCTGCTTTGCCAACTGCTTTTACACCGACGGCCGAACGGGTACGGGGGCGCGATGCGCATCGCCCTCTACGAACCCGATATCGCGGGCAACGTCGGCACGATCATCCGGCTGGCCGCGTGCCTTGGCGTGGCGGTCGACCTGATCGAGCCGATGGGGTTTGCGTGGAGCGACCGCGCGTTGGCGCGGGCGGGCATGGACTATTCCGAGGCGACCGATGTCGTCAGGCACGCCGACTGGGACGCGTTCCGCGCCGCCACGCCGGGACGGATCGTGCTGGCGACCACCGCCGGTGCCGCACCGCTGCCGCAGGTGACGTTCGAAGCCGACGACATATTGCTGTTCGGGTCCGAAAGCGCGGGCGCGCCGCAACTGGTTCATGCGGCCGCAAATCTGCGCGTGCGCATCCCGATGAGGCCCGGCTTCCGATCGCTGAATGTCGCGGTCAGCGCGGGGATCGTGCTGGCCGAAGCGCTGCGCCAGACCGACGGCTGGCCACAATAAATCCTCCCCGGCACGGGGAGGGAGACCACGAAGTGGTGGAGGGGCAGCCAAGCAGGACCGGACCTTGTGGCTGCCCCTCCACCATTTGCCGAAGAGGCGAACGGTCCCCCTCCCCGTGCCGGGGAGGATCAGTTAGGAACGGACCCATGCACCTCGACGAACAGCAATCCGCCGCCCGTATCTGGTTCGAACATCTGCGCGACCTGATTTGCGCCGAATTCGAGGGAATCGAGCGCGAGGCCGGGTCGGATGCGACGTTCGACTATGCCCCGTGGGACCGCATCGACCCTAGCGGAGAACCCGGCGGCGGCGGCGTGCGCGGGGTGATGAAGGGGCGCGTGTTCGAGAAGGTCGGGGTCAACGTATCGACCGTCGGC
Source organism: Sphingomonas sp. SUN019 (assembly GCF_024758705.1). Taxonomy (NCBI): domain Bacteria; kingdom Pseudomonadati; phylum Pseudomonadota; class Alphaproteobacteria; order Sphingomonadales; family Sphingomonadaceae; genus Sphingomonas; species Sphingomonas sp. SUN019. The sequence goes on along the minus strand of NZ_CP096971.1, from coordinate 3,226,711 downwards.
GGCACGTTCGAGGGCGAATTCGCGAAGTCGATCAACGGCGCGTCGGACGATCCGCGCTTTTTCGCGACCGGCATCAGCCTGGTCGCGCACATGGCCAACCCGCACGTCCCCGCGGTGCACATGAACTGCCGCTTTCTGGTCACGACGAAGCGCTGGTTCGGCGGCGGCGCGGACCTAAATCCGCCGCTGCCGATCGCCGAGGACACCGACGATTTCCACGGCACGCTGAAGGCGGCGTGCGACGCGCATGATGCGGGGTATCACGAGCGTTACCGCGACTGGGCGGAGGAGTATTTCCGCATTCCGCATCGCGGGGTCAGCCGCGGCGTGGGCGGCATCTTCGTCGATCATCTGGAGGGCGATTTCGACGCGAACTTCGCCTTCATCCAGGATATCGGACGTGCGTTTCTCGACGCTTATCCGCGGATCGTCAGGCGGCGCATGAACACGCCCTTCACCCATGCCGACGAAACCGCGATGCTCGAATGGCGCGGGCGCTATGCCGAATTCAATCTGGTTTATGATCGCGGCACGTTGTTCGGCCTGAAGACCGGCGGCAACATCGACGCGATCCTGATGAGCCTGCCGCCGCGCGCGACATGGGCTTAACGGCCGTCCCCGACGATCGCATCGCGACGATCGTCACGACGCTGGAAATGATGCGCCGCCCGGCATTGCGTCCGGTTCCCGATTCACCGCTGCAGCTGATCGCGTGGGACCGGCCCGCCCCGGACAAATACCGCGCGCTGTTCCGCCGTGTCGGTGCGCCGTGGCTGTGGTTTTCGCGGCTGGTGATGGACGATCGGACGCTGACCGCGATCATCCACGATCCCGACATTTCGATCTTCGCCGCGGTCGATCGTGCGGGCGTGGAGGTCGGGATGATCGAACTCGATCACCGCGAGCCGAACGAATGCGAGATTTCCTATTTCGGGTTGGTCCCCGAACTGGCGGGCAAAGGGCTGGGCCGGTGGCTGATGGCGGAGGCGCTTTCGCGTTCGTGGCTATGGGATATCAAGCGCGTCTGGCTGCACACTTGCACGCTCGATCATCCCTCGGCGCTGAATTTCTACCGCGCACAGGGCTTCGTCGCGATCAAGCGCACGATCGAAACCTTCGCCGATCCGCGCGTCGCCGGGGTGCTGCCCGCCGACGCCGCGCCTCAGATCCCCTGCCTCGCGAGCCTGCGCCAGACGACCACGCCGAGCAACGCCAGCCCGACGTGATAGGCGGTTGCCGCCGCCGCCAGCGCCGCATCGACCAGCGCCAGCACGAACGGATTCTCATGATCCGGAGAGCGCAGCCAGGCGTCGGCGGGGGCCAGCGGCGCCAGCACCAGATATTGCAGCAGGAACAACGTCACGATCGCACCGAGGATCGCCCACCCCGCCCCGCGCGTGACCCGGAAACTGCGCACCAGCGATGCGCGCGCGGCCGTGGGTTGCTCCGCCGCCAGCACCGGCTGCACCGCGATCAGCCGCGCCTGAATGTAGAGGCCGGGCAGCAGGAACAGCCACATTCCCGCCCCGACCGGGATCGCGACCAGCAGGGCGGCGAGCAGGAAACGGCCATAGCGCCGCCCCGCGATCCCCAGCGCCTCCCCCACGTTCGGTCGTCCGGGCGTGGTCAACAGCACCGCCAGCGTCGCGACGCCGAGGATGCCGATCGCATCCGCCAGCAGATACCAGCCCGCGTTTGACTGCCCCCACAATGTCACCGCATTGACCCAGCGCGCGATCGAGGCTTCGTCACGCGGCGCGGGCGGGATGGAGGGCAGCGGATCGCACAGCAATTGCACCGCGAACGCGGGCAGGAAGATCAATGGCCCCGCCACGCGCAGGATCAGATCGCCCTCGCGCCGCAGCAGCGCCCAGACGTCGGCGAGCAGCCGCCCGAAATTAAGGTTCATGCGGGTGCCATATCTCTGTCACCAGCAGTCGCGACATAGAATTGCGCGGAGAAGACATTCTGCATCACCGCCGCGCCCGCGGTGACGATTCCGGCGACGATCGCGACGCCGATCGAAACAGCGGCCGTAGCCTCGGAACCCAGCGCCAGGCGCAGGATCAGCCCGACCACCGTCGTCGTCGCGGCGAACACCACGAACAGCACGATCGCATACAGGATCATCACGCCGATCAGCTTCATCGTCGATCCGCGCGTCAACGCGAACGAGCGGCGGAACGCGCCCAGTCCGCGGCGTTCGTTCACGACGATCGCGAACAGCGGCACCAGCCGCGCGCTGACCCAGAGCGCGCCGAGCGACAAGACGAGGAAGTACAGCATCCCGATCAACGCCGCGCCGCCGGTAGCCGACGCCGGATCGATCTTTCCGTTCGGCAGGAACTTCAGGCCGCCCACGATCAGCAACACGATCCCCGGCAGCAACGCGATGATCGCCACCACGATCGCCACGATCAGCACGCCCAGCCCCGGCCCCAGCCGCGCGACGCCGGTCGCCAGCGCGCCTTCACGGGTCACCGCCGGATCGCTCGCCACAGCGGTCAGCGACAGCGACGCCCAGATCGTCAGCACCAGCGCAACCAGATTCCACAGCGATACGACGACCGACTGCTCGCCGAGCGCCGCCGCCAGCACCGCCTGCGCGACCGCGGGCGCGAACAGCAGCAGTGCGGCGATCACCGTCAGGATGCCCGCGCGGCCCGCCAGCACCTCGGTCGTGCGGTCCCAGATGGTGCTGATACGTGGCATTGATGGCGGTCCCCGGTAGCGTCCCGTCCCGCCTACTCGCGCCGCCCGCGCTTGCCAATCGCCGCCGGGGTCCGCATCTCGCATCCGTGAGAAAGAACGACATCGAATGGCGCGTGACGTCGGGGCTGACCGACTATGCCGATGCGCTGGCCGAGATGGAGGCGCGCAACGCCGCGGTCATCGCGGGAGATGCGCGCGAGCTGATCTGGCTGCTGGAGCATCCGCCGGTCTACACCGCCGGGACCAGCGCCGATCCGGCCGAATTGCTCGACGCGCGTTTCCCGGTCGTCCCGGCGGGCCGCGGCGGGCGCTACACGTATCACGGGCCGGGCCAGCGCGTCGGTTATCTGGTGCTCGACCTGAACAAGCGCGGAAAGGACGTGCGCTGCTTCGTCCGTGCGGTGGAGGGCTGGGTGATCGCCGCGCTGGCCGAAATCGGGATCGACGCTTTCCGTGCGCCCGGCCGGATCGGCATCTGGACGATCGACACGCAAGAGCGGGAGGCGAAGATCGGCGCGATCGGGGTGCGCGTGCGGCGCTGGGTGACGCTCCACGGCTTTGCGGTGAACCTGTCGCCCGACCTGACGCATTTCGGCGGTATCGTGCCATGCGGGATCGCTGAATACCCAGTGACCAGCGCCGCGGCGCTCGGCCGGTGTCACGAACATGCAACTTTTGATGCTGCACTTGCGTTGACGTGCGACGCCTTTCTTGAAAGCCTTTCTTGTGCTGATGAAATCTGTGCTTGAGAGGTCGGCGTTCTGCGATTAATGTCCACCACGGTTTGGGTATTAATGGCCGGTATGCCGTCCAAATCCACTGTCTAGGGAGCTATTCATGCGTGCATTCTCGAAAATCCTGACCGGTTCGGCCATCGCGGCTGCAGCACTCGCCGTGTCGGCCTGCGGTTCGAAGACCGAGACCACCACCGACAACACGATGGTTACCGACATGAACGCCACCGAGGGCATGGACACCATGACCGACAACATGACCGCCGTTGACGGCGCGATGAACGGTGGCATGATGGCGAACGACACGATGATGTCGAACGACACCATGATGTCGAACGACGCGATGATGACGAATTCGTCGAACGCGATGTAATCGCTTTGGTATCCGCCTTAGGGCGGGTGCTAACGAAAGGGGCCGTCCGGGTGACCGGGCGGCCTCTTTTCGTTTTGGCGCATTCGACGCGTTCGTTACGTCTGCGACCCCTTCACGGATTCCGGCCACCGCTGTATGACGCCAAATCGTCGGGTCGCCCCTGAAACGTGCCGAAAAGGCTTGGGGACAGATTCGAAAAGGCATAGAATCCCGCGCGTTGTGCGTCGGGGGAGGAAATCGAGATGATGGGGATGCGTTTCGCGGGGGCCGGTATCGCCGCTGCGGTATTGTTGACGGCCGCACCGGCGTCGGCACAATTCTTCATGCAGTCCAAGGACTTCAGCGGCGCCCCGGTGGTCGGCGACGAACCCGGCATCGGCCAGGCGCTGCCCGGCGCGACGCGCGAGGAGCTGACAGCGGCGCTGGTGTGGAACATGCGCGCCGCGCTGAACGTCGCCGCGCTGCAATGCCAGTTCGAACCGACGTTGCTGACGGTGTCGAACTACAATGCGATCCTGGCCGATCACAAGAAGGAGCTGAAAGACAGCTTCGATACGCTGAACAAATATTTCGTGCGCACGAACAAGACCGCGAAGCTTGGCCAGGCCGCGCTCGACCAGTTCGGCACGCGCACCTATTCGGCCTTCGCGACGGTCGCTGCGCAGTACAATTTCTGTCAGGTCGCCGCCGCGATCGGCCGCGACGCCATCTTCCAGCCACGCGGCAGTTTCGCCGACATCGCCCGGAACCGGACGCGCGAGTTGCGCAACAGCCTGGTCCCGTGGGGCGAGCAGCGTTTCCCGCGCTACTATGCGGCACAGGCGACGCTGCCGCGGATGGAGGCGATCTGCTGGTCCAAGAAGGGCGAATGGGTCGCCAAGAAATGCGGCCCGCAAAACTTCCCGCCGCCCTATGCCGGCGTCGCGGTGGCGCAGCGGTAAGACTAAATCCTCCCCGCACGGGGAGGGGGACCGCGACGCGCAGCGGCGTGGTGGAGGGGCAGCCACGAGCGACTGTCTTGCTTGGCTGCCCCTCCACCAGCCTGCGGCTGGTCCCCCTCCCCGTGCCGGGGAGGAACTAAATCTAACGCAGCCCCAGCAGTTTGTGCGTCTGCAGCGACAGCCGCCAGTTCGGGCGCGCCATCACTAGCGCCAGCGCGGCGTTGCGGTTGGCGTCGGCTTGCGGATCGTCGAGCGGCTGGATGAGATGATGGGTAAAATCCCATCCTTCCATCGCGTCGACGTCGCTGCCCGCCTGCGGCCATACCAATTTCAGCTCGTCGCCCGATCGCTGCACCGTTTCGCTGCCCGCCTTCGGACTGATGCAGACCCAGTCGATGCCAGGATGGACCGGCAGCGTGCCGTTGCTCTCGATCGCGATCTCGAAGTCTGCGGCGTGCAGCGCATCGACCAGCGCATCGTCGACCTGCAGCATCGGCTCGCCCCCGGTCAGCACGACATAACGCGCGCGCCGTCCTTCACCCCAGAAACCCGCCGCCGCCGCCGCCAGCGCACCCGCCTCAGCGAACTTGCCGCCGCCAAGGCCATCGACCCCAACAAAATCGGTATCGCAGAACCGGCACACCGCGGTCGCGCGGTCCCGTTCGCGGCCCGACCACAGATTGCACCCGGCAAAGCGCACGAACACCGCGCGCCGCCCGGCCTGCACGCCCTCCCCCTGCAGCGTCAGGAACATCTCCTTGACCGCATAGGTCATGGACGTTCGGCGTAGTCCGTCGGATCGACGACGCCCGCCTCCTCGAACCCCTTCGCGCGCAATCGGCAACTGTCGCAGCGTCCGCAATGCTGCATTCCCGCCGGATCGTAACACGACCAGCTAAGCCCCATGTCCAGCCCCAGCCGCGCGCCTTCGCGAACGATGTCGGCCTTCGTCATGTGCTGAAGCGGGGCCTGGATGCGGAACGGGCTACCCTCGACTCCCGCCTTCGTGGCCAGTTCGGCCAGCGCCTCGAACCCGGCGATGAATTCGGGGCGGCAATCGGGATAGCCCGAATAATCGAGCGCGTTGACCCCGACGTACAAATCGCGCGCGCCCGCCGCCTCCGCCCAGCCGAGCGCCAGGCTGAGGAAGATCGTGTTGCGCGCGGGGACGTAGGTGACCGGGATGCCCGGCCCAACGCCGTCCTTCGGCACGTCGATGTCCGCGGTCAGCGCGGAACCGCCGAACGCCGACAGGTCGATCGGCAGCACGATATGGCGTTTAGCCTCCAACAGCTTGGCGATCCGCCGCGCCGCTGCGAGTTCCAGCCGGTGACGCTGGTTATAGTCGATCGACAGCGCGAGCAGGCGATGTCCCGCCTCCCGCGCCAGCGCCGCCGACACCATGGAATCGAGGCCGCCCGAAACGAGGGCGACCGCCAGAGGAACTTCGTTGGTCATGATCGCGGGCGCGCTAGGCCCATCGGCGGTTTGGCGCAAGAAAAAGGGCCGCCCCGGGGGACGGCCCAAAGGATAGGCCGTCACCGGCCAGCTAGGGAGAAAAGCGTGCCCAAAGAAAGCACCCGGCCGATATAACTCGACCAGGGTGAAGACCGTCTTAACGCGTGCCCGCGGGAGAGCAGGTTCCGGTGCGGCGCGCTTCGTAATCGAAATCGAACGGCGCGCCGCGCAGGATTCCCTGCGTCTGCAACCGGATGACGCCTTCGTCCTCGACCGACAATGTCGTGCGGCCGTAGCCAAGGCCGGGGCAGGTATAATGAACCGTGGCCCGCCGCGGCCCCTGATCAACCACGAAGCGCGAACATTGCGACGCGCCGTGCCGCACCTGCAGCAAGGCGGTCGCTTCACGCACGCACAGGGCAAGCGGCGCGCCGGTCGATCCGATCTCGTGCAGCGACCATGCGCCCGGCGCGACCAAGTCGAGCGCCGCGACCCGCGGCGCCTGCGCGGGTGCGGTCGCGGAAACGGCGATCAGCCCGGCCACCGCCAGGCGTTGCAGATATCGACGCATCTCAATCCCCGTGCCCGGAGCGGCTCGCGATCCCCTACGTTTCGCCGGACGACTCGACTATAGCAGATTCGGAAACCCAGCGGTGGGTTTTGAGCGATCATGCGGCGAGCGTATCGGCCCGAATCGGGAAAACCGTCGAACAGAATGCGCAATCGACCGCGATCATGCCTGCGTCGTCGGCCATTGCGGCGCGCTCCTCGTCCGGGAACTTCGCCAGCACCGAGATGATATGCTCGCGCGTGCAACGGCATCCGCGCGTCAGCGCCACGCCGCCCAGTACGCGGACTTCGTCCTCTTCGTTGAACAGCCGCCAGATCAGCGTTTCTAGCGGGATCGATGTATCGGCCAACTCGCCGGCGCTCATCGTCTGCCCCAGGATCGCGACATGCTCCCATTCGGGATGGTCGAGCTTCGTGTGCAGCCGCTCACGTCCGTCCTCGCCCTCCGGCAGATGCTGCAGCAACAGCCCGCCCGCGGCGCATTTCCCGTCCGGGCCCTTGGCGAACCCGGTCCGTACCAGCGTAGGAATCTGCTCGGACTGAACGAAATAGCTCTGCGCGGCTTGCGACAAGGTATCGCCGTCGAGCGGCACGATCCCCTGATAGCGCTCGCCGCTGGACGCCAGATCGAAGGTGATCGCCAGATACGCCTTGCCGAACAGCGCGAACAATGTCGGATCGGCGGGCGCGTCGGCCAGCCGGTCGGCGTCATACTGGACGTACCCGCGCAATTCGCCGCCCTGATAATCGCACACCAGCAGCCGCACGACGCCCTGTTCGCTCTGCGTCTGGAGCGTGAGTTGCCCGGCGGTGTCCTTCAACGTCGACCCGATCAGCGCGGTCAGCGTCAGCGCCTCCGCCAGCAACGCCTCGATCACGGGCGGATAGGCGTGTGCGGCCAGGATCGTGTCGAGCACCGGCCCGACGCGGATCACTCGCCCACGCGCGTGACGCGCAGGGATCGTGAAGCCGAGCGCGCGGTCGAGATCGAGGTCGGGGTTTGAACTATCGGTCATCAGCCATCCAAAAACGTCATCCCCGCGAAAGCGGGAACCCATCACCTGTTCGTTCGGCAAACGGGACGGGCGGGCTTGCGGCTCGCACCGGAGATGGGTTCCCGCGTGCGCGGGGACGACGGTTATCTGGGGTCCGAACCCCGTCCGATCAACCGATCTGCCCGAAGCACCAGCGCAGGATCGATTTCTGCGCGTGCAGCCGGTTTTCCGCCTCGGCCCAGATCAGCGACTGCGGGCCGTCGATCACCTCCGCAGTCACTTCCTCGCCGCGGTGCGCGGGCAGGCAATGGAGGAACTTCGCATCGGACTTGGCCGCCGCCATCAGCGCAGCATCGACCTGATACGGCGTCAGCGCTTTCAGCTTCGTTTCGGCATGGTCCTGCCCCATCGAAATCCACGTGTCGGTGACAATGATGTCCGCCCCCTCCACCGCCTCGCGCGGATCGGCGACGACGCGCGCGCGGCCGGAGGCGCGGACGATCGCTTCTTCTTCGGGCTGAAACCCCTGCGGGCACGCCGCGACGACGTCGAAATGCATCAGCCCCGCCGCTTCGACGATCGAGGCGAGCACGTTGTTGCCGTCGCCCAGCCACGCGACCTTCAGCCCCGGCAACGCCTTCCCGCTTTCGATGATCGTCAGCAAATCAGCCATGATCTGGCACGGATGCGATGCGTCGGTCAGGCCGTTGATGACCGGAACGGTCGCGTGATGCGCCATCTCCTCGACCTTGGCATGATCGTCGGTGCGGATCATGATCGCGTCGACATAACCCGACAGCACGCGCGCGGTATCCGCGACGCTCTCCCCGCGGCCGAGTTGCATCGTGCCCGCATCCATCACGATCGAGGTGCCGCCGAGTTGGCGGATCGCCATGTCGAACGACACGCGAGTGCGGGTGGAATTTTTCTCGAACACCATTGCCAGGACGTGCCCCGCGAGCGGCATGTCGGCGTCGCGGCGACCCTTTGGCCAACCGGTGCGCGCGGCCTTGCGATCCAGCGCATCGACCAGCATTGCCGCGATGCCATCCGCGCCCGCGTCGGAAAGGTTCAGGAAATGTCGCACTCTCTAATCCCTCCCCGGAACAGGGAGGGGGACCAGCGAAGCTGGTGGAGGGGCAGCCACGAGCGGGGCGCTTGCGGCTGCCCCTCCACCACGCGCTGAAGAAGCGCGTGGTCCCCCTCCCCGTTCCGGGGAGGATTTGAAGTGCCTACTCATCGCTGGCGGGCACGTACACCCGCGCCGCTTCGCTCAGTTTCTCGATACATTCCGCGATATGGCTCTCGTCGATCACCAAAGGCGGCAGGATGCGAACGACGTTCTCGCCCGCCGCGACCAGCAGCAGCCCGTGATTGTCGCGCGCGTGCGCCACGAATCGGCGGCTGTCGCTTTTCAGCTTCAACCCCAGCATCAGACCATGCCCGCGCACGCTGTCGAACAGATGATCGTGGTTCGGGATCATCTGCTCCAGCGCCTGCCGCAGCCGGTCGCCCATCTTCGTCACGTTATCGAGGAAACCGTCCTCCAGGATCACGTCGAGCACCGCCTCGCCCGCCGCCATCGCCAGCGGATTCCCGCCATAGGTGGAGCCGTGCGTGCCGATCACCATGCCCTTCGCGGCCTCCTCGGTCGCCAGGCACGCGCCGAGCGGGAAGCCGCCGCCAATGCCCTTCGCCGAGGCAACGATATCGGGCGTCACGCCGTACAGTTCGTGCGCGAACAACTTGCCCGTCCGGCCATACCCCGCCTGCACCTCATCCAGCACCAGCAGCAGGCCGTGTTCGTCGCACGCCTTGCGCAGGCCGGTCAGGAATTCCTTCGACGCCGGGCGGATGCCGCCCTCGCCCTGGATCGGTTCGACCAAGAAGCCCGCGGTGTTCGCATCGATCAGCGCCAGCGCTCCTGCCAGATCGTTGAACTCGGCGTAGGCGAAGCCCGGCAACAACGGCTCGAACCCATCGCGCATCTTTGCCTGGTTGGTCGCCGAGATCGTGCCGATCGTGCGCCCGTGGAACGCCATCGAGAAAGTGATGAGCGTATGCCGTTCGGGATTGCCGTTGGCGAAATGGTAACGCCGCGCGGTCTTGATCGCACATTCGACCGCCTCGGCGCCCGAATTGGTGAAGAACACCGTGTCGGCGAAGCTATTGTCGACCAGCCGTTGCGCAAACGCCTCGCCCTGCGGCGATCCGTACAGGTTGCTGACGTGCATCAGCGTCGCGGCCTGATCCGCGATCGCCTTCACCAGTTTAGGGTGGCCGTGGCCAAGGCAGTTGACCGCGATACCGCTCGCGAAATCGAGATAGCGCTGGCCGTCCTCGCCGATCAGATGGCACCCTTCGCCTCGCACCGGCCGCACCCCGCAACGTGGGTAAACGGGCATCAGGGCGGTGATCGACACGGGAGGTCTCCTCGATAGAAACAGCGCGGGCGGCCCCATCAGCGGACCGCCCGTGCATTGCCCGATACGCGCGCGAACGCGCGGGGGCAATATCCCCCGCCGTTACGGCTGGACGCGGCGCAACGCTTCGTTGATCCGCGTCTGCCAGCCGGGGCCGGTCGCGCGGAAGCGTTCGAGCACATCGCGATCGATCCGCAGCGACACCTGTTCCTTGGTCGATCCCCGCGGCCGGCCAGGACGCGCCCGCCGCTCGGCCAGCGCCCGTTCTATCTCGGCATGCGAAACCGCGAAATCCTCCGCGTCCGCCGGATCGGCCTCAAGCGCGACGATAGATGCGTGATTCGCCATCGTTACTCCTCCTGACCGAAATGAAGCGGATTACCGTTCCGCGCCGGACGTGCACACCTGTGAACAGCTTTCCCTCGATCATTCCGATCACCTTCTATCGGTCCTCACCATCGACCGGCCGGATCGAGGTCAGGACGATGTGGTCATGATCGTCGAAGATCGTCGCCCCGACCGCCAGCGACACACCGTGCTCGGCGATGTTGATGGCGTCCTTCGCCGGATCGAACGCCACCTCCACCGCGTCAGATGTAGATACAAAAACTCCCTTTGCAAGCGCGTTCGGAACGGGCGATAGCGCGCGGATGCCGCTCGCCCCCCGCGACCTCGCCGCGCTGCGCCACGCCGCCTTCGCGCCCGCACTGATCGCGCTGCCGCTGGCGCTGGCCGGCGTACTGCTGGTCGTCGTCCGCGCGCGCTGGTTGCCAGCAATCCCCCGCGTCGCGCCGCTCATCCCCATTGCGATCGCGCTAGGTTTCGTCGCGCTCGGCATCGTCCGCCGCATCCGGCATCTTCTCGCCGCGCGCCGCCGCGATTAGAACGGCGCCGTTCAACGACGGAGCCTTTCGCATGACCAACAACCCCTGGAGCCATCACGCAAAGTCAGGCGTGGCCGACGATATCGATTTCGAGATCAAGGGCCAGGAGTTGCAGTTCGTCGAGATCGAACTCGATCCGGGCGAAAGCGCTGTCGCCGAAGCCGGCGGCATGGTGTGGAAGGACGCCAGCGTCGAGATGACCACCGTCTTCGGCGACGGATCGGGCGATCAAAGCGGCGGGTTCATGGGCAAGCTGCTCGGCGCGGGCAAACGGCTGGTGACGGGCGAAAGCCTGTTCACCACCGTCTTCACGCACCGCGGGTCGGGCAAGGCGCGCGTCGCCTTCGCCTCCCCCACGCCCGGATCGATCCTGCCGATCCGCCTCGCCGACGTGGGCGGCACATTGATCTGCCAGAAGGACAGCTTCCTCGCCGCCGCGAAGGGCGTCCAGATCGGCATCGCGTTTCAGCGCAAGGTGATGACCGGGCTGTTCGGCGGCGAAGGCTTCATCATGCAGAAACTGGACGGCGACGGCTGGGTCTTCGTCCAGATGGGCGGCACCGTGGTGGAGCGCGAATTGCGCGCGGGTGAGGAACTGCACGTCGATACGGGCTGCCTCGCCGCCTATACCCCCAGCGTCGATTTCGACCTGATCGCGGTCGGCGGCATCCGCACGATGTTCTCCGGCGGCGAAGGCGCATTCTTCGCCCGCCTGCGCGGCCCCGGCAAGGTGTGGATTCAGTCCCTCCCCTTCTCGCGGCTGGCGGGCCGGATGTTGGCGGCGGCGGGCGGCCGCGGCGGCAACCGGGGCGAGGGCGGCGTGCTCGGCGGGTTGGGCGACTTCATCGGCGGGAACGACTGAGCGCGCGCTCAGCGATCATCAGCCGTCGTCGCGCGCGCTGCGCCGATACGCGCCACCGGTCGATCTCGGGTTCGATCTCGATCAGCCGCTCCCAATAGACGACGGCTTCCTCGACGCGGTCGAGCCGCTCCAGCGCAAGCGCGGTCGCGCGCAACGCGCTCGTCTGGTCGGGATGAAGGGTCAGGACCAGCGCCGCGGCCGTCATGATCGCCGCGTCGTCGCGCGCTCCGCTCAGCCGCCGCAGCGCCGTACGGTACAGGTCCATCAGCCCGCGTGCGGCTATCGGCCGGTGCGCCGGCACGTCGACGGCGGCCGCGAACAGCCGGATCGCGGGACGCAGCCGATCCACCGCCACTGCGCGTTGAGCAAGCGCGACGGCGAACGCGGCCCGCTTGGCGGCGCTGGCAACGACTGGCGCGTCGCTCGGCCTGCTCGCCGCAGGCATGGTCGTATCGCCGGCGATCCGGCCGATCAGCGCACGCCCGACATCGCGCGCGAAGGGCGTCGTGTAGTGCGACGTGTCGACGCCGAAGATCGGCAGCGCGTCCGCCTGCCGCCAGCGCCGCAGCACCTCGGCCGGCTCGAATAAAGGCAGGCCCAGCGCCTGCACTGCGGTGCGGACGGTCTCGATACCCGCGCGGCGATCGGCGATTGGCCGCCCGTCGTAACCGATCACGTCGCAATGCGTGACGATCAGCAGCGACGGCAGCATCGCCTTCAGGATGTCCAGATCGCGCCGGACGTCGTCCGCATCCTGCCGGACGACGAAACTTTCGCGCACCATATCCTGCCGGAAATCGTCGAGCGCATGATAGCTCGCGACGCCGCGCAGTTGCTCCATCCGCGCGCCGCGCGCATCCGCGGCGCTGTGCCGCCAGAATGTCCGCGACAGTTCGCGGTCATCCAGCACGCGGTCCAGCCTGCTGCCCTTCAGCCGCCACTCGCCGTATTGGATGTCCTTCAGCGACGACACTTCCACGACGTAGCAGGACGAGTTCAGCCGGGCGTCCGCGTCGGGCGAGCGATGCGGCCGTTCGGACACCAGCGGCCAGATGTCGGCGGGGATCGCGCGTTCGCCGGACAGGAACCGCGCCTGCTGCACGACCTCCCCGGTCGAATGCACATAGCCGTAGGCGCCGGTCTGATCGAAGCGAAACCGCCCGTCGAGCGCGGCGTGCAGCCGCAGCGGATGATAGATGCGGCAGGTGCCGATCGGCGTGACGCTCCCGCCGTCCAACAGCCCGGTCAGGACCGCCGCCGCGCTCACGCGTCGATCGCTTCCTCGTCCATCCGCGCGGCGTTTTCCTGGATGAAGGCGAAGCGGTGCGCGGGGTTCGTGCCCATCAGGCGGTCGACCAGATCCTTCACCACGGCGCGTTCTTCATACTCCTGCGGCAGGGTGATGCGGAGCATGTTGCGCGTTTTCGGGTCCATCGTCGTTTCGCGCAGCTGCTGGGGGTTCATCTCGCCCAGCCCCTTGAAGCGCGCGACATCGACCTTCTTGCCCTTGAACACGCCGTTTTCGATCTTCGCCCGCTCGATTTCATCCATCGCATAATGCGATTTCGCGCCGACGGTCAGCCGGTACAATGGCGGCTGCGCCAGATACAGATGTCCGCGCCGCACCAGTTCGGGCATTTCCTGGAAGAAGAACGTCATCAGCAGCGTCGCGATATGCGCGCCGTCGACATCGGCGTCGGTCATGATGACGATGCGTTCGTAACGCAGCGCGTCGGGCTGACAGTCCTTGCGCGTCCCGCAGCCGAGCGCCTGGATCAGGTCGGCGATCTCCAGATTCGCCATGATCTTGGCCGAGGTCGCCGACGCGACGTTCAGTATCTTCCCGCGGATCGGCAGGATCGCCTGCGTCTTGCGGTCGCGCGCCTGCTTCGCCGAACCACCCGCAGAGTCCCCCTCGACGATGAACAATTCGGTTCCTGCGGGATCGTCCGATGCGCAATCGGTCAGCTTGCCCGGCAGGCGCAGTTTGCGCGACGACGTGGCGGTCTTGCGCTTGACCTCGCGCTCCTGCTTGCGCCGCAGCCGGTCGTCCATCCGTTCGAGGACATAGCCCAGCAGCGCCTTCCCGCGCTCCATATTGTGGCCGAGCCAATGGTCGAAATGGTCGCGCACCGCTTTCTCGACCAGCCCCGCCGCCTCGGGCGAGGTCAGCCGGTCCTTGGTCTGCGACTGGAATTGCGGCTCGCGGATGAACACCGACAGCATCAATTCGCTGCCGACCATCACGTCGTCGGCAGTCAGTTCCTTCGTCTTCTTGTTGTTCACGAGATCGCCAAAGGCACGCAGTCCCCGGACCAAGGCCTGCCGCAGCCCCTGTTCGTGCGTCCCGCCGTCGGGCGTCGGGATCGTGTTGCAATACCAGGAGTAACTCCCGTCGCTCCACAGCGGCCACGCGACCGCCCACTCAACCCGCCCGGCCGCGCCGGGAAAGTCCTGCGATCCGGAAAAGAAATCGGCGGTCGCGCTTTCGCGCCCCGCAATCTGTTCGCGCAGATGATCGGCGAGGCCACCGGGAAACTGGAACACCGCCTCGGCCGGCGTATCGTCCGAAATCAGCTCGGCCGCACATTTCCAGCGGATTTCGACGCCCGCGAACAGATACGCCTTCGACCGCGCCAGCTTGTAAAGCCGCGCCGGTTTGAAATGCAGCTCCGGCCCGAAAATCTCGTCATCGGGCGTGAACGCCACCGACGTGCCGCGCCGGTTCGGCGTCCCGCCCAGTCTCTCCAGCGGGCCGAGCGTCAGCCCCTTCGCAAACCGCTGGCGATACAATTGCCGGTCGCGCGCGACCTCCACCACCGTGTCGGACGACAGCGCATTGACCACCGACACGCCGACACCGTGCAGCCCGCCGCTGGTCGCATACGCCTTGCCTGCGAACTTGCCGCCCGAGTGCAGCGTCGACAGGATGACCTCCAGCGCGCTCTTGTCGGGGAATTTCGGATGCGGATCGACCGGGATGCCGCGCCCGTTGTCGACCACGGTCAGCCGGTTGCCCGGTTCCAGCGTCACCTCGATCCGCGTCGCGTGGCCCGCCACCGCCTCGTCCATCGCATTGTCGATCACTTCGGCCGCCAGGTGATGCAGCGCGCGTTCGTCGGTGCCGCCGACGTACATGCCGGGGCGGCGACGGACGGGCTCCAGCCCTTCCAGCACTTCGATCGATGAAGCGTCATAGGCGACGCCGGGGGACGTTGTGGACGCGAACAGGTCTTCAGCCATGCCCTGCTATATCCGGCGGACGCCCGCGGACAAACCGTATCACTGTGGCAAAGCTGCAACATTGGCCGCGCGAATTGGCCCAGCAACATTTCATCGCGCAACCGCGGCCCGGCCCCGATCGTATCTGCGCCGACCAATTCAGGAGAATATACAGTGAAGTTCGGCCTCTTTCTCACCGCTGCGACCGCGTTCGCAATCATGCCAGCCGCCGCGTCGGCGCAGGAAATGAACGAAGACACGTTCACCGGCATCTACGTCGGCGCAGCCGGCGGTTACGACGTTCAGGGCAACGACGCGGGCTCGGTCCTGTTCGATCGCAACCTGGATGGCCGCTTCGGTGATTCCGTGCTGACCGGCACGGGCGGCAACGCCTTCAGCCCCGGTTTCTGCAACGGTCGCGGCGTCAGCGCCAACGCGCCAGGGCAGCAGAGCACGGCAAACCTGGCGCAGCCGCGTGGCACCGGTTGCCGGAACGACAAGGACGGCTGGTCCTATTATGGCCGCGTCGGGATCGATCAGCAGATGGGCAACATCGTGATCGGCGTCGTCGGCGAATTCGGCAAGACCGAGATCACCGACAGCGTCACCGCCTTTTCGGTGACTCCGGCGAACTACGTCTTCACGCGTTCGATCGATTGGGAGGCCGGTATCCGCGCCCGCGCCGGCTACACGCCGAACAACACGACCCTGTTCTACGGCGCGTTCGGCCCCGGCTATGCCCGGATCGACAGCGACTTCTCGTCCAGCCAGAGCACGAACAGTTTCACTGGCCGCGGCAAGCGTGATCAGTTCGGGTATCAGGCGGGCGGCGGTGTCGAGCAGAAGCTGGGCAACAACTTCTCGATCGGCCTGGAATATCTGTACCACGATTATCAGGACGATTCCTTCCGCGTCCGTACCGCGGGTCCGGCCGGCACGCCGTTCACGAACGCGAACAACGGCGGCACGGTGAATGGCACCGATTTCCGTCGCAGCGACACCAACTTCCGCTGGCACAGCATTCGCGCCACGGCGGCGTTCCGCTTCTAAGCCGCGTCCAGGGACCGGCCCGGCGCGCGCCGGGCCGGTCCTTTCGTCGTTCGTCAATTATGCGACCAACACCGCGGTTCCGCACCGCATTCCGGTGACGCGAAGGTCCGCTTCGCCCAGACCGACGCCCAGCGTTCCGGTCGTGACCATCAAGAGACTGTCCAGCGCCGGTGCGGCCGCATTAAGCGCGCCGCCGACCGATCGCAGGATCGGACTGAGCGGCAGGGGCACCGGACTGAGGCGCAGGTCGGCCTGCGTCAGCAGCGATGTCGCAACCCCGGCTACCGGCGTGCTGCTCTGCACGGTCTTGCGCACGCCGCGATCGATCTCGTCCTGCGAGAAGCGAAGCGCCTTCCACGGTTCGGCTGCGCCCAGTGAAATCCTGGACTTGCCCTTCACCTCCAGCAACAGCAGCGCCTGAACCAGCGTCGCTTCGGACGGCGTCAGCGCGGTGGAGAAATCCGCCAGCCGGGTCTCGTCGATCGTGCCCAGCGACGCGCTGCCGATGTCGGTCCTTGCGTCCAGAGTCACGCTACGCGTCGTCGGGGTCGCGCAGTCGATCGCGTTCAGTTTCCCTTCCGCGCTCGCCAGCTCGACCAGGATGGGCAGGTTGATCTTCGCGAGCCCCGACAGCCCGTCCAGTCCCGTCGCTTCGACCCGCGTCCGCACATACAGCCGCACCTGCGCCGTGCGGACGATCGGCGTGCCCGCGGCGCTGATCGCGATCCACGGCGATTGCTGTTCACGCTCACCGATCGCCAGGCTGATTCGAGTCGATGCGAGCCCCGGCACGCCCGCGCCAAGATCCAGCGATACCTGCCGCGACGGCGACGCCAGTTGCAGCAGCGCGGTGACGAACGCCAGTCCATCGACGCTGGCGATGCCCGTTCCGCCCGACGATGCGTTCCTGAACGGCCCCGCATCGATCAGCGCATTCAACGCCACCGACCGTCCGCCCGAGACGTTCAACAGCGATCGCACCGCATTCGCCGCCTGCGTACTGCCCTTCGCGTCGAGCGCAGCGGCCAGCGCGCTCAGCGCCTGCGGCGTCGACACCTGGCTTTTCAACACGTCGTCGAACGTCGCGGCGTCCAGATTCGCACTCGACTTCAATAGCGGCAGATAGCTGAACAGATCGACGTTGGCGGACGCCAGCGCCTGATAATCCGCTACCGACAGCGACAGGCTGCTCCCGGTCAGCGCACCGAGATAGGCGTTGAGGATTCCGCCGTCGAGCGAGGCGAGCCGCGACCCGATCGAAAACGCCGCCAGCCGTTGCCGCGCCGCCGTCGCGTGCCGCGCGATCGTGACCGATCGCTGGCCGAAAATCGCGGCCAGAAACGTCGGCGACTGCGCCTCCAGCACCACCCGCGCGGCGTCTGGACTCGCGCCACCGGCGACGAAGCGGTTCGCCTGCGCTTGCGTCTGATCGGCGGAATAGGTTCCCGCCGTCGTGCGAACCGTGACGGGACGCGCCCAGTTCGCGGCGACGACCGCCTCGGCCGCGCCCTGCGCATTGCCTGGATTGCTCGCCGCGGCGATCGCGGCCGCATCGGCGATGCCCTGCAGCCGCCGCGTCTCGAGCTGGACCGACCCGACGTCGACCGCCAGCGCCCCCATCCCGATCAGGATCGGCATTGCCGCAGCGACCATGATTCCGGCCCCGCCGCGTTGATCGCGAAGCAGACGGCGCAGCGCGCTCACCCGAACCCTCCCTGCCGCACCACCGCCCGGCGCTCGATCAACGGATCCGGCATCGGCACCAGCGGCACGCGGAACATGGGATTGCCGCTGGCGTCGATCCGCACCCGCACGGTCACCAGTTCGGACGCTTCGGTCACCGCCAGGCTGACCGTCTGCGGTTTCAACTCGGGCAAGGTCGAGAGCGATCGCGCAACCGCGGCGTTCGCTATCGTCAGGCGCTCGCCGGGGCTGAGTCCCGCGACGGTCGCGCGCGCGGCGTCGTTGGCCAGCTGCTGCGCCGAATGCGCCAGCAGGAAATACTGGCCATAGCCTAGGATGCCGAGCAGCAGCATCGCCAGCAGCGGCAGGACAAGCGCGAATTCGACGATCGTCGCGCCGCGCTCGTCTTGATGGAATGATCGGAACCGTCGCACACGCCTTCCCTTCGCAGCGCGTTATGCGCCGCGGGGGGTTAGGCGATCGGTCGGGCCGCTTTGGCGATCGTTACGGAAGTTACGTAATGTCGCCCGGAGGCGCCCGGACCGGTTAACCACCGATCCGGATCGATCATGCGCGAATCACCGTGCGCGGGGGCCGCCGAACGGGATTGGCGGCGCGCGGCGGTCGCGACGCGGCAACTGCGCCTGATACGCATGGCCGCAATGCGCGACGCAATACGGAAAGCCGGGGTTCACCTTCTCACCGCAGAAATGGAAATCGGGTTCGCCGGGATGGCCCAGCGGCCATTTGCAGACCTTGTCGCTCAGGTCGAGCAACGACGTCTTGCCCGCAATCTCGGCCGACGGCTTGGCCGGAACCAGCCGCCGCGGCGGGGCGGGGGTGATCGGCGCCTGCTGTTCGCCCGGCGCCTGGCGAAGGAAACCGCCCGGACCGACCGAACGCAGGATCGGCTGATTCCCGGCGGGCTTCGGGTCCATGTTGGTCGTCACCGTAATCGGCGCGGCTTCGGTCATCACCGGACGTTGCGCAGGTTCGGGCGCAGGTTCGGGCGCGGCGGGCGGCGGCGACGGCGGCGCGGCCACCACGACTGCGGGCTCGGGCTCCGGTGCGGGCCTGGGGGCCGGTGCAGGCTTGGGCGGCGGCGGCGCAGCGGCGGCGGGCTTGGCCTCGACCTCTTTCGGCACCACCGGCGACGGGCGCGCCTGCAGCGCCAGGCGATGCGCCTTGCCGATGACGGCGTTGCGGCTGACCCCGCCCAGCGCCTCTGCGATCTGACTCGCGGTCTGGCCGCCTTCCCACATCTGCTTCAGCGTCGCGATGCGCTCTTCGGTCCAGGACATTGCTTGTGTCGTTCCTTGCACAGCGCCGGGTTGCGGGCGGCGTCGGCAGCGGTTACGCGACCTGACGATGAGCAGCCAGCCCCCAATCGGCGAGATTCCGTCGATGGTCAGAAACGCCCCGGGCGTCCCGGTGATCCGGAACGTGAACTGGGG
Source organism: Sphingomonas sp. SUN019 (assembly GCF_024758705.1). Taxonomy (NCBI): domain Bacteria; kingdom Pseudomonadati; phylum Pseudomonadota; class Alphaproteobacteria; order Sphingomonadales; family Sphingomonadaceae; genus Sphingomonas; species Sphingomonas sp. SUN019. Next base: position 3,207,350 of record NZ_CP096971.1, on the reverse strand, counting down.
CGGCCTGAAGACCCTCTATGTGAAGGAGGTGCGGCGTTTCTTCAAGGTGCAGCTCCAGACTGTCTGGGCGCCAGCGATCACGACACTCTTGTATCTGATCATTTTTACGGTCGCGCTGGGCGCGCGCAGCGAAGTGCCGGTCGGCGGCGAAAAGGTGGCGTTCGCCGATTTCGTCGCGCCCGGCCTGATCGTGATGGGCATGCTCAACAACGCGTTCGCCAACGCCAGCTTCTCATTGCTGGTGGGGAAGATCCAGGGCACGATCGTCGATTATCTGATGCCGCCGCTGTCGAATGCGGAATTGCTGGCGGCGCTGGTCGGCGGCGCAGTGACACGCGCATTCATGGTCGGCGGCACGGTGTGGCTGGCGATGCTGCTGTGGCCCGGCGTCCATGTGACGCCCGTGCATCCAATTGCGGTATTGTGGTTCGGCTTGCTCGGCGCGGTGTTCCTCGCGCTGATCGGGGTGCTGACCTCGATCTGGGCGGAGAAGTTCGATCACGCCGCCGCGGTGACAAATTTTGTCGTCGCGCCGCTGACGCTGATGTCGGGCACGTTCTATTCGGTCGACAAGCTTTCCCCGACGTTCCACGCGATCAGCCACGCGAACCCGTTCTTCTACATCATCTCCGGCTTTCGCTACGGATTCCTCGGCATCGCCGATTCGCCGGTGCTGCTGGGGAGCATCCTGATCCTGGCGCTAGACGTGGCGCTCGCGGCGCTGTGCTACGCGCTGCTGCGGAGCGGGTGGAAGCTGAAGAACTAAGGTGTGAACCCATAAATGAAGATCTGGCCAGCGCGTCTTTCAGCCGGGCGGTCGGCTGGGGTATGGGCCCTGTCCTCTTCCTTCTCGCCTTCCTGATCCTAGGCGTAGGTATCGGCTATGTAGGCGGAAGGCGGCCAGAGACTTGACGGAGGCGGTGCGCTGCTGTGACGGGGGCAAGCCTCTCGTTTCAAATTCTGTGGTGATGTAACTCCGCGACGCAATTGTATTCGGTGACAGCTTCGGCCCTGAAACGGAGAGGGCTCGTCTTGGCTTCTACGTCGGATTGCCTCTCGTAGCTTGGGCCATGCCAGTTTGGCTGCTCGCAGCTTGCTGGGTTGCTGGTCCGCCGTGACGGCTAGACGAAAACGCGCCTGGCTGATTCCGCAACGGCATGAGCCGATATTGATCGAGCCGCGGCTGCTCAACAAGCCGTGAGGCGTGGCGCATGGCCATGACCGGCGCTTGTCGAAGGGCATCTTCTGCGCGCTGCGGTCTGGGCCGACGTGGCGAAACTGCTGGAACGATACGGTCTCGCGCGCGACTCTGGTCGAGCGCGATTCCATGCGGCCGTCGCTCCGCGCTGATGAGTCTGCGGCCTAGCTACTACGCCGGTAGGTCGCGATAGTCTGATGGCCCGCCCGGCACTTGCGCGCACCGCGCTGACGCTCGCCCATTCGTCGTGTCTGGCCGTGGCGGCGCGCGTTCACGCGGGAGAAGCGCGAACCTTCGCGCTGGCGCCAAAACGGTAAGCAATGTCGTCAATCTGGGCGTGTGGTGATGACCAGTCGCACGCCGTACGCCGCTGGCCGGTCGTCACCCCATCACCCGGCTCACCGCGAGGCGATCTGTCCGCTGCTCAGCATCGCCTGCCCCGCTCGCGCTACCTCGTGCGACGTCGCCACCTTTCCGCCCGATATGTCGAGTTCGACGGCAGGCGCATTCAGCGCCGCATCGTACAGCGCACGCGCCTCGGCGACCCGCCCGGTGCGCGCATAGACCGCCGCGAGGTTGAGCATGAGTTCCGGGCGCTGCGGGAAGATTCGGCGTTCGGCGACCAGATCGCGTTCCGCCAGCGCCAGATCGCCCGCTGCGATCGCGCGGTACCCGGTGCGGTCGCGCGGTGCGGTTGAGTCGGCAAGCGCCGGGCTGGCCACCATCAACGAGAGCGTCGCCGCCGCTACTATCGTGCGCATCATCCCACCTCCTCACTTAAATGACGATGACGTTACATCACCATTTCACTTTTGTGACACTGGTATGTCACTTTCGTGAAACATGCGCAAGATCGAGGCGGGCCGAATTGCGGTTCGGCAAAGAAAAAGGGCGGCCCCGCGGGACCGCCCTTTGAATGTGCCGACCGATATATCGGCGGCCTGCGTCGTCGGGATCGACCGATCGCCAAGGCGATCAGAATTCCTTGTAGAACTGCTCGTTGCCGATGAAGCCGAGCTTCGTGATGTTCGACCGTTTCACCACCGCCAGGGTACGATCGACCACTTCGTAACGCGCCGCCGGATCGGGCTGGAAGTGCAGTTCGGGTTCCGGCTTCAGCGACGCGGCGATGTTCAGATATTGCCGCAGCGTCACTTCGTCGACCGGCTGGCCGTTCCACGCCACCGTTCCCGCGGGATCGATCGAGATCTTGTTCTTGTCCGGTTCGACCGGGGGCTTCACCGCATTCGGGTCGTTCTGCGGAAGATCGACCTTCACCGCGTGCGATTGGATCGGAATGGTGATGATGAACATGATGATCAGAACGAGCAGGACGTCGATCAACGGCGTCATGTTCAGTTCCATCATCGGCTCGCCATCGTCGTTGCCGCCACTCATTGCCATGTCAAATTACTCCTGATGGCCTGATTCAGAGCCGCGTCACGCCGGTGCCCGGCGGCGGTTCCGAAATGAAGCCGACCTTCGCGAAACCGGCCATCTGCATATTGAAGATCGCGCCGCCGATGCAGCGCCACGGCGTGTTCACGTCGCCGCGCACATGCGCCTCGGGCAGTTCGAGATCCGGGTTGCCGATGCCGCCCTGACGCGCGATTTCCGCCTTCAGCTTGGCGACCGCACGATCGAGCAGTTCCTGATGCGTCACCGGGGTCATGCCCCAATACACCTTGCAGGCGCCGCTGCCGTCGCTGGTGATCGACAGCGAGACGTTCTCGGGCTTGGTCGTCGTCGGGTCGAAACGAACCTTTGGCAGTTCGACCTTGACGGTCTGGATCACGACCGGAACCGCGATCAGAAAGATGATCAGAAGCACCAGCATGACGTCGACCAGCGGCGTCGTGTTGATGTCCGACATCGGCGTATCTGTGTTGTCACCAACGCTCATCGCCATGTGCGATACATCCTATCCATTATTCGCTCCGTCCCGACAGCGGGCGTCGCGTAATCGGGGTCGCCGGTACGACGACCCCGAAAGTAGTGCTTATGCGCGGGTCTGCACGCCACCGGTCTGGCCGGCCGTGGTCGTCGTCGCGGCGACGGGCTTCGTCGGAGCGGTCTTGGCCGCACCGGCGAAGGCCGGACGAACCGCGCCGTTCGACGCGAGGTAGCCCAGCACGTCGTTCGAAAACGCCGAGAGATCTTCCGCGATCGCCTTGTTGCGACGCTGCAGCCAGTTGTAGCCGAGCACCGCGGGAACCGCGACGACCAGGCCGAGCGCGGTCATGATCAGCGCCTCGCCGACCGGGCCTGCGACCGCGTCGATCGATGCCTGTCCCGCCGCGCCGATCTTCACCAGTGCGCGGTAGATGCCGACCACCGTGCCGAACAGCCCGATGAACGGCGCGGTCGCGCCGACCGTCGCCAGGAAGGCGAGACCGCCGCCCAGCTTCGAGTTGATCGCGTTTTCCGAGCGGCCCAGCGAACCGTGCAGCCAGTCATGCGCCTCGACCGGATCGGTCAGCTTGGTGTGCTGCTCCTGCGCGGCCAGACCGTCGTCGACGATCTGCTTGTACGCGGAATTCTTCTCGAGCTTGGCCGATCCCTCGCGCAGCGAGTTTGCGTTCCAGAAGCCAGCACGCATCCGCTTGTACTGGTTGATGATTTTCTGTTGCTCGAACAGCTTGGTGAACATGATGTAGAACGAAACGACCGAGAACAGCACCAGGATGCCGAACACGGTCTGGGCGATGATGCCGCCCTGTTCGAGCGCGGCGCCCAGGCCGTACGGGTTTTCGCCAGCGGGGGCGGCAGCGTTGCCGGCCGCTGCCAGGATATTGATGATCATAGCGAGTCTTTCCTCTAGATGGTCGTGCGCGCAGCGGCGCGGTTATTCCGGAATCTGCCAGCGCACCGGCAACGTGTATTTCGACGCGATCGGAGCGCCGTTGTCGTCCTTCGCCGGCGAGAACCGGACCCGGCTGCGCGCGATCCGGCACGTCGCCTGATCGAGCGCCGAACTGCCGCTCGACGTCGAGACGACACAGTCCGTCACGCGACCATCCACGCCCACGGTGAGCGATGCGACGACGCGCCCCGCTTCACCCGCACGCAGCGCCGACGGCGGATAGTTGTCCGCGCCGAAGAACTGCCCCGGGTTACCCTTCAGCCCTGCCGCCTGCGACACGCGCGGGGCTGCTGGCGGCGGAGGAACCGGCACGGCGACGGCGACCGGCGGCATGGGTGGCGGCGGCACCGGGGTCGTATTGATCACCACCGGTGGGGATGGCGTCATCACGATCGGCGGCGGCGACACGACCGGCGGCGGCGTCAACGGAATGTCTGGCGGCGGGGGCGGCGGTTCGTCCGGCGGCGGGGGCGGTGGCTCCTCGACGTCGAACGTGTTCAGCTTCTCCGACACCTTCTTCACGTATTGAAACGCGAGGCCGGTGACGAAGGCGTAGCCGAGAACCGCATGGATCAACGCGACGATAACGATCGCGACGATCTTGTTCCCGCTCATCTTCTGGTCAGCATAGGCCATTCAGCAAAGAAACTCCCTCATCCCTAGGGCCGCTAGGGGCCAGGCTGCCTTTTCCGTAGCGTCGGAAGGGCACACCCGTCTGTTCGGCGCTAACCGCAACGCCGTCAGAGTGCGAGTCCTATCGCGACCCCGTGTGACACGCAAACGCTTTGTCGGACGCAACAAACGTACAATCGCGACGTGACGGTTTTATTTCTATAACGTTCAGATGCCTCGGCGCTATTATTGACGTCATGATGTCGCCCCTAAGCTCGCCCTGCGCCGCACTCCTCGCCGCGCTTCTCCTTTCCCCCTACGCCGCGCAGGCGCAACCGGTTCCGTCCGGAGTCGCAGTTCCCGCCGCCGGACCCGATTATGCCGATCTCGCGGAACTGGTGATCGGCAGTCCGCTGGTGATCGACGCCACGATCCGTTCGACCAGCCGGATCAAGGGCGCAGAGGCCGCCGCCGTCCCGCCGGGCGTCGCGCGCTTCTATGTCGAGGCGGATGTGACCGCGCTGGTCCGCGGCCCCGGCGCGATCCCGCCACGCGTCGGCTATCTGCTTGATGCGCCGCTAGATTCGGACGGCCGTATCCCCAAATACAAGAAAACCCGCGTACTGCTGTTCGCCCGTCCGGTCGCCGGCCGTGCCAATCAGGTGCAACTCGTCACTCCCGGCGCGCAACGCGCCTGGTCGCCGTCCACCGACGCGCTGGCGCGTAAGATCGTCGGCGAACTGGTTGCCACCGACGCGCCGCCCGACATCACCGGGGTCGGCAACGCCTTCCATGTCGCCGGTTCGCTGCCCGGAGAAGGCGAAACGCAGGTGTTCCTGGCCACCGCCGATCGCCGCCCTGTATCGCTGTCGATCCTGCGCCGCCCGGGCGAAGCGCCGCGCTGGGCGGTCGCGCTGTCGGAAATCGTCGACGATTCGGCCGGCCCGCCGCGCCGCGACACATTGTTATGGTATCGCCTCGCCTGCGGCCTGCCGCGCGACCTGCCGGAACGCAGCACCGAATCGATCGCGCCGGACGATGCGGCGAAGGCGCGCGAGGATTATTCGTTCGTGCTGGAGCAATTGGGGCCGTGCGGCCGCGGATAGCGTATTTCGCGAATTCTCAGACAGCCTCAGCGCCGGTGACGCACCATCGTGACGCCGATCGATTCGCCCGCTTCGGCGATCGCCAGCTTGACGATCTTGACCGTCACCCGGCGCACACGCTTGTCCTGCAGGAAGAGTGTCTCGGCGATGTGATCGGCGACGCCCTCGATCAGCGTGAAATGCACCCCCCCCGGCAAGGCGGTCGCAGCGTGTTTCAGGTCGAGGTAGTTCTTCGACGCAGACAGCGGCGTGTCGTGCGCGAAGCGATCGGGCGCATCCAGCAACACGCTCAGCGAGATGCGCAGCGGCTGCGGCAGATGCGTCTCTTCGGAATAGATGCCGGTCAGCACCGGCACCTCCAGATCGTGCACGTCGAGTTCAAGGGTATCTTCCACGCCGCGCGCCTTAGCGACAGTTGTGACGCGGCGGAAGGAGCGCGGTGTCGTTCGGCTTGCGTTCACACAGCGGACGGTTAAAGCGCGCCGCCCGCCGGACCGATGGCGCGGGCATGGAGGTGCATTTGGCCGATCTGGTCGCGCTGGAAACGATCGATCCGCAGACGGTGGAGCATTTGCTCGACCGCGCATTCGGCGTCGACCGTCACACCCGCACCGCCTATCGGCTGCGGGAAGGCGTCACGGCGCTGACCGGCCCCAGCCTGGCTGCGATGGCGGATGGCGAACTGATCGGCTCGATCCAGCTTTGGCCGCTGCTGTTCATCGGCGACCAGGGGTTGCGCATCCCGCTGACGTTGGTCGGCCCGGTCGCCGTCGCGCCCGAACTTCAACATAACGGGATCGGGCGGGCGCTGATGCGCGCCGCGCTCGCGACCGTCCCGGACCACGCATTGATGCTGATCGGCGACCCGGAATATTATGGCCGCTTCTTCGGCTTCAGCGCCGAACGCACGGCCGGCTGGCGGTTGCCTGGACCGGTCGAACCGCGCCGCCTGCTCGCCCGCGGCGACACAGCGCCATACGGTGCGGGCGTCGTCGGGCCACGGGTCGGCGTCACCGCCTGACCCCTTTACCGGCGTTGTTCGCTACCCTACCCCGCCCCCATGCCGATGGCCCCGCCGCCCGATTTCGATAGCCTGAGCGTCGCCGATATCGCGCGGCTGGCGGAGGACGATCGCCTGCCTCCGGTCGAACGCTGGAACCCGACGCATTGCGGCGACAGCGACATGCGGATCGCGCGCGACGGAACATGGTTCCATCAGGGATCGCCGATCGGCCGCCCGGCGATGGTCCGCGCCTTCAGCCGCATCCTGCGCCGCGAACCGGATGGCGGCTACGTCCTGGTCACCCCGGTCGAAAAGCTCGATATCGCGGTCGAGGATGCGCCGTTCGTCGCTGTCGAGATGAAGGTCGAGGGTGAGGGCAAAGCCGCGAAGCTCGCCTTCCGGCTCAACACCGGCGACCTGGTCACCGCGTCGGCCGAGCATCCCTTGCGCTTCGTCGAGCAGGACGACGGACCGCACCCGTATCTTCACGTCCGCGGCGGGCTGGAGGCGCTGGTCGTGCGCAGCGTCTATTATGATCTGGCCGAACGCGCCCTCTCCGGCGATGACGCCACCCCCGGCGTGTGGAGCGACGGCGCGTTCTTCCCGCTGCAGCCATGACGCTGGCCGAGCGGATCGCCGCCGCGCTGGTCGTCGAGCGAGATCGGGCGTTGCTGCCGGGCGACCACGGCGATCTTGCGGATCATGCGGCGCTGGTATCGGCCGCCGTCCTGGTGCCGATCACCGATCGCGCGCGTCCCGGCGTGATCCTGACGCAACGCACCGAAACGCTGCGCAAACACGCCGGGCAGGTCGCCTTCCCCGGCGGCCGCATCGATCCCGGCGAGGACGCGATCGCCGCCGCGTTGCGCGAAGCCGATGAGGAAATCGCGCTCCCGCCCTCCGCGGTGGAGGTGATCGGCGTCGCCGACCTGTATCGCACGGGCACGGGCTACAGCATCACGCCCGTCATCGGGGTCATTCCCGCCGATCTGCCGCTCGTGCCGTCCGAGGCGGAGGTGGCGAGCGTATTCGAGGTGCCGCTCGACTATCTGCTCGATCCCGCGAACCATGTCGCGGCCAGTGCGATGTGGGAGGGCCGCGAACGGCGCTATTTCGAGATTCCGTGGCAGGACCGCCGGATCTGGGGTGCGACCGCGGGAATGATCGTCAACCTGTCGCGGCGGCTCGCATGGACCGCATGACGCTGCCCGACGCACCGTGGCGGCATCGCGCGGGTCTCGACCAGCTCGCCGATGCGCTCGGCGGCGCGCACGGCGACGCTCGCTTCGTCGGCGGCGCGGTGCGCGATACGCTGCTTGGTCTCGACGTCTCGGACATCGACATCGCCACGCGACATGCGCCGGCCGACGTCGTCGACCGGCTGGAGGCGAAACGGATCAAGGCGATCCCGACCGGCATCGCACACGGCACCATCACCGCCGTGTCGAACGGCACGGTCGTGGAGGTGACGACGCTGCGCCGCGACGTGACGACCGACGGCCGCCACGCCACCGTCGCGTTCACCGACGATTGGCGCGAGGACGCGGCGCGACGCGACTTCACGATGAACGCACTCTACGCCGACCCGCTAAGCGGTGAGATTTTCGACTATTTCGGCGGCATCGACGATCTGCGCGCCGGCCGCGTGCGTTTCATCGGCGATCCGTATCGGCGCATCGCCGAAGACCACCTCCGCATCCTGCGCTTCTTCCGCTTCCACGCCCGCTTCGGTGCGGCCATCGACGAAGCCGGCCTTGCCGCCTGCACCGCGCGCGCCAACGATCTGATGGCGTTGTCGCGCGAACGGATCGCGGCGGAAGTACTGAAACTGCTGGTCGCGAAGAACGCCGTCCCGGTGGTCACGCTGATGATCGACCGCGGGATCTTCCGCCCCGTTCTGCCAGAGATTTCGGACGCGTCCCGCTTTGCGGCGCTCGCTGGTCATGAAGCAGCGACGGGCGTCGCCCCCGACCCGATCCGCCGCCTTGCGTCGCTGATCGCTCCGCAGGCGGCGGAGGCGGTCGGCGCGCGGCTGAAACTGTCCAACAACGATCGCAAGCGATTGATCGCCGCCACCGCCGGTCCGGGTGACGAGGGACCGCGTGCGCTCGCCTACCGGGTCGGCCAGCCGCAGGCGATCGACCGCCTTCTTCTGGCCGATGCGCCGGTCGACGCAATCACCGAATGGAATCCGCCGCGGCTACCGATCAATGGCGGCGCATTGGTCGAACGCGGTCTGGCGAAGGGGCCGGACGTCGCGCAGGCATTGCGCGCGATCGAGACCCGCTGGATCGGCGAAGGTTTCCCCGACGCCGCACGCACGCGGCAGATCGCGGACGAAATCGTCGCTCAGGCGTTGCGCTCCGCCAGCAACGCATAGGCTTCGTCGGCGGGCAACGGGCGCGCATACGCATAGCCTTGCCCATACGTGCAGCCGAGCGCGGCCAGCGTCTGCCCCAGTTCCAGCGTCTCGATCCCCTCCGCCACGGTTTCCATGCCCAATGCCGCGGCCAGCCCCAGCACCGCACGGACGATCGCCACCTTGTCGCGGCTAACCAGCATCCCGGTGACGAAACTGCGGTCGATCTTCAGGACGTCGATCGGCAGGCTCTGCAGATAGCCCAGGTTGGAATAACCCGTCCCGAAATCGTCCATCGCCAGCTGCGTGCCCAACGCCTTCAGCGCATGGAGCACGGTCGCGATCCGGTCGGGGTCGGCGATCAGCGCGCTTTCGGTCAGCTCCAACTTCAGCCGATGCCCTTGCAACCCATGCCGCCGCAGCGCCGAATCGACCAGCGGCGCGATCGCGTCGCGCTGCAACTGGATGGCGGACAGGTTGACCGCGATATTGACGCCGCAATCGCCGCCGGCGCGCCAATCCCACGCCGCCAGCGTCCCCAGCGCCTCGTCGATCGCCCACCGCCCAAGCTGCACGATCAGACCGGATTCTTCGGCGACCGGGATGAATTCGGTCGGCGAAACCTCGCGACCGTCGTCATCGGTCCAGCGCGCGAGCGATTCGAACGCTACGATCCGCCCGCTCGATAGGTCGCAGATCGGTTGATAGTGCAGCGTCAGCTGGCGCGCCTCGATCGCGCGCCGCAGCGCGGTTTCCATCGCGAATTGTTCGCGCGCACGGTCGAACGCCTTTGGTTGATACGGTTCGGCCTCGCCGCTCTGCTTGGACCGCCGCACCGCGAATTGCGCCTGCCGGATCACGCTTTCGGGTTCGTCGATCGATTCGTCGCCGAACGCGATGCCGATCGAGGCCGACACGCGAATCTCGAAATCGCTCAGCCGGAATGGCGTGGCCAGCGCCGCGCGGATCCGCCGCGCGACCTGCTCCGCCTCGATCGGCGCTTCGTCGACGGCGATCAATATGCCGAACTCGTCGCCGCCGATTCGCGCCAGCATGTCGCCGGCGCGCAGCGCGCTCTTGATCCGCCGCGCGACCGTGATCAACAATTCATCCCCGGCCAAATTGCCAAGGCACGCATTCACCCGGTTGAAGCGGTCGAGATCGATGACCAGCACCGCGTAGGACGTGTCGCCCGCATCGATCAGCGCCTCCAGCCGATCACCGAAACCACCGCGATTGGGCAGACCGGTCAGGCTGTCGGTGGTCATTTCGCGCCGCAGGTTCAGCGCGGTGCGCATCTCGCCGGTCTGGTCGACCAGTCCCACGAAGCAGCGCGGCTCGGTCCGGAACGACACACGCGCCAGCGTCACCGCGAACTGGCGCTGCTCGACCGCGCTGCCGGTCCGCCAGGTGAACTCCTCGCGCCCGGCGTCGTTTTCCAGGAACGCCGCGATGCGCGCGCCCAGGTCAGTCGCCAGCGGCGATTGTTCGGCGCTCGCATCGAAGCCAAGGCGCCGGAACAAGCGGTTCGGCATCTCGAACACCATGCGCGCGCCGTCGAAGCCGACGATCACCGCAGGGATCGGCAGCAATTCGAGCGCACCTTCGGCCGCCGTCATTCCAGCAGGAACGACGCTCGGCCGCGGCGTTTCCTTCAGGGATGCCGTCGATGCCATACCGACGCACTAGGTGCGCGGGGTTAATTCGCCCTAAACCGGAACGGCGCGGGCGTTATTTTTTACAATTTTTCGCGTTCCACTCAGAACCGGTTGTCGCGCGGAAAGCCGCTGGGCGGCATCCGTCCCGCCGCCCCGCGCGCCGCGCGCCACGGATTCAGGTCGCTTTCAGTCCGCGTGCGCGCGCTCTCGCCGCGCATCGTCCAGCTAAGCCCGTCGGCGAAGCGGAACGCCACCGCGTCGGACATCCCGCCATCGCGATACCGCTGCAACTGCACCCCCTGTCCGCGCGACAGTTCGGCGACTTCGTTCAGCGGGAACACCAGCATCTTCCGGTTGTCGCCGATCGCCGCGACATAATCCGCCTCCGCCGCGATCGGCCGGACCAGCGCCAGCTTTGCACCGGGCCGCGGGGTCATCACGGTCTTGCCCTTGCGCGTTTCCGCAATCACGTCCGCCGCGCGCACCACGAACCCGCGCCCGTCGCTCGCCGCGACCAGCATCTTCTCCGTTTTCCCAGCGCGCAGAAACGCCACGATCCCGACGCTGCCGTCCAGGTCGATCGTTGCCCGCACCGGCTCCCCGAACCCGCGCCCGCCCGGCAGCTTATCGGCCGCCAACGTGAAGAACCGCCCGTTCTCCGCCGCCAGCAGCAACTTGTCCGTAGTATGCGCATGAAACGCATAGGCCGGACCGTCGCCCTCCTTGAACTTCATCGTCTCGGGCGCGGACAGTTCGACGTGGCCGCGCATCGCGCGCACCCAGCCGCGCTGTGAGAGGATAATCGTCACCGGCTCGCGCTCGATCATCGCCTCCAGCGGGATGTCGCGCGTCGGTGCGGCCTCCTCGATCGTCGTCCGCCGCGCGCCGAGCACAGTCTCCAGCCCATAGCGATCACGGATCTTCGTCAGATCTCGCTTCATCCGCGTCCGTTGCCGCGCCTCGGAGCCAAGCAAGGTCGTCAGTTCCGCCTGCTCTTTCTCCAGCTTCGCGCGCTCCGATCGCAGCTCCATTTCCTCCAGCTTGCGCAACGACCGCAGCCGCATGTTCAGGATCGCCTCGGCCTGCCGGTCGGTCAGCTCGAACTCCGCGATCAGCACCGGCTTCGGCTCGTCCTCGGCGCGGATGATCGCAATCACGCGGTCAAGGTTGAGGTAGGCGATGATGTAGCCCGCCACCAATTCGAGCCGATCGGCGATCTTGCCCAGCCGATGCTCGGTCTTGCGCCGCAGCACCACGAACTGATGCTCGACCCACGCCGCCAGCGCCTCCTTCAGGCTCATCACCCGTGGCGTCCGCCGGCTGTCCAGCACGTTCAGGTTCAGCGGCACGCGTGTTTCCAGATCGGACAGCCGAAACAGCCCGTCCATCATCACCGACACGTCGACCGTGCGGCTGCGCGGCTCCAGCACCAGCCGCACCTGCTCATCCGATTCGTCCCGCACGTCGGCCAGGATCGGCAGCCGTTTGGCGTTGATCAGTTCGGCGATCTGCTCGATCAGCTTGCCCTTCTGCACGCCGTACGGGATTTCGGTGACGACAACCTGCCACCCCCCGCCCTTCTCGCGCTCCACCGACCAGCGCGCGCGCACCCGGAAACTCCCGCGCCCGGTGGCATAGGCCTCGCGTAGCGCAACCGGAGCATCGACCACCAGCCCGCCGGTCGGGAAATCCGGTCCCTTCACGAACGCCAGCGGATCGGCGTCCGCGTCGTCGATCAGCGCGATCGCCGCATCGAGCAGTTCCGCGGCATTGTGCGGCGGAATGCTCGTCGCCATCCCGACCGCAATCCCGCTCGCGCCGTTCGCCAGCAGGTTCGGGAACATCCCCGGAAACAGTTCCGGCTCCTGATCCTCGTTATTGTACGTCGGTTTATAGGCGACGGCGTCCTCGTCCAGCCCATCCATCAGGTCGATCGCAACCTGCGTCAGCCGCGCCTCGGTATAGCGGTATGCAGCTGCGTTATCGCCGTCGATGTTGCCGAAATTGCCCTGCCCGTCGACCAGCGGATAGCGCAGCGAAAACGTCTGCGCGAGCCGCACCATCGCGTCATAGACCGACTGGTCGCCATGCGGGTGATATTTGCCGATCACGTCGCCCACGACACGCGCGCACTTCTTATATCCCTGGCTCGGATCGAGCCGCAGCAGCCGCATCGCCCACAACAACCGTCTGTGAACAGGCTTCAGCCCATCGCGCACATCGGGCAACGACCGCGCGGTGATCGTCGACAGCGCATAGACCAGATAGCGTTCGGAAAGGGCGGAATCGAACGGCGCGTCGAGGATGCCGATCGGCGGTTCTGCGAAGTCGGTGGCCATATGTTTCGCTGGGTAGCAGCGCGCCTCCGCTCACGCCAGCAGCGCGCGGTCCTTCGCGATCTCCGCCAGCAGCCATTCGCGGAAGCGCGCGATCTTCGGCACGCGGCGGCGATGTTCGGGATAGACCAGCCAATACCCGTAATCGCGCGTCGACACTTGCGCGAACGGCCGCACCAGCCGCCCCTCGGCCAGATCGTTGCGCCAGAAGAACGGCGTCAGGATCGCCATCCCCTGTCCCGCGATCGCCGCATTGCCCTCATGCGCCTGCGAATCGAGCCGCACGCCCGGACGCAGCACACCGCCCGGCACCTCCACTCCGGCCTCCTGCAGCCACCACAGCCACCACGGATCCTGTGGGCTGATCAGCAACATCCGCGGCAGGTCCGCCGGGGTCAGGCTGCCGCCCTGCGCCGCCAGGAACGACGGGCTGCACATCGGGGTGAAGTCGATCCGCATCAGCAGATCCTGCGCCACGTCGGGCCACGGCCCCAGTCCCGCGCGGACCGCGACATCCACCTCGTCCGCCGCGAAATCGACCATCGCGTCGCTGGTGTGGAGCCGCACCGCCATCTCGGGATGCGCCATCTGAAAAGACCCCAACCGCCACGCCAGCCAGGTGTTGGCGAAGGTGTTGGAGGTGGACACGGTCAGCAGCCCCTCATCCTCCGCCCGCACCGCCGCGAACGTCGCATCGATCGAATCGAACGCGCGCGTCAGCGCAGGCGCTGCGCGGCTTCCCGCCTCGGTCAGCACCACGCGCTTCTTCTCGCGCCGGAACAGCGCCGCGCCCAGCCGCTCCTCCAACAGCTTGATCTGATAGCTTACCGCCGCCTGCGTCATTCCCAGCTCGGCCGCGGCGGCGGTGAAATTCTGGTGACGCGCCGCCGCCTCGAATACCCGGACGGCGGACAGTGGCGGCAGACGTCGCATGGCGTGAGATGATAAGCCTGCCTTATAACGATGGTCCATCGATTTGTTGGCGGCGAATCGTGATTTGTTCCATCTCTTGCCGGGCGGCAATCCCCGCCCGACACAGGAGGTTCGAATGATGCGAGACGATTTCCTCACCCGCGACTGGGCCGATCACCAGAATGCTTTCGCCCGGGATATCAATAAGCTGTTCCGCTCGATCGGGATGGGTCTGGCGCGCCTGCATGAATATCAGTTCGATGCGCCATGGCGCACGCCGGACGATCGTGACCGTCGGCCCGTCAAACATTGATGCGAAACAATTTTCCTACAACGGGCGGGTTGTGGCACCGTCCCGGCGATGTTCCGGACACGCCCCTCCCGCCCCTCACATCCACGCTCCACCGCGAACGTTGAGAAAACCGCTCCAGCGTCTCAACATTCACAACATTCACGGTTCCGCATCTGGTTTGCGGCGCTTGCAATCCTGACGCTGATCCCGTCGAACCTCGCCGCGATGGCCGCCGCCAAATCCTTCACTCCTCTGACCTGGCCAGACCTAACCAGCCGCCCGCGCCCCACGCCCGACGCAACCGTCTCCTACGGTCCCGACCGGATGCAGAAGGTCGACGTCTGGCTCCCCAAACGTACGGTAAAGCGCCCGGTCGTGCTGATGGTCCATGGCGGCTGCTGGCAGACCAGCATCGCCGACCGCAAGCTGATGGACTGGATCGCCGCCGATCTCCGCGCCGACGGAATCGCGGTATGGAACATCGACTATCGCGGCGTCGATCGCGACGGCGGCGGTTACCCCGGCACCTTCACGGATGCGGCACAGGCGGCCGACCAACTCGCTGTCGACGCAAAGAAATACAATCTCGACCTGACTCGTGTCGTCGCGGTCGGCCATTCCGCGGGCGGCCACCTCGCGCTGTGGCTGGCGGGCCGTAGCAAGCTTCCGAAGACCAGCCCGCTCCGCACCGCCAAGCCACTCAAGATCGCCCACGTCATCAGCCTCGGCGGCCTTCCCGACCTCGAAGCAACCGCCGCCAGCCCCGACAACGGCTGCGGCACCGAAGTGATCGCCAAACTCGTGGGAACCGGTCGCACCGATCCCTACACCGACACCTCGATCCCCCGCCTCCTGCCGATCGGCGTGCCGCAAGACCTCATCAACGGCCGCGAAGACCGCATCATCCCGTATCGGATGGCCACCAACTACATTGCGAAGGCGAGCAAGGCCGGGGACAAGGTGATTCTCCACACCATCCCCGACACCGGCCACGTCGAATTGATCGCCCCGGAAACGCTAGCGTGGGGAGAGACGAAGCGCCTGATCCGCGCAGCGTTAAGCGAATCCGGGAAGCAATAGCGATGAACGAGCCAGCGCTCACCGGCCTCAATCACCTGACCTTTGCGGTTAGCGATCTCGAACGATCGATCCATTTCTACCGCGACGTGCTCGGATGTCGCATTTGCGCGAGATGGGAAAGCGGGGCCTATCTGGAGATCGGCGCGACGTGGCTGTGCCTGTCAAGCGATCCCGCCACACGCCAAGGACCGCACGCCGACTACACCCATGCCGCATTCAGCGTCGACGCTGCCGATTTCGATGCCTTGAGCGCCAAGATTCGCGAACGCGCAACTATCTGGCGGGACAATCGCAGCGAAGGCGGTTCGCTTTATTTCCTCGATCCCGACGGTCACAAACTCGAAATTCACCTGGGGTCGCTGGCGTCGCGGCTCGCGCACTATGATCAGAACCCTCCACCGCGATATGAGCGATTTGACTAGCGACTGCGACTTTCGCGCGGGGAAGCCCCGATTGCACCCCCGCCCCCCTTCCCCTATAGCCCGGCCCGATTCCAGCCCCGGCCGCGCGGCCCATTCGCGCCGCCGGGGCGAAATATTTCAGGGGTAATGCGATGGCGCGTCGCCGGCAGATCTACGAAGGCAAGGCGAAGATCCTCTACGAGGGGCCGGAACCCGGCACCCTGATCCAGTATTTCAAGGACGACGCCACCGCGTTCAACGCCCAGAAGAAGGGCACGATCAGCGGCAAGGGCGTGCTCAACAACCGCATTTCCGAGCACATCTTCACCCTGCTCGACCATATCGGCGTTCCGACGCACTTCATCCGCCGTCTCAATATGCGCGAACAACTAATCCGCCAGGTCGAGATCGTCCCGATCGAGGTGATGGTGCGCAATGTCGCGGCGGGCACGCTGTCGAAGCGGCTCGGGATCGAGGAGGGCACGAAGCTGCCCCGCACGATCATCGAATATGCCTACAAATCGGACGAACTCGGCGATCCGATGATCACCGACGAACATATCGCCGCTTTCGGCTGGGCGACGCAGGAGGAGATGCACGACATCGCCGACCTGTCGATCCGCATCAACGATTTCCTGTGCGGCCTGTTCGCCGGGGTCGGCATCCGCCTCGTGGACTTCAAGCTGGAGTTCGGCCGCATCTGGGATAACGACTACGGCCGCATCATCCTGGCGGACGAGATCAGCCCCGATTGCTGCCGCCTTTGGGACATGGAAACCAGCGAGAAGCTCGACAAGGACCGCTTCCGCCGTGACCTTGGCGGCGAGGCGGAGGCCTATCAGGAGGTCGCACGCCGCCTGGGCCTGCTGCCCGAGGGCGAGGATTCGGCGGTGCTCGATCTCGAAAGCCACCGCAAGCGCCGGGGGAAGTGATGAAGCTGACCGTCCATGTCACGCTGAAGCCCGGCGTGCTCGATCCGCAGGGCAAGGCGATCGAACACGCGCTCGCCAGCCTCGGCTTTGCGGGCGTCGATGGCGCGCGTGTCGGCAAGCTGATCGAACTCGATCTCACCGATGACGTGACCGACGAACAGGTCGACGCGATGTGCCAGAAGCTGCTCGCCAACACCGTGATCGAAAACTACCGAGTATCGCGCGCATGAAGACCGCGGTCGTCGTCTTCCCCGGCTCCAACTGCGACCGCGATATCGCCGTCGCGCTGGAGGCGGTGACCGGCGTCAAGCCGGTGATGGTGTGGCACCGCGAGACCGAATTGCCCGACGGAATCGGCCTCGTCGCGCTCCCCGGCGGCTTTTCATATGGCGACTATCTTCGGTCGGGCGCGATGGCCGCGCGGTCACCGATCCTGCGCGCGGTGACGGACGAAGCCGCGAAGGGTCTGCCGGTAATCGGCATCTGCAACGGCTTCCAGGTGCTGACCGAAGCCGGTCTCCTCCCCGGCGCCTTGATGCGCAACGCTGGCCTGAACTTCGTCTGCCGCGACGTCGCGCTCACGGTGGAGAACACGCAAAGCGCCTTCACCGCGCGCTATTCGGCTGGCGAGACGATCAGCATCCCGGTCGCGCACCATGACGGCAATTACTTCGCCGACGCCGCGACGCTCGATCGGCTCGAAGGTGAAGGCCGCATCGCCTTCCGCTACGCCGAGGAAGTGAATGGCAGCGCGCGGCGGATCGCGGGCATCCTGAACGACGCGGGCAACGTGCTGGGCCTGATGCCCCACCCCGAACGCCGCATCGAAACCGCCCACGGCGGCACCGACGGCCGCCGCCTGTTCGAAGGATTGTTGGAGGTGATTGCGTGAGCCGTTGGAAAAAAAGCCCTTCGCCCAAATTTGAGCCCGCGATCGCGGAAAATTTCGACCTTGACCGATATCTGGCGGCGAACCCTGACGTCGCGCAGCATGTCATGTCCGGCGGCGACGGCGCGGCACATTTTCGCGAGTTTGGTCTGGCCGAAAGACGGCGCCAGATGACTGCGGCGTCCTTCTCGTCGATGAAATCTCGTATTCATCGGCGCTATGAACGCTTCGCACCGGTGCTCGACGCGTCGAAGGGGGCGAGAGGCAATTTTCGCTTTGCGGCGGAGAAAGACGCTTTTCCAATCCTGTATGGTGCATCCACCTATGATCTGGCGGCGTATGATGCCGAATCCGCCAATGCCGGGTTCGGACCGTTCGTCACCGAAGTCGAACAGAATCCGGACAAGCTATATGCCGATATCGGCTGCGGCCGTCGGCATACTAAATCCGATAATTGCTTGTATATCGAAGTCTATCCGTCCGTATCTGCCGACCTGATCATGGAACCTGGTAGTCGTTATCCGATTGCGTCCGAATCACTGGATGGGATCGGTTGTTTCGCTGTACTTGAGCACGTCGAAGAACCGTGGAAGGTAGCGGAAGAATTTCGCCGGATGCTGAAACCAGGCGGTAAGGTTTTTATCGACTGGCCGTTTCTGCAACCTGTTCACGGTTATCCATCGCATTACTACAATGCAACGCGCGCCGGACTCCGTCGAATGTTCGATGATGGATACGACATCGAATTGATCGATACCTTGGCCAACCAGACGCCAGCGCACTCGATCACCTGGTATCTCTCGGCGATGCTGTCCGATCTCGCGCAACGCGATCCGGCGGCGCATACCCGCCTACTAGCGACGCCGGCCGGTCAACTTGTCGCCGAATCGCCAACAGGAGAGTTCTGGACGGGACTGGTGGCCAGCCTCTCGCCTGAAATGGTCATGACGCTGGCATGCGGCAACTCGCTGATCGCACGAAAGAAGTAGCTTACACCCGCGCCCGGAACGGCGTGAAATCCGTCTCGCGATCGAACACGTCGACCCCCTCCGCTCGCTTCAGCCATCCGACCACGCCGTATGTCACAGGGGTCAACAGCGCCTCCCACCCCATCTTCAGCGCCCATTGCGTGAACAGCACGGTGACGACCAGATCGGTCGTCCACCCCGCCGCGCCCCAGAACGCCAGCGGGTAGAAGATCAGGCTGTCGACGCCTTGCCCCGCGATCGTCGACCCGATCGTCCGCATCCACAGATGCCGGCCGCCGCTCCACACCTTCATTCGCGCCAGGACGTAGGAATTGACGAACTCCCCCGCCCAGAACGCGCACATGCTGGCGAACACGATCCGCGGCACCTGCCCGAACACAATTTCATACGCCGCCTGGTTGGTCCAGTCGGGCGCAGGCGGCAACGCGACCACCACCCACGCCATCAGCGCCATGAACAGCGTCGCCGAAAACCCGGCCCAGATCACGCGCCGCGCCCGCGCATAGCCATATACCTCGGTCAGCACGTCGCCGATCACATAGCTGACCGGGAAGAACAGGATGCCCGCCCCGAACGGCCACGCCCCGATCACCGGCAAGTGGACGACCGCGACCTTCCCTGCGCCCAGCACGTTCGACAGCAACAGGATCGCGACGAACGCCGCCATCACGAAATCGAAATAGCGAAAGCCCGCCGCCCCCACGGCATCGGCCGCAACCACCTTCGGCATTCCATTCTCTTCGCTCATGCCCAGACCATGCCGCCTGTTTCGCACCGCCGCAATCCGCGCTAACGAACGCGCGGGCGCCCGTAGCTCAGATGGATAGAGCACGAGCCTTCTAAGCTTGTGGTCGCTGGTTCGAGTCCAGCCGGGCGCGCCAAGATTGGAGAGCGACGATGCTGGCTAGCAAGGTGATCGAATCACCCGTAGGACGGCTGACGTTGGTCGCGAGCGACGCGGCGCTCGTCGCGATCCTGTGGCCGAACGACGATCCGCGCCGCGTGCGCTTGAGCGCTTGCGCGGACGGTCTGAACCATCCGCTACTGATCGAGACCGATCGCCAGCTCGCCGCCTATTTCGCGGGCGAACTGACCCGCTTCACCGTCCCGCTCGACTTTCGCGGCACCGATTTCCAGCAACAGGTATGGGCCGAACTAGTCGCGATTCCCTATGGCGAGACGCGCAGCTATGGTCAGATCGCGCAGGCGATCGGCCGTCCTACTGCTTCGCGTGCAGTCGGTGCTGCGAACGGGCGCAATCCGATCTCGATCATCGCGCCGTGCCACCGCGTCGTCGGATCGAACGGCGCGCTCACCGGCTTCGCAGGTGGCCTGGCCGTGAAAGAACAACTGCTCGCGCTCGAACGCGGAACGCCTCAGGGTGGATCGACATTCAGTCCAGGCGGAGCCGAAAAGGGTGATTTTCGAGCATCGGAGCGCAGCGTACTTTTGGGTACGTGAGCACCGAAGCGCAGAAAATCGCTCTTTGCAGGCCCGCGCGGGCTGAATGGCGACCCGCCCTAATTGCGCGGAGCCTGGCGGCGGTAGCTTAACGCCTCGGCGATATGGATGCGGCCGACGCCCTCGCTCCCCGCGAGATCGGCGATCGTCCGTGCGACGCGTAAAATACGGGTATAACCGCGCGCCGACAGCCGCATCGCCTCCGCTGCCTGCGCCAGCAACTTGCGACCGGGTTCGTCGGGCGTGGTGAATTCCTCCAGCAGCGCGCCCTCGACCTCGGCATTCGTGCGCACGCCGCGGTCGCGATAGCGCGCCGTCTGCACCGCGCGCGCCACCGCCACCCGCGCGCGAACCTCGGCCGATCCTTCTGCGGGCGGCGGCAGGATCAGATCGGCGGCGCTGACCGCCTGTACCTCGACGTGCAAATCGATCCGGTCGAGCAATGGCCCCGACACCTTCGCCTGATAGTCAGCCGCGCATTTCGGTGCGCGCGCACACGCCATCGACGCGTCGCCGAGATGCCCGCAACGGCACGGGTTCATAGCGGCGACCAGTTGCACCCGCGCCGGAAAGGTGACGTGCGCATTCGCCCGCGCGACGCTGACCGTCCCCGTCTCCAGCGGCTGGCGCAGCGAATCGAGCACCGCGCGCTGGAATTCGGGCAACTCGTCGAGAAACAGCACGCCCAGATGCGCGAGGCTGACCTCGCCCGGCTTCACCTTCAGCCCGCCCCCGGTCAGCGCGGCCATGGAGGCGGAATGATGCGGCGAGCGGAACGGCCGCGCGCGCGTCAACCGCCCGCCGCTCAGCGTCCCCGCGACCGACTGGACCATGCTGACCTCAAGCGCCTCGGCCGCGTCGAGCGGCGGAAGGATTCCCGGCAGGCATGCCGCCATCAGCGATTTTCCGGCCCCCGGCGGCCCCACCATCAGGAGATTGTGCCCGCCCGCCGCGGCGATCTCCAGCGCGTGCTTGGCGGTTTCCTGCCCCTTCACCTGTTTCAGGTCCGGCCCGTGCGTCAGCGCCTCGACCTCCCCCGCCGCGGGCGCGGACAACAACCCCTGCCCCTTCAGATGGTTGAGCAACGCCAGCAGATCGGGTGCCGCGACGACCTCGATCGATCCGCTCCACGCTGCCTCCGACCCTTGCGCCGCGGGACAGATCAGCCCCTTGCCCTCCTCCGCCGCATGAAGCGCGGCGAGCAGCACGCCCGGCGACGGCGCAAGCCGCCCGTCGAGCGTCAATTCCCCGACGACGACATAATCCGCCAGCGCCTCGGCATCGACGATGCCCATCGCCGCCAGCAACGCCAGCGCGATCGGCAGGTCGAAATGCGATCCTTCCTTCGGCAGATCGGCCGGCGACAAATTGACCGCAATCCGCTTCGGCGGCAGCGCCAGCCCCATCCCGGCGATCGCGCCGCGCACCCGCTCGCGGCTTTCCGCCACCGCCTTGTCGGCCAGTCCGACGACGTTGAACGCGGGCAACCCGGGGATCAATTGCACCTGCACCTCGACGCCGCGCGCCTCCAGACCCAGATACGCCACCGTCGCAACAATCGCCGCCATGCCACCCCCGTTTGGCGGCGACGATAGCGGCTTTTCAACCGCTTGCTACCGGCGATCACCGACTGTCTTGTATCAACAGGACACCTGCCCCACATCCGGACTCGTGTCGTACCCCGCCGCTTCGTTGACTTTCCCGTCGCACATCCGTATGCGCAGCCCCGTTCGGGCCGTCCTTCGTGGCGGCCTTTGATGTTTCAGATTCGGGAAATGCACGATGAAGCGGACCTTTCAGCCCAGCAACCTGGTGCGCGCACGCCGTCACGGCTTCCGCTCGCGGATGGCGACGGTCGGCGGCCGTGCGGTGATCCGCGCCCGCCGCAACCGCGGCCGCAAGAAGCTCTCCGCATAAAAGTCATCTCGGAACGCCGCGATTTTCTTGCGGCGAATGCGGGAAAGCGCGCACCGATGCCGGGCTTCGTCCTGCTGGTGCGCCCCCGCGGCGATGGTGACGACACGATGCGCGTCGGGTTCACCGTCACCAAGAAAATCGGCAACGCGGTCGTACGCAACCGGATGAAGCGCCGGTTGCGCGCGCTCGTGCGCGACGTGCTGCCGGAGCGCGGAATCATCGGTGCGGACCACATCTTGATCGGTCGCGCGGGTGGCATCGAACGTCAATTCAACGTCTTGCATGATGAACTTGTCAAGGCGTTGAAGAAGGTGATGCCGCGGTGACGCGATCGTCTTGGCCTAACCTTAGACTAACCTTGCGATGATCGCCCGGCTTCTGATGCTGATCGCACGTGGGTGGCAATTGGGGCCGTCGCTGATCCTGCCGCCGTCGTGCCGCTACAGCCCAAGCTGTTCGGCCTATGCAATAGAGGCGCTTCGCCGCTATGGGGCCGCCAAAGGTTCGTGGCTGGCGGCAAAGCGTATCGCGCGCTGTCATCCCTGGGGCGGGCATGGCCCGGACCCGGTACCGTAACTGAATTGGGGCGTTCGTGAGCGACGACAACAAGAATTTCGTGCTGTTCGCGGTGCTCGCGGCGCTGATCCTGTTCGGCTGGCCGCTGGTGCAGAACCAGTTCTTCCCGACCGCCAATCCGCCCGTCACGCGGATCGAGGACGGCAAGACGAAGGTCATCGCCAACAAGGGCGCTGATCCGACCGCCGACACCCCCGCCGCGATCCGCGATCGCCGCGCGGTGCTGGCCGAGACGCCACGCGTCCGCATCCAGACCCCGACGCTGCAGGGCTCGATCAACCTGAAGGGCGCGCGGATCGATGACCTGACGCTGACCCGCTATGATGAGACCATCGCGAAGAACTCCGCCCCGATCCGCCTGCTCTCCCCCGCCGGCGCGCCGGAGGCGTATTTCGCGAGCTTCGGGTGGCGCGGCGATGGCCTCTCCGCCCCCGCCGCCGACACCGTCTGGACCGCGTCGTCGCAGGTGCTCGCGCCCGGCCAGCCGGTAACGCTGACCACCACCAACGCGCAGGGCCAGCGCTTCGCGATCGATCTGTCGGTCGACGACGGCTATATGTTCACGGTGAAGCAGTCGGTCGCCAACGGTGCCACAGCGCCTGTCGCAGTAGCGATCTATGGCCTGGTCAACCGCACCGGCGTGTCGAAGGATCCGGATAGCTGGACGATCCACACCGGCCCGATGGCGGCGCATAACGACAAGGCGGACTACGACATCGATTTCAAGGATATCGACGCCGCTCCAGCCAAGTTCACGTCGACCCGCGGCTGGCTCGGCTTCTCCGACAAATACTGGCTGACCGCATTGGTCCCCGATCAGGCGCGCGCTTTCGACGGACAGTTCCGCGCCGGTGCGAACAAGGCGTACCAGGCCGATTACTCCACCGCCGCCCGCCTGCTGCCGCCGGGCCAGCAACTGACGCAGACCTCGCGCTTCTTTGCGGGCGCAAAGGAGGTCGCGATCCTCGACCGCTACACAGACAAGGAAGGCGTCGCTCGGCTCGACTATGCGATCGACTGGGGCTGGTTCAAGATCGTCGAGAAACCGATCTTCTACTATCTCGACTGGCTTTTCCGCATGGTCGGCAATTTCGGCGTCGCGATCATCCTGCTGACCGTCACGATCCGCGGTCTGATGTTCCCGATCGCGCAACGCCAGTTCGCCAGCATGGCCAACATGCGCGCGATCCAGCCCAAGATGAAGGCGCTGCAGGACCGGCACAAGGACGACAAGCCGCGGATGCAGCAGGAGATCATGGCGCTGTACAAGGCGGAAAAGGTCAACCCGCTCGCCGGCTGCGCCCCCACCCTGCTCCAAATCCCGATCTTCTACGCGCTGTACAAGGTGCTCATGCTGACGATCGAAATGCGTCACCAGCCGTTCGTCGCGTGGATCAAGGATCTGTCCGCGCCCGATCCGCTGACGCCGCTGAACCTGTTCGGCCTGCTCGCCTTCACGCCGCCGCACTTCATCGCGATCGGCGTCGTCCCGATCCTGCTCGGCATCAGCATGTATTTCCAGTTCAAGCTGAACCCCGCACCGATGGACGCCACGCAGAAGCAGGTCTTCGCGCTGATGCCGTGGGTGCTGATGTTCGTGATGGCGCCGTTCGCGGTCGGGCTGCAGGTCTATTGGATCACGTCGAACTGCCTGACGATCCTGCAGCAGAAACTGCTCTACGCGCGCCATCCCGCGCTGAAGGAAGCACCGGCCAAGTGACCGATGAACGCGGCTTCGATCCCGCCCTGATCGAGGCCGCGCGAAAGGCCTTCGCCGGCCCGATCGACTTCCTGAAATCCGCCCCCGCGCTGGAGTTCATTCCCGACGGCATTGTCCCCGAAGTCGCCTTCGCCGGCCGTTCCAACGTCGGCAAATCGTCGCTGCTGAACGCGCTGACCGGCCGCAAGGCGCTCGCGCGGACCTCGGTCACGCCGGGGCGCACGCAGGAACTGAACTTCTTCGACGTCGGCCAACCGCTCGCCTTCCGGCTGGTCGATATGCCCGGCTACGGGTTCGCGAAAGCGCCCAAGGACATGGTGCGCAAATGGCGTTACCTGATCAACGATTTCCTGCGCGGACGGCAATCGCTGAAGCGCACTTTGGTCCTGATCGACAGCCGCCACGGCATCAAGGACGTCGACCGCGAAATCCTGACCATGCTGGACAAGGCCGCAGTCAGCTACCGCGTGGTCCTGACCAAAGCCGACAAAATCAAGGCGACCGACCTCGAAGCCGTGATCGCCGCGACCACCGCGGAAGCGCGCCAACGCCCCGCCGCGCACCCCGACATCATCGCCACCTCGTCCGAAGGCGGCCTCGGCATCCCGGAACTCCGCGCCGCCGTGATCGAATCGATCGGCTGAGCGTCAGATGTTTCCCGTTCGATCGCGTGGCGTGATCGCGGGAGCGAGCGGATCGAAGCCCGTCGGCAGCCCCGACGCCAGCGGTTGCGGCAATATCCGCCCGACCTTTTCGGCCGCCGCGCGAAGCCCAACATCCTTTCGCAGGCGCTCGAGAAAGGCGAATTCGGCGCGGCCCTGAATGCTAGTATCCTGCAGCCTGTCGGGCTGCAGGAGCAGCAATGCCCAGCCACGATCGCTCTCGCGGGTGAGCGCCTCCTGGACCAAAGCCACCGCCTTCGGCAGATCGTCCTGACACAGATAGATGCGGAGCGCGGCACTGGGGATCGCCGATCGCGCGATCATGACCTCGGCGATGTCCAGCGCCCCCGCTTGCGCCTGGCCCAAACCGATCCGAGCGCAGGCGCGCATCGACACGACGTTGATCGTCGCCGACCGATTGACCTCCGGCCCCAGCGCCTTCGCCGCCGCCATCCAGGCGTCGGCGTGCGTCACGACATCGTTCCAGCGGTGCTGCATGAAGGAGTTGGTGATCGGGCTACCCGAAAGGTTCAGTCTGCGCGCCGCGGCATCGGGCGGCAAAGCGGCGTCGACGCGGCGCAGGATCGCATCGCGTTCGGCGGACCGCCCGAGCCGGTCGAACGCACGCGCGACAGGCACCGCAAGAAACTCTGCCGACGCGTCATCCTTGGCCAGCTTGTCTTCGGTCAGGAGCGGCGCGAACAGGTCGATCACGACCGGAAACGCCTCCACCGCCATCAATGCCCGCGCATAATTGGTCGCGGTCCGGTAATCCTGCGACGTCTGCCATTCGCGCCGCAATTCCTCCAGATGCATCAGGCGCAGCCGGTCGAGCGACGGCCCGCCCCACGCCGCGATCGTCGGCCACAGCGCCGCATAGCGCCGGTCGACGTACAACTCCGCCATATCGCTCGTAGCGGTGATGTCGCGCACGAAGCGTTCGGCCGATACTGCGCCATGCGCCGCGGCCTCAGCCTTGACGCGGGCCAACGCCGCGCTCGACCGCATCGGCGACAGCAGGTTGCCGATCCCGATCTCCCCCATCCGCGCCGCGAGCCGGTCGGCGCGCGCGGTATCACCGATCTCGCGCAGCCGCCCCAGCAGCGCGCCGGCGAGATAATCGTCCGTGTGGCGGGCCATCTCCGGCGCTTGCTTGCTCGCCTCCAGCCACAGGTCCGCCGCACGCGGTGCGCCGCCGGAAAATGTCAGGATGACGCTGGCGACGAGCTTCGGGAACGCCTCATCGGGCAGGAGCCGCATCGCTTCCTCGATCGCCGACCCTGCATCCGCCATCCGGTTCGATTGCAGCAACAGGTTGGCGCGCGCGGTCTGGACCAGGCCCCTCAGCGGGGTGGGTTGCGGCAGTCGCGCGATGAGCGCGTCGAGCCGGGTCACCGACGGCTGGCCCGAACCCAGCGCCTCGCCGATTTCGGGCAGCAGCGCGCGTTCGGCAGGGTCCGTCACCTTGCCCATTATTTCCTGCGGCGTCGCCCGCAACGGCGCCGCTGCCGCGATGGCCAGACCCGCCGCCACGATCCAGAATCGCTTCATCATGTCGTCCCCCTGCCGCGATGACGCGCAATCTCAACGGCATGTCCAGTGCGACCGCCCGACGGATCAACCCGCCCGCGCGTTCGTTACAGACAGCGAACGAGTACGGAGAGGTAATCCGATGGTTAAAAACAATCTGAAAACCGCGGCGCTGGTCGGCGGGGGGCTGGCTGCGGTCGCGGGGATCGCGGGCGCGCTGTTCATCTGGCGTGAAAAACAGACCGAGCGCGCCGCTTATTCGGTCGTCGTGGCCGACGGCGCAATCGAAGTGCGCGATTATCCCGATCTGATCGTCGCACAGACCGAGGACGGGGGCACGCGCGACGATGCGTTAGGCGAAGGCTTCGATACGCTTGCCGCCTACATCTTCGGCACCTCGCGTGGAGGCGATGACGCCGATCGCCCGCACGAGATCGCGATGACCGCGCCGGTCCTGTCCGATCGCGCCGAAGCAGGAAGCTGGCGCACGCGGTTCGTCATGCCACGCGGCGAGACGCTTGATACGCTTCCCGAACCCGGTCCCGGCGTCTCGATTCAGCCGCTCCCCGCGCGGCGCGTCGCCGCGATCAAGTTTTCGGGGCTGGCTGACGACGCGCTGCTCGCCGCGCACGAACGCGACCTGCGTGCCTGGCTCCTGCAGCGCAGCTACCTCCCCGCCGCACCGGCCGAATATGCCTTCTACGATTCGCCGTTCGTGCCCGGCCCACTGCGCCGCACCGAAGTGCTGATACCGCTCGCGCAATAAGGGTTACCGGCACAACGCCTTGCCGCCCGGCTGTTTCGACGCCACACCCGCGCGATGCGCAAACTTCTCCTGATCCCGCTTCTACCCGTCCTCTTCATCTCCACGCACGTCGCGGCACGCGAAGCGCCGTCGCAACCCCGGCTGAAGGGCAGCGTCGAGAAGCTCGTATCGTTCGGTACGCGGCATTCGCTGTCGTCGGCGACCGATCCGATGCGCGGAATCGGCGCGGCGCGGACATGGGCGGCGAGCGAATTTGCGACGATCTCGGCGAGATGCGGCGGGTGCATCACCGTCGAGCGCCTGTCGCGCCGCTTCGTCGGCCCGCGCGCGCCCGACGGCGTGGTGATCGAGGACGTGCTGGGCATCCAGAAGGGCAGCGATCCGAACCGCTACATCATCGTCGGCGGGCATATCGACAGCCGCGTCTCGAACGAGATGGACGCGACCAGCGACGCGCCGGGTGCGAATGACGACGCGAGCGGCGTCGCTTTGGTGCTGGAGGCGGCGCGCATCCTGTCGAAGGAGAAATTCGCCGCGAACATCGTCTATGTCGCCTTCTCGGGCGAGGAACAGGGGTTGTGGGGCGCGACCCTGCTCGCCGAAACCGCCAAGGCGCGCGGGTGGCAGGTCGATGCGATGCTCAACAACGATATCGTCGGCAATTCGGTCGGCCAAGGCGGACTGCGCGTCGCCGATCGGGTGCGGGTGTTTTCCGAAGGCGTGCGGGTCAGCGAATCGCTGGCCGAGGGTGTCGAACGCCGCGCGGTCGGTGGTGAGGACGACGGTCCGTCGCGCGCGTTGGCGAAGGCGATCGACGGGGTGGCGGATACCTTGCCGGGGAAATTCGACGTGTTCGTCGATCGCCGCCCCGATCGCTTCGGGCGCGGCGGGGATCACGAACCTTTCCTGCGCGAAGGCTATCCGGCGGTGCGCTTCACGGTCGGGGCGGAGAATTGGGATCGCCAGCACCAGAATCTTCGAACCGAGAACGGAACGGTCTATGGCGACACGATCGAGGGCATGGACTTCGCATATCTGGCGAAGGTGACCGCCATCAACGTCGCAATCCTCGCCCGCCTCGCCGCCGCCCCCGCCGCGCCGACCGGCGTGACGATCGCGGGCGCGCTGACCCGCGACGCGACGGTGGCGTGGCAGGCGGTGCCGGGCGCGACGTCGTACCGGATCCGCTGGCGGCGCACCGACAAGCAGGACTGGACCGACAGCCGCATCGTCACCGGCGCGACGACTGCGGTGTTAAAGGAAGTGTCGGTCGACGATCACTTCATCGGCGTGGCCGCGGTGGGGGCGGATGGCGCGGAGAGCATCGTCACCTTCGCCGGCCGCGCCCCGCGGCGATAAACGCCGGTCAGGCGTAGGCGTAGGGTCCGCCCTTGCCGAGCGCGCTTTGATAGGCGGGGCGCGCGTGGATCTTGTCGAGCCAGGCGATCGTCGCGGGGCGTGACGAATCCAGCCCGGCGCGGCTGCGTGCGGCCTCCAGCGGGAAGCTCATCATGATGTCCGCGGCGGTCATTTCCGCGCCCGCGAACCACGGACGCGACGCAAGCGTCGATTCGACGAAATCCAGGTGGACGTCGATCATCGGCTGAATGCGTGTGGCGATACGCTTGCCGAAGAACGGGACGCGCATCAGAACCAGCTTCACCAACAGCGGCGGCATCATCGAACCCTCGGCGTAATGCAGCCAGAAACGGTAATCGAGCGCCCCGGCGCGGTTCGCGGGCGCGCCGAGGCGGCCGTCGCCCTTGTCGACGAGATATTCGACGATCGCGCCGGTTTCGGCGACGACGCGACCATTGTCGTCGGTATCCTCGATCACCGGCGACTTGCCGAGCGGGTGGATGCGCTTCAGTTCGGGCGGGGCGAGCATCGTGGTTTTGTTGCGCTCATAACGTTTGATTTCGTGCGGGAGGCCCAGTTCGTCGAGCATCCACAGGATGCGTTGCGAACGGCTGTTCTCGAGATGGTGGACGATGATCGTCACGGGCGTTCCCCTGCTGTTGTGGCGGTCCATATCCATGCCGCGGCGGAAAATGTCACGCTGTCGCCGGTGATATCGCGCTCGAGCGTTCCAACGATCTATCCGGCGCGAACGGCAAGCGCGCCACATCGCTCGGTTGGTCTCGAGCCGCCGTTTAGAAACCCTCGGGCATCGCGATCGGCCCGACCACCTGCTCATATTGCCGGATCGCGTATCGGTCGGTCATCCCCGCGATGAAATCGGCGATATGGCGGCTTAGCGCGGGTTCTTGCGTCGGCAGCCGCTCGCGCCATTCCTCCGGCATCGAGGCCGGATCCGCGCGATAGGCGGCGAATAGCCCCGCCACGACCTGACCCGCCGCCGCGGCCGCCTCGAGTTGCCGCGGGTGATGATACAGGTTCGCGTACATGAACCGCTTCAGGTCACGCTCCTCCAACCGCATAGCGTCCGAGAATCCGACCAGCGCCCGCCCCGCCGCGCGAACATCCTCGACCGTTTCGACGCCCGATGCCGCGATCCGTACGCGCGTCTCCTCGATCAGGTCGTTGACCATCGTCCCGATCTGGCTGCGCACCAGTTCGCGCGCCAATCGTCGTTCGTCGCAATCCGGGAAGCGCCCCCGCGCCGCGTCCCACCCGCGCGCGACCAACGGCACCGCGCATAACTGATCGATCGACAGCAGCCCCGCACGCAGCCCGTCATCGATGTCGTGGTTGTCATAGGCGATGTCGTCCGCGATCGCGGCGACTTGCGCCTCCAGCCCCGGCCAGCGCGTCAGGTCCAGCCCCGCCGCCGCATCCGCCTCGGCCAGCGCCCAGCCGGGATGCGCGACCGGGCCGTTGTGCTTGGCCAGCCCTTCCAGCATCTCCCACGTCAGGTTCAGCCCGTCCCACAACGGATACGGCCGCTCGATCAGCATCAGCGTCCGAAGCGTATGCCCGTTGTGATCGAAGCCCCCCGCACCTGCCATCGCCGCCTTCAGCGCATCCTCGCCCGCATGGCCGAACGGCGGGTGGCCGATGTCGTGCGCCAGGCACAATGCCTCGGTCAGATCCTCGTTCAGCCCCAGCGCCCGCGCGATCGTTCGCCCGATCTGCGCCACCTCCAGGCTATGCGTCAGCCGGACGCGGAAGTGGTCGCCATCGGGGGCCAGGAACACCTGCGTCTTGTGGCGCAACCGGCGGAAGCTGATCGAATGGACGATCCGGTCCCGATCGCGCTGGAACGCGTCGCGCGGGCCACGAATGTCGGCCCCGGTTTGTTCCTTATGAAGACGGCCCTTGCTGCGGTCCGGGTCAGTCGCCCAGGCCGCGCTCTCGGTCACTTCGTCGACAGCCTCGTCACTTTTTGCCCGACCTCGCTAGTAAAGGTGAAGGCGGACACGCCCTGCTTAGCGAGCGTGTTGACCATCGCTTGCGCCTCGGCGTCGGTCTTGTACGGCCCGGTCACGACGCGGTTCGTGGCGCGCAGCGGCGTCGAATAAGCCGTTTTGCCTTTTAACGCCGCGGCCTTGCCCTGCGCGGCGTTCCACGCCTTCGTCAGATCGCCCGCATTCGCGCCGCCCGCGACCTGCACCCAGATGCGCGCGGGATCGGCCTTGGCAGCCTTCTTCTCGTCCGCCAGTTTCTTCGCCGCCGCGGCCTTTTCGGCATCGGCCAGCTTCTTCGCCTCGGCCGCCTTCTTGTCCGCCGCCGCTTTGCGCGCTGCAACCTTGGGATCGACGGTCGGCGTAGGCTTCGGAGTTGGCGCAGGGGTTGGAACCGATTTCGCGACGACCGGCTTGGCTACCGGCGCGACCGGACGTGCGGCCGGTATCGCGCTAACGACTTGCCTCGGCGCAGCGACGACCGGCTGCGGTTGCACCGGAGCAGGGGCGACCGCAACCGGCGTCGGCTGCGCCGATGCGACCCCCAGTTCCTCGGCCGGGATCGAGATACCCGCAATGATCCGCGCGAGGATCGAATCCTCGCTCATCTGCGGCGCAACCGGCGCCGACGTCGCTGGGACCGCCATGGTAGCTGGCCGTGCCGGGGCTTGAGCGGGCGGCGGCGTGGCAGGAACGCTGCTGGTCGGCACATTCGCGACGACCGTTGGTGTCACAGCGCCCGGCGCGAGCGGATTGGCTGCGGGAACCGCCGCGGAGAAACCGGGCGTCGGCGTCGGGGTCGCCGCCAATACAGTGGGTGCCGGAGTCGCGACGGTCTGCGGCGCGCTGGCGACGGACGATGGCGCAACGGCGGACGGCCGAGCCGTTGTCGGGGTCTGGCCCGGAGAAGGTTGCGTAGCGGTAGCCACCGGCTTCGGGGTTCCTGACGATGCCACGACTTGCGCTGAAGCAGACGACGCGAGCGGCACGCTGCGCAAGGCGGACGCAGGTGCAACCGGGGTCATCGACCGCTGAGTCGGCGTTGAAACGCTCGCCACCTGCACCGGCGCGACCGTCACGGGGGCCGGCGTCGCCGCGACAGGCTCAACGGCGCTCGCAGTCGGCGCGGGCGCAGGCCCAGGGTCAGATGTGGCCCGCGCAGGCACCGACTGCGCCACCTCGCGCGGCGCGGCGAACGTCACGCCGTTCACCGATCCATAGCGCGGCGCATCGGGCAAAGGCGCGGCTGCCGGTCGCGTAGCGCGCGCGACTTGCACACGCTGCTGCGCCTCGCGGCGACGGTCACGCGCGCTCTGGCGGCGTTCGCGCGCCTCTCGCCTCTTCACGTCCGCACGCAACACCGGCGCAGCCGCCTGCGCCAGCGTTACGGGTGCTGCCGCAGCCGGTTCCGGCGACAGCGCAGGCAATGCGGGGGCAAGCCTTGCATCGGCCAGCCGCGCGGGCGTCGGGCGGATTTCACCGAAATGCACCGCAAAGGCGCGATCGACCGGCCCCAGCGACGGCAACGTCTTGAAGAACGGCTGCAGCCCGGTCGCCATCCCCGGCGGCATCATCCGCGTCGCGATGTCGGTTGCGCCGGACAGGTCGCCGCCCATCGCCAGGATGAACGCCCGCGTCCGCCACGCGCCACGATCGCTCTGCCGCACCAGCGGGTCGATCTGCGCCAGCGCCTCGTCCTTCTTGCCCGAAATGGCCAGGCTCAGGGCATAACGTCGCTGCACCTCCGCCTGCGGGCCGCTCGCGAGCGCCAGCCGGTAATCGCGTTGCGCACGCGTCTGCTGGCCGATCAGATCATAGGCCAGACCGCGGTCCCCAGCAAAGCTGCGCGCGTCCAGCCCATAGCCTGCCGCCTGATCGAAGAAGCGCAGCGCCTCGCCCGGCCGTTCCTGCTGCACCAGGATACGCGCCATACCGGCCTTCACGCGGCCGTTCATCGGATCGAGCAGTTCGGCGCGCTTGAACAACGAGGCCGCCGCAGTCGCATCGCCCAGCTTCAGCGACAGTTCGCCCGCCTCGATCAGCGACGACAGATCGCGCGGATTGGCCCCCAGCCGCCGCATCGCCGCCGCCAACGCGTCCGCATCGGGCGTCAGCCGCGGCGCCATCTGCAGCGACTGCGGCTGCGGCGCTTGCGCCGCCGCGGGGATGGCGGCGAACAGCACCGGGATAACAAGAAGCTTCGACAATTTCATAAGCACGTTGAGGCTCGAGCGAGATGGACCTCCATCAATCCGCTCATCCTGAGGAGGGGCTGAGCTTGTCGAAGCCCCGTCTCGAAGGACAGCTAACGGTGCGTCCTTCGAGACGCCA
Organism: Sphingomonas sp. SUN019; assembly: GCF_024758705.1. Lineage (NCBI taxonomy): Bacteria > Pseudomonadati > Pseudomonadota > Alphaproteobacteria > Sphingomonadales > Sphingomonadaceae > Sphingomonas > Sphingomonas sp. SUN019. Next base: position 3,174,392 of record NZ_CP096971.1, on the reverse strand, counting down.
TTTCGACAAGCTCAATGGCTCCTCAGGATGAGCGGGGTGGGTCAATCGAATATCATCATGCTGTAGAGACCAGCGCGCGGATGAACCGGCAATGACGAACCGCCCGCCCCGCGACGAAGCGGGGCGGGCGGTCGACAGGCGCGGTTACTGGTTGTTCTGGCGATGCAGGAAGCGCGGGATGTCGAGCGCATCCTTGCCTTCGCCCGCTTCCTCCGCCTTCGCACCGCCGCGCGACGCATTCTGCATCCGTTCAAACAGGGTGCCGCCCAGCTTCACCTTGGGCTGCGCAGGCACGTCGGCGGGTTCGGCATCCGCCCCGCCCGACAGCCAGCGGCGGCGCGGGGTTTCGGCGACCGGGGCCTCGGGCGCGGCGTCGTCGAACACGCGCACCGGCGTTTCGGCGACGATCGTCTCCGCGCCCAGCACCAGTTCGTCGTCGCTCACCGCGTCGACCGCTGCCGCTTCCGCCACCGCGGGAACGGGCTCGGCCGCAGGCACACCGTCCGCCATCGCGTCGGCGGCGGCGCCGGTCGGCTCCGCCACTTCAGGCTCCGGCGCGGCGACCGGTGCCGGCTTGGCTGCCGGCGTCGCGATCTTGCGCGGGGCGGAGAAGCTGAACGCACGCGCCGGTTCCGCCACCGGCGTATCGCTGCGCACCTCGGCCTCGATCCCCGTGGCGACCACCGACACGCGGATTTTGCCGTCCAGGTCCGAATTGAATGCCGAGCCCCAGATGATGTTGGCGTCGGGATCGACCAGCTCGCGGATGTGGTTCGCCGCCTCGTCGACCTCCAGCAGCCGCATGTCCTCGCCGCCGGTGATCGAGATGATGACGCCCTTCGCGCCCTTCATCGACACGCCGTCCAGCAGCGGGTTGGCGATCGCCTTCTGCGCCGCGACCAAGGCGCGGTCGTCGCCATCGGCTTCGCCCGTGCCCATCATCGCCTTGCCCATTTCCTGCATCACCGACCGGACGTCGGCGAAATCCAGGTTGATCAGGCCGGGCATCACCATCAGATCGGTGATCCCGCGCACGCCCTGCTGCAGCACTTCGTCGGCCAGCTCGAACGCCTGCTTGAACGTCGTATTGGCGTTGGCGATCAGGAACAGATTCTGGTTCGGTATGACGATCAGCGTATCGACGAACTTCTGCAGTTCCTCGATCCCGCTTTCGGCCGATTTCGCACGGCGCGATCCCTCGAACGCGAACGGCTTGGTCACCACGCCGACGGTCAGGATGCCCATGTCGCGCGCCGCCTTGGCGATGACCGGGGCTGCACCCGTGCCGGTGCCGCCGCCCATCCCCGCCGCGATGAAGCACATGTGTGCGCCCTCGAGCAGCTTAGACAGGTCGTCGATCGTTTCCTCGGCCGCGGCGCGCCCGATCTCGGGACGGCTGCCCGCGCCCAGACCTTGCGTGATTTTCGTACCCAGCTGGATCTTCTGCGGCGCGATCGACTGTTTCAGCGCCTGCGCGTCGGTGTTGGCGACCAGAAAGCTGACCCCCTGCACGTCGGCGCGCATCATGTTGGCGATGGCGTTGCCGCCTGCGCCGCCCACTCCGATAACTGCAATGCGCGGCGTCAACTCGTCGACGTCCGGCTGGATGAATTCGATACCCATCGACTAATTACTCCGCCTGCCCCTGGCTTTTTCCGAAATACTGCCCGGAGACCCCGTTAAAGTGTTTGCAACATAGCGTTCGTGCGTACCAGCCGAAACTGGCGGCCCGCGTTCAATAATTCGCCCTGGCCGCCTGGATTAGTCGCCTGAACGCTTTCAGGCCCTTCGGCCGGTGTACGGTCTGCGCCTGCGGCACGAGTCCGCGCAGGTCGATCGGGTCCGATGCCGCGAAAAAGGCCAGCCCCGCAAGGGTCGCGAACCCCGGGCCGCTATGCGCATCGGGCAGACCGGTTAGTCCGCGCGGTCGGCCGACGCGAACCGATCGGCCCAGCACCTGTTGCGCGTAGTCCGCGATCCCCTTCAGCTCCGCGCCACCGCCGGTCAGCACCACCTGCCGCCCGACCGGCCCTTCGAATTTCAGCTCGGCCAGCGCGGTCTGCACCTCGCCCATCAATGCCTCCAGCCGGGTGCGGATCACCGCGATCAGCGCGGCCTTGGTGATCTGCAGCGGATCGGCGTCGTCGTCGGCGGTCGCGGCGCGGATCGTGATCATCTCGTGATTGTCACGCGGCGATGCGTTGGCGGAGCCGTGGAAGCACTTCATCCGCTCGGCCTGCGTCCGCGTCGTCCCGAACGCGCTTGCGATATCGTCGCTGATGTCGGCCGATCCCATCGGAATCGATTTCAGCCCGACCAGCATCTCGCCCGCGAACAGCGACACGTTGGTGATGCCCGCGCCGATCTCGATCAGCGCGACTCCCAGATCGCGCTCCTCCTCGCTCAGGCACGCAAGGCCGGTCGCGATCGGCGAAGCGATGATCGACTTCACCTCCAGATGCGCGGACCTGACGCAAAGATCGAGGTTGCGCACCGGCGATCCGTCGGCGGCGATGACGTGGATATGCACGCCCAACCGGTCGGCGTGCAGCCCGAGCGGCTTCTTCACGCCGGTCAGCCCGTCGAGCGTGTAAAGCGCGGGTTGCGCGTGGAGCACCATCCGGCCTTGCGGATCGATCGCGGTGCGCCCCTCCTGCAATAGCGCGTCGATATCCGCCTGTTCGATCCGGTGGCCGTTCAGCTCGACCTCGATGAAGGCCTCGTCGCTGACCAGGCCGCCCGCGGAAAAGCCCGCCCAGACGTTCTCGATGTTGATGCCCGCGATCCGTTCGGCCTGTTCCACCGCCTCACGCACCGCGACTTCGGTCACGCCCATGTCGGCGATATAGCCGCGCTTCACGCCGCGGCTCTCGCGCTGGCCGGTGCCCAGCACGATCAGCTCGCCGCCGTCGCCCTTCTGCGCGATCATCGCCGAAATCTTCGACGATCCGATATCCAGCGCGGTGATCAGACCTTCCGGTGCCGCCTTCGCCATTGCCCCAAATTCCCCAAATCAGACGTCGGTTGCCCGAACGACGTCATCCACCTGTTCCGTAGCAGTTTTTTCAGGGATCGCAGCCCCCGATCCGTCATCCGGCACGGCATGATTCATGTCCGTCCCCGGTTTTCGCGCGACCATCTTCGTCGGGTCACGCAGATCGAACTTCAGCCACCCCTTGCCCAGCAAAGGCTTTTCCCCGTTCATCCGCGCGAATTTCACCAGCGCCGTCGCCGCGCCTTCCTGCGGCAGCGACAGCACCTCGCCGCTGGCGAACGTCAGATCCCAGCGCCGGTTGCCGACCCACGTCGCCGCGCGCACACGCGGCTTCAGCGCGGGGGCGACGGCGAGCAGCTTCTGGTACGCCGCCTCCTGCCGGTCCGCACCGGGGCCGATCACCAGCGGCAGATCGGGCATCGCATCGCGGTCGATCGGGGCCAGCAGCTTGCCGGTCGCGTCGATCAGCGTGAGCTGCCCGTCGTTCTGCCAGATCGCGGCGGGCTGGCGCTCGACGATATGGATCAACAACCGGTCGGGCAGCCGCCGTGAAACATAGGCGTCCGCGACCCACCCATAGGCCAGCAGCCGCTCTCGCACCGCCGTCAGGTCCAGGCGCAGCATCGCACGGCTCGGCTGGTCCTCCAGCGCGATGGCGTACACCGTCTCACGGTCCATCCGCTTCAGGCCGGTGATGTCGACCTGTTCGATCCGCAGCCCCGCGCGCCCCGCGCTCTCCGCAATCGCCGCGCCGACCGTGCCCGGGATGCCGATCCACGTCGCCGCGCCGATCGCTACCGCCCCGCCGATGCCCAGCACGGTCCACGTAACCGCACGGCGCAACGTGTCGTGGCTGACCGGCAGCCGCGCGATGATGCGGTCGCCCAGCGACGCCTTCGGGCGCTTCTTCTGAACCGCGCGCCGCGGCGGCGGCCCGCGCTTGATCGTGCGGCTCACTTGAGCGCCTCCTCAACAATGGCCTGCACCAGTTCCGGATAGCTCATGCCGGTATGCCGCGCCTGTTCGGGCACCAGGCTGAGCGGCGTCATCCCCGGCTGGGTATTCACCTCCAGCAGGAACAATCCATCCACCCCGCGCTCGTCATCCCAGCGGAAATCGGCGCGGCTGCACCCCTTGCACCGCAGCAACCGATGCGCCTCGACCGCGATCGTCAGGCACGCCTGCGTGATCTCGTCGGGAATATCCGCGGGGAAGATATGGTCGGTCATCCCCTCGGTATATTTCGCGTCATAGTCGTACCAGCCCGACTTCGGCCGCAGCTCTGTAACACCCAGTGCGCGATCCCCCAGCACCGCCGTCGTCAATTCCCGCCCGCGGACATAGGGTTCGGCGAGCAGCTCGTCGAACTCGGCCCACGGCCCCTTCACGTCGCGCCCGATCGGATTGCCGTAATTGCCCTCGTCGGTGACGATCGCGACGCCGACCGACGACCCTTCGTTGACCGGTTTCAGCACATACGGCCGCGCCAGCGGATCGGCCTCGTATACGTCCGCCGACTTCACGATCCGCCCGCCCGGCATCGGGATGCCGTGCGGGACGAGCGCCTGCTTGGTCAGCACCTTGTCGATCGCGATCACCGACGTGGCGAGACCGCTATGCGTGTAGCGCAGCCCCATCAGGTCGAGCATCCCCTGCACCGACCCGTCCTCCCCCGGCGACCCGTGGAGCGCATTGAACACCAGATCGGGCCGCGCCTCGGTCAGCTTCGCCGCAACGTCCCGCCCCATGTCGATCCGCGTGACGCGGTGCCCGAGCGATTCCAGCGCCTCGGCGATGCCGGAACCCGACGACAGCGAAACCTCACGCTCCGCCGACCACCCGCCCATCAAGACCGCGATGTGGAGGTTCTCAGTCATTAGCCACACCAACCCGCTGTATTTCCCATTCGAGCGTCACGCCCGAATGCGCCTTTACCCGCGCCCGAACGTCCTCGCCCAGTTCCTCAATCTCCGCGCTTGTCGCGGACCCTAGGTTCAGCAGGAAATTCGTGTGCTTCTCGCTCACCTGCGCATCGCCCCGCCGCAAGCCCCGACACCCAGCCGCATCGACCAGCGCCCAAGCTTTCTCCCCCGGCGGATTCTTGAACGTCGACCCACCCGTTTTCGATCGCAGCGGCTGCGACGCCTCGCGCGACGCCGCGATCCGGTCCATCTCCGCCTGGATCGCCGCCGGATCGCCCGCAACACCACGGAACGTGGCGCTCACCACGACGCAGCCTTCGGGCAATTCGCTGTGCCGATAGGTGTAGCCAAGCGCATCCACCGCCAGCGTCCGCCGCTCGCCCGACCGCAAGACGATCTCGCACTCGATCAGCACGTCCTTCACCTCGCGCCCGTACGCCCCGCCGTTCATGCGCACGAACCCGCCGACCGTGCCGGGGATCGAGCGCAGGAATTCGACCCCGCCAATCCCGGCATCACGCGCGGTGGACGAAACGAGGATACCGCTCGCTCCGCCGCCGCAAACCAAATCCAGCCCGTCCGCCGAAACCTTGGAGAACGCCTTTCCCAACCGCACCACGACCCCCGGCACGCCGCCATCGCGCACGATCAAATTCGACCCCAGCCCCAGCGCGATCACCGGCATTGCAGGGTCGAGATCGGCGAGAAACCCCGCCAGATCACCCGCATCCTTCGGTTCGAAAAGCCATTCCGCCGCCCCGCCCGCCTTGAACCACACCAGGGGCGCGAGCGGCGCATTTTCGGTCAGCCGCCCGGCTACTTTTGGAAAAATAGCGACGCTCACGCCGCCGCCTCGATCTTCGCGGCCAGTCCCGCCGCCCATTTCGTGATGTCCCCAGCACCAAGACACACCACCTGATCGCCGCCGCGCACCATCCCCGCCAGCGCCACCGCCAGCGCATCCGCGTCAGCCACCGTCTCCGCCGCACGATGCCCGCGATGGCGCAAGCCAGCGACCAAAGCCTCGGCATCCACCCCCTCGACCGGCGCTTCGCCCGCGGCATAGACCGGCGTTACGAACACCGCATCGGCATCGTTGAACGCGCCCTGGAAGTCCGCCATCAAATTGCCGAGCCGCGAATAACGATGCGGCTGCACCACCGCGATCACCCTGCCCTGCGCGGACTCCCGCGCCGCCGCCAGCACCGCGCGGATTTCCACCGGATGATGCCCGTAATCGTCGATGATCGTGGCCCCGCGAACCTCGCCAACCTTGGTGAAGCGCCGCTTCACCCCGTCGAACTTGTCGAACCCCTTCTGGATCGTCGCATCGTCGATCCCCAATTCCAGCGCGACGCCGATCGCGGCCAGCGCGTTCTGCACGTTGTGGCGGCCGGGCATCGGCAGATCGATCCCCTCGATCGATCGCGTCGTCCCGTCGCGGTGGCGCACGATCGCCTCGAACCGGTTGCCGCCGGGATACGGCGTCACGTTCACGCCGCGCACGTCGGCGCTGGCCGCAAAGCCGTACGTCACGATCCGCCGGTCGCGCACCCGCGGGATCAGCGCCTGCACTTCCGGGTGGTCGAGGCACAGCAACGCCGCGCCATAGAAGGGCACGTTCTCGACGAACTCGACATACGCGTCCTTGGATTTGTCGAAGCTGCCATAGTGATCGAGATGCTCGGGATCGATGTTGGTGACGACCGCGATCGTGCCGTCCAGCCGCAAGAAACTGCCGTCGCTCTCGTCCGCCTCCACCACCATCCAGTCGCTCGCCCCCAGCCGCGCGTTCGATCCATAGGAATTGATGATCCCGCCATTGATGACGGTCGGATCGACCCCGCCCGCGTCGAGCAGCGCCGCGATCATGCTGGTGGTGGTCGTCTTTCCATGCGTTCCCGCGACCGCAACGGTCGATTTCAGCCGCATCAGCTCGGCCAGCATCTCGGCCCGCCGCACCACCGGAATCCGGTTCGCCAGCGCCGCCTCGACCTCCGGATTCCCGCGCTTCACCGCGGTCGAAATCACCACCACCGCAGCGTCCGTCACGTTTTCCGCGCTATGCCCGATCGTCACCCCGATCCCGCGCGCACGCAGGCCATCGACGACATAGCCCTCGGCCACGTCGCTGCCCTGCACCCTATAACCAAGGTTGTGCATCACCTCCGCGATGCCAGACATCCCGATCCCGCCGATCCCGACGAAATGGATCGTACCGATGTCCGTGCCGACCCCTTTCACGATCAAATCCTCCCCTGCAAGGGGAGGTGGCAGGCGAAGCCTGACGGAGGGGTGTCGCCGCTAGCAACGAAGGGTGACACCCCTCCGTCGCGCTGCGCGCGCCACCTCCCCTTGCAGGGGAGGATGGAGGTCGCCCCCCTCACGCGAACGCCTCACGCTTCTGCACCAGCCCAACCGGCAATGGACTCCGCGGCGCGTCCAAACTCTCGACCAGATCGGCCAGGTCACGCGCCGCGTCGGGCTTGCCGCAACTCCGCGCCCGCCCCGCGGCGTTCTGCAGCGCGTCGGGGTCCAGCCCCAGCCGTTGCATCTGCTTCGCGAGTTCGGCGGGCGTAAACGAAGCCTGCGCGATCGTCCGCGCGCCGCCTGCCTCGGTGATCTCGCGCGCATTGGCGGTCTGGTGATCGTCGGTCGCGCTTGGTAGCGGCACCAGGATCGCCGGGCGCCCCGCCGCGGTCAGTTCCGAGATCGTCGACGCGCCCGCGCGCGCGATCACGAGGTGCGACCATTTCAACTGCTCGGGCAGGTCGGGCAGGTACGTCGCCAGATCGGCCGCGATGTCGAGTTCGGCGTACTTCGCGCGCGCCGCATCGATATCCTCGATCCGCGCCTGATGCGTCACTTGCAGCCGCCGCCGGAACGCGACCGGCAGCATCGACAGCCCCTCCGGCACCACCTGCGACAGCACGCTCGCCCCCTGCGACCCGCCCGTCACCAGCACGCGGAAGATCGAATCCTCGTCGAGCAACGGATAGGGCTGAGACCGCAGCGCCAGCACCGCGTCGCGTACCGGATTGCCGACGTGATGAACCTTCACCTCGTGACCGGGCTTCAACCGCTCGGTCTTCGCATAGGAGGTTGCGATCGCATCGACCCGCCCCGCGACCAGCCGGTTGACCCGCCCCAGCACTGCATTCTGTTCATGCACCGCGGTCGGAATCTTCTCCGCAAACGCCGCCGACAGCGCCGGGAACGCCGGATAGCCACCGAACCCGATCACCGCCGCGGGCCGGAACGTCCGGTACAATTGCCGCGCCAGCGCCCGCCCGCGCCACATCTCACGCGTCGCCTTCGCCCAGCCCAGCGGCCCGCCCGCGAACCGCCCGGCGGGCAAGACGTGCGTCTGTACACCCTCGAACAGCCCCGGGAAGCGTACGCCACGCGCATCGCTGACCAGCGCCACGCGGTGCCCGCGCCGCGTCAGTTCTTCGGCCAGAGCCGCAGCCGGGACCATGTGGCCGCCCGTACCCCCGGCGGCCAAAACGAAATGACGGGGCTTGCTCATCGGCTACCCCAGCGGGTGACATAGGGACTACGCATCAGAAACGGATTGCGCCGGGTGAAGGTCAGCAGCAACCCCATCCCGATCGACAGCGCGATCATCGACGATCCGCCATAGCTGATGAACGGCAAGGTCATGCCCTTCGACGGCGCCATGCCCGTATTGACCGCCATCGACACCAGCGCCTGCGCGCCGAACTGCACCGCCAGCCCCGACGCGGCGAGCAGCTTGAACCCGTCCTGTTCGTCCAGCAGCTTCACGAACACCCGCACCACGATCGCAAGAAAGATCACCGCGATGACCGCGCACGCGATCAGGCCGAATTCCTCGCCGATCACCGAAAAGATATAGTCGGTATGCGCCTCGGGCAGCCCGAACTTCACCGTGCCGCCGCCCGGCCCGGTCCCGGTCCAGCCGCCCGCGGTCAGCGTGTTGTGCGCCGCATTGGTCTGGAAATGGTCGCTCGCGCCGTCCTCGGCGCCCGGAAACAGGAAGGCGTCGATCCGCTTGCGCGCAGTGCCGTAGAACAGATACGCGCAGACCAGGCCAACCGGGGCCAGCGACGCAAACCCCACGATCGTCCGCGTCGGCGTGCCAGCGATGACCAGCAGCGCCATCCACACCGCGCCGAACACGATCGTCTGCCCCAGATCGGGCTGCAGCATCAGCAGTCCGGCAACCAGGCCCGTCATTCCGAACGTCAGCGCCGTGACCGGCAAGCTCTCGTCCTTCGACCGCAGCGACAGCAGCCACGCGACCGTCACGATGAAGCACGGCTTCAGGAACTCGGACGGCTGGAATTGCGCGATGCCCAAGCCGATCCAGCGCCGCGCGCCGTTCACCTCGACCCCGACGAACGGCGTCATCGCCAGCAGCACGGTGAAGCCGACCGCCCCGATCACCGCCAGCCGCCGCGCCGCCGTCACCGGCAGCATCGACACGACGATCAGCACCGGCAACGACACGCCGACCCACATCAGCTGGCGCCAGAAATAATAGAGCGGCGGGAATTTCAGGTGGTCGCCCGAATAGCGCATCGCGCTGGCCGGGCTGGCGGCCGCGACCGCCAGCAGCCCGACCGCGATCAGCGCGAACGTTAGCAACAGCAATACGCGGTCGGTATCCCAGAACCACGTCCCCAGCGGGCTGCGATCGCCGCGCCCGCCGCGCGCCCGCAACCGCGCCTTGATCCCGGCTTCGCTCACGATCTCGGCCATTCCGTCACTCATTGCCCCGTCTTGCATTGCAGCGCCCCCACCGCATCCTTGAAAGCCTGTCCGCGATGTTCGTAGTCGCGGAACTGATCGAACGACGCCGCCGCGGGCGACAAAAGGACGGTATCCCCCGCCTTGGCCTGCCACGCCGCGCTGTTCACCGCCTCGGCCAGCGTCCCCGCCCGCTCGACCGGCATGTCGCCCTCCAGCACGGCGGCGAACACCGGCCCCGCCTCGCCGATCGTATAGGCGCGCACGACATGGCCGAACGCCGGACGACACGCGTCCAGATCATCGCCCTTCGCACGCCCGCCGACGATCCAATGCACACGGCTAAACGCCGCCAGCGCGGGCGCGGTGCTTTCGGGATTGGTCGCCTTGCTGTCATCGACGTAAGCCACGCCGTTCACGACACCGACCTGCTCCATCCTATGCGGCAGTCCCTTGAAGCTCTGCAAGCCGCGATCGATGTCGGCCTCGGAAACCCCTAGCGCCTGACACACCGAAATCGCGGCGAGGGCATTTTGCGCATTGTGCGGCCCCTGAAGGCTGGGCCAGCGCGACTGGTCCATGCACACGCCGGGCGCGATCTTGGTCAGATGCTCCCCGCGCGCCGACAGACCCCGCGCGATCTGCGCCGACGCCGCATCCCCGATCGCGATCACCGCCTCATGCTCGGGCGATTGCATCGCGAACAACCGCGCCTTGCTATCTGCGTAAGCTTGGAAGTCTGAATATCGATCGAGATGGTCAGGCGTGACGTTCAGCAACACCGCCACATCGCAATCCAGCGTCTGCGTCAGGTCGATCTGATAGCTCGACAGCTCCAGCACATAGACGCCACCCTCGGGGAGCGGTTCCTGCTCGAGGATCGGCAGCCCGATATTCCCGCCCATCAGCGAGGGCACCCCCGCGGTCTGCAGGATATGATGCACCAGCGCCGTCGTCGTCGACTTGCCGTTCGTCCCCGTGATCCCGACGACCTTGTGCGGCCGCAGTTCGGCGCGGCTCTGCGCGAACAATTCGATGTCGCCGATCACCGCCACGCCAGCGTCGCGCGCCTTCGCCGCCAGCGGATGTGTGTTCAGCGGCACCCCCGGCGATACGACCAACGCGTCGAACGCCGACAGATCGAGCCCCATCGGATCGACGATCTCCAGCCGTGCGCCAGAATGGAGGAAGTTCATTCCCTCCCCCGCCGGATCGTCCTGCGCTCCGAAATGCGCCTTCACATCCGCGACCCGCGTCGCGTCGCTGTCCCACGCCACGACCCGCGCGCCGCTTTCCATCAGCGCGTTCAGCACCGCCGCGCCCGACCGCGCGAGGCCCAGCACGACGTAGCGCTTCCCGTTCCAGGCGCGGCTGGTGATCACCTGAGCTTCAACGTCGACAGACCCGCCAGCGCCAGCACGAACGCGATGATCCAGAACCGGATCACGACCGTCGGCTCGCTCCAGCCCAATTGCTCGAAATGGTGGTGGATCGGGGCCATGCGGAATACGCGTTTCCCGGTTCGCTTATAGAAGAACACCTGAATGATGACGCTCATCGCCTCCACCACGAACAGCCCGCCGATGATCCCCAGCACGATCTCATGATGCGCAGTCACCGCGATCGTCCCCAACGCGCCGCCCAGCGCCAGACTGCCGGTATCCCCCATGAACACCGCCGCAGGGGGCGCGTTGAACCACAGGAACGCCAGCCCCGCGCCGATCATCGCGCCGCAGAAGATCGCCAGTTCGCCCGCACGCGGAACGTGCGGAATGCCGAGATAGTCGGCGAACTTCACGTTCCCCGCCAGATAGACGATGACCATGAACGCGAGACTCGCGATGATCACTGGCATCGACGCCAGCCCGTCCAGCCCGTCGGTCAAATTCACCGCATTGCCGAACGCGACGATCGTGAACGCCGCAAACAACGGATAGAACCACCACAATTCGATATACATCCGGTTGGTGAACGGCAGGAACAATCCGGTTCCGTTCTCCTGCATGATGATGAACGCCGCGATTCCGGCGATCGCGAATTCCAGGATCAGCCGCGTGCGCCCCGATACGCCCGCGTGGCTCGCCTTCGTCACCTTGTCGTAATCGTCCATGAACCCGATCGCGCCGAAGCCCAATGTCACGAACAGGCACGACCAGACGAACGGATTGCTCAGGTCCATCCACAGCAGGACGGACAGCGTCAGCGAGGTCAGGATCATCAGCCCGCCCATCGTCGGCGTGCCGCGCTTGGCCAGATGCGTCTGCGGGCCGTCGGCGCGGATCGGCTGGCCCTTGCCCTGCCGGATGCGTAACCACCCGATGAAGCGCGGTCCGATGATCAGCCCGATCATCAACGCGGTCGCGATCGCCCCGCCGATCCGCGTCGTCTGATAACGGATCAGGTTCAGGACGCCCGGAAATCCAAGCTGTTCGGCGATCCAGTACAGCACTTAAATCTTGCCCCCAGCGAGCGACGCGACGACCCGCGCCAGCCCCACCCCGTTCGATCCCTTGACGAGCACCGCATCGCCCGGCGCGATCATCGCAAGATGGTCGAGCGCCGCCGCAGTGTCGCGCACATGGACGAAATCGACGCGCCCCTCAAGCGCGGTCGCTAGCGGGGCCATCGCCTCACCGACCAGCAGCGCCGCTTCGACGTTTGCGGCCAGGATCGGCTCGGCCAGCGCGGCGTGATAGTCCGCGCTCTTCTCCCCCAGTTCGCGCATTTCGCCGAGCAACGCGACGTGACGACCGGGTTCGTGCGCCAGCACCGCCAGCGTCGCCGCCATCGATGCCGGGTTGGCGTTGTAGCTCTCGTCAATCACCAGGGCCTCGCCGCCGAGCAGCTTGGCGATGAACCGCGCGCCACGCCCCTGCAGCCCACCCATCTCGGCCAGCGCCAGCCCCGCCAACCCCAGGTCCGCGCCCACCGCCTCGACCGCCGCCAGCACCGCCAGCGCATTCGACACCCAATGCGCACCCGGCTGCGCGATCGTGAAGCTCAGTTCGCTGCCCGGCAGTTTCGCGGTGACGAACGTGCCGCCGGTCGGCACGCGCATCGTCTCCAGCGGCCGCACGTCGGCGTTGCGATCGGTTCCGAACGTCACGATCCGGCCCGCATAGGGCGTCGCGGCGGCGATCAACCGGTCGCGGTGCGGGCTGTCGTACGGGATGATCGCGACCCCGCCCGGCTCCAGCCCGGCAAAAATCTCTCCCTTGGCGTCCGCAATCGCGCTCTCGTCGGGGAAGAACTCCGTATGCGCGGGCGCGATCGCGGTGACGATCGCGACGTGCGGGCGGACCAGCGTCGTCAGGTGCGCGAGTTCGCCCGGATGGTTCATCCCCATCTCGAACACGCCATAGCGCGCCGCCGCGGGCATCCGCGCCAGGCTGAGCGGCACACCGGTATGATTGTTGTAGCTCTTGACGGATCGATGCGCCTCGCCCGGCACGCCGCGATCGAGGCACGCGAACAGCGCCTCCTTCGCCGACGTCTTCCCGACCGATCCGGTGACGCCGATGATCCGCGCCTCCGTCCGCGCCCGCGCCGCGCGCCCGAGGTCTTCCAGCGCCGCAAACGTATCGGCGACCCTCACCGACGCCCGCGCCTCGTCCCGCGACACCAACGCCCCCGCCGCGCCCTGCGCAAAGGCTTGGTCGAGAAACCGATGCCCGTCGGTCGCCTCACCGGACAGCGCGACGAACAGATCGCCCGGACCGACCTCGCGCGAATCGAACGTCACGCCGCGGGCAAAGAACTCCGCCGTCGCGACCCCACCTACCGCGCGCGCGATCTCGTCGCTGGACCAGAGCGGCGGAGCGGGCATTCAGCGCGCCTCGACACCATTCGACGCGTCATCACCACCGAACTTCAAACTCAGCTTCCGCCGTTCCCGTGGCGGCCGCTCGCCCTCCGTCCCTACCGACGGCTTCACCGGCATCTCGAACTTGCGCTTCACCTCGCGACCTCCCTCACCACACCAACATCGTCGAACGGCAGGACCAGATCGCCGACGATCTGCCCCTGCTCATGGCCCTTGCCCGCGATCAGCACGATATCGCCCGCCGCCGCCATCCCGACCGCCGCAGCGATCGCCGCACGCCGGTCGCCGATCTCGGTCGCCTCCGGCGCACCCGCCAGCACATCGCGCCGGATCGCCGCCGCATCTTCGCCGCGCGGATTGTCGTCGGTCACGATCACCACATCGGCCAGGCCAGCCCCGACCGCGCCCATCGGCTCGCGCTTGCCGGAATCGCGATCGCCGCCCGCGCCGAACACCAGGATCAGCCGCCCCGTCACATGCGGGCGGAGCGCCGCGATCGCCGCCTCCAGCGCGTCGGGCGTATGCGCATAATCAACGTAGACCGGCGCGCCGCTCGCCAGGATCGCCGCGCGCTCCAGCCGCCCGCGCACCGGCTGCAACCGCGCCAGATTGGCGATCGTCTCATCTGTATCCCCGCCGGTAGCGATCACCAGCCCCGCCGCGACCAGCGCATTCGCCGCCTGATACGCCCCGATTAACGGCAGCGTCACCTTGTGCTCGCGCCCGTCCGCATCCGCGATCACCAGCCCCTGCCCCAGCAGAGTCGGATCGCGCGACACCAGCCGCAGCGCATCGCCATGTTCGCCGACCATCATTAGCCGGTTGCCTCGCGCGCGCGCCAGATCGATCACGCGGTCGGATTGCGGGTCGTCGGCCCACACCACCGCGGTCCCGTCCGCACTCAGCACCTCGGAAAACAGTCGCAGCTTGGCGGTGAAATACGCCGCCATATCGCCGTGATAGTCCAGGTGATCGCGGCTCAAATTCGTGAACGCCGCCGCCGCTACGGCCAAGCCTTCTGTGCGATACTGGTGCAGCCCGTGGCTCGACGCCTCGAACGCGACATGCGTCACCCCTTCGCGCGCCAGCCCCGCGACGTTCGACAGGAAGGTGACGACATCGGGCGTCGTCAGCCCCGTCGTCGTGCGCTCGTCCGCCGTGGTCACGCCCAACGTACCGATCGACGCGGCGTGATGCCCCGCCATCCACCACAATTGCCGCGTCATCTCGACCGTGGATGTCTTGCCGTTGGTCCCGGTCACCGCCACCGCGGTCGCCGGAAAGGGCCGGAAGAACGCCGACGCCAGCCGCGCGAAGCACTCGCGCGGATTGCGGTCGGCGATATGCGCCGCGCCCTCGACGATCGCCTCGGGCCGCGCCACGACCGCGACCGCACCAGCGGCGACGGCGGCCGGGATGAAATCCTCGCCGTTGACCCGCGCGCCCTCGAACGCGCCGAAGATCGTGCCGGGCGCGACCTTGCGGTGGTCGATCGCGAACCCCGTCACCTGCGCCGCGTCGGCGCCTCCCGTAAGCGCCCCCAGCTTCATTCGGCGTCCACCTTCTTCTCGTCGCCCGGCGCGTGCCACAGCAGCCCGGCCATGTCGCGCTCGTCGATGTCGCGGCGATCGTCGGGGATCACGCCCAGCATCGCGCCGGTCCGCGCGATCACGCGGCTGACGACCGGCGCAGCGGTATAGGCCGCGGTCGTCTGGAACAGATTCGCCTCGACCCGCTTCGGGCTGTCCATCATCACCAGCACGACATAGCGCGGCGCGTCCATCGGGAACACCGCCGCAAAGGTGGAAACGTTGCGATTACGCGCATAGCCGCCGCCTTCCGCCGCCTCCGCGGTTCCCGTCTTGCCGCCGACCCGGTATCCCGGCGCCTCGGCCTTGCGCCCGGTGCCGTCGGTCACGATCAGCCGCAGCAATTGCCGCAATCGCGCGCTGGTCGATTCCTTCAGCACGCGCTTGCCCGCCGGGGCCATGCCCGGCGCGACCTTCAGCAACGTCGTCGGGCGGAAGATGCCGCCGTTGACCAATGTCGCGTACGCATTCGCCAGATGCAGCGGCGTCACCGCGATACCGTGGCCATAGGCCGCCGTCATCGTCGTCGTGCGCGCCCAGTATACCGGCCACAACGGCCGCCCTTTCTCGATCAGTTCGATGTCGGGCTTGTGGTCGAATCCCAGCTTGCGGAACATCGCCTCAAGTCGGGCGCGGCCGATCTCGTCGGCGATCCGCGCGGTCGCGATGTTCGACGAATGGATCAGCGTCTCGGGAATGTTGAGCCAGCGGTTCTGCGCGTGGTCGTCCTTGATTTTGTACCGCCCGACCTGCAGCGGCTTGGTCGCGTCAAACCGGCGGCTCATGTCGGTGACGACGCCGGTGTCGATCGCGGTCGCCATCGTGATCGGCTTGAACGCGGAGCCCAGCTCGTACACCGACTGCGTATTGATGTTGCGCAGTTGCTCGGTCCCCGCCATCCCGACCCGGTTGGGGTTGAACAGCGGCAGCGACACCATCGAGATGATCTCGCCGGTGTGGACGTCCAGCACGATTCCCGCCGCGCCGCGCGCCTGCATCGCCGCGACCGACCGGCCGAGTTCGCTCTCCATCGCCGCCTGCACGCGCGCGTCGATCGAAAGCTGCACCGGCGCGTGATTGGCCGGATCGGTCAGCCGCGCATCCAGCGCCCGCTCGATCCCGGCACGCCCGCGCACGACCGGATCTTTCTTTGCGGTGCCGATATAGCCCAGCACGTGCGCCGCCATCGTCGATTGCGGGTACAGCCGCTGCGTCTCGCGCTCGAACACGATCCCCGGCTCGCCGATCGCATTCACCGCCTGCACCAGCGCCGGACTGGCGCGGCGGTTGAGGTACGCGAAGTTCGCGCGGCGGCTGAGCAGGTTGAAGAAATACGCCTGATCGCCCTGGTCGGGCATCAGGTCGGCCAGTTGCTGCGCGATGACGCTCTTGTCGCCCAGCATCTTGTGCGGATGGACCGCGATCGTCCACGCGTCGATCGTGCGGGCCAGCGGCGCGCCGTTACGGTCGACGATGTCGCCGCGCGGCGCCGCGATCAGCGCCGCGATCCGTTCGCGTGGACCTTCGATCGCCAGCAGCGCCAGCCGCCCGACGACGACCAGCACTGCCGCGCCGAACAGCAGCATCAGGATCATCAGCCGCTTATGTTGCGTCGCCAGCAGCGCCTGGCGCTGCTCGCCGGCCCGCAGCGGCCGGATGGCGCGGGCCTCGTGGTTGCTCAACGGTTACGGCCGCGCTCTGCGCGCGCGCCGCTCATCAGGTCGCCCAGCGTCGTATCGCTCAACAGGCCGCGGTCCAGCATCGCCACCGTCTTCGACTTGCGCAGCGATGCGGTGGTCAGCGGCGCGGGCGATGCGGCCTTCACCGCCACCGCCTTCATCATGCGCGGCGCGGGCGCTTCGGCAACGCTCTCCCGGCGCGGCGCAGGCTTGGCGATCGTCGCCGACGCCTTCATCATCGTCGCGACCGGCGCGGCCTCGGTTACCGGCGGCGGCGTATAATCGGGGATCGACGGCACGACCAGCGCCGCGGTCTGCACGTCGGTACCGCCCATCAACGGCGCATCGAAGCGGATCGACGCCAGCTGCGCCTCGTCCCGCACGAACTGCCCTGCGGTCGGCGCGACCAGCGCCAGCGTGTCGCCGTTCCACCGCTCCAGCTGGACCAGGTTCGATCGCACGTCGAATTCGGTCTCCAGCGCGCGGATGTCGCGTTCGGCCGATCCGATCTTGGCGTTCACCTGATCCAGATGCTTGCGCTCGGCCGCGACCTGCAGGCTGATGAGGTAGAAGCCCAGCGACACGATCACCACGCCGCCGAACCAGCCAAGCCCCTTCAATCGATATGCCGCGGTCATGCCTCTTCTCCATCCCCATACACGGGCCAGGGCGCGGCGGTCGTACGCCGCGCCATACGCAAGGTGGCGGAACGGGCGCGCGGGTTGCGCGCCACCTCCGCCGCGCCCGCACGAACACTGCGGGCGATGATCTCGAAACTGGGTTCGCGCGGTTCCGCCGCCGCCGGGCGATGCCGCGACCCCGCGGGCGTCCCGCCGCTGCGCGCACGCAGGAAACGCTTCACGATCCGGTCCTCCAGGCTGTGGAATGTGACCACCGCCAGCCGCCCACCGGGCTTCAACACACGCTCCGCCGCCGCCAGCCCCTCGGACAATTCGTCCAGTTCGCGGTTCACATGGATGCGGATCGCCTGGAAAGCGCGCGTCGCCGGATCCTTCTTGTCGTGCGCCCGGTATCCCAAAGCGCGCCGCACGACGGTTGCGAGTTCGCCCGTCGTCGTCAGCGGCCGCGCCGCGACGATCGCCCGTGCGACACGGCGCGACTTGGGCTCGTCGCCATACCGCCACAGCACGTCGGCGATCGCCGCCTCGTCCGCCTCGTTGCAGAAATCCGCCGCGGACATCCCCGCCTGGCTCATCCGCATGTCGAGCGGCCCGTCGCCCTGGAACGAAAAGCCGCGCTCGGCCTGGTCGAGCTGCATCGACGACACGCCGATATCCATCGTCACGCCATCGACCGGGGCCAGGTCACGCGCGACGAGTTCGGGTTCCAGCGCTGAGAATGCCGCAGGAATCAGGATCAGGTCGGTCTCGGCCTCCAGCGCGCGACCGGCATCGATCGCATCGGGATCGCGATCGAACGCCACCACCTGCACGCCCGCCGACAGCAGCGCCCGCGTGTACCCGCCCGCGCCGAACGTCGCATCGACATGCCGCTCGCCCGGCTCCGGGGCCAGCGCCGCGATCACCTCGTCCAGCAGCACCGGAACGTGCGGCGCGTCCGCCTCGCATTTCCGCGCCGCGCTCACAGCGCGATACCCTTCTCTTCGCACGCGAAGGCCGCGGCCTCGCGCACATAGGCGTCGACTTCGGGCGTCGCGATCAGCAACTCCGGCGACCAGATCGTGATCCAGTTCAGCGATCCGTAGAAGAACGCGACCTTCTCGATCCGCGCATAACGGCGCTCGAACGCGGGCATGATGAACCGCCCGCTGCCGTCGAACGGCAGCGGCTCTGCCCCGCCTGCGCGGTCCATCAGATTGTGGTCATGCCGCCCCAGCTTCTCGACATTCTGCTCGTCCAGCCGCTCCAGCCGCTGGCGCAACACCTTCAGATAACCGGGATCATAGGCGATGAGGCAACGATAGTCGGGGTGCGGCGCGATGATGACGGTCCCGCCGTCCTTGCCGTCGTCGCGCGGCGCGTTCTTGGCCAGGATGTTCCTGAGGGTCGCAGGGATGGCGACGCGGCCCTTGTCGTCGACAAGTCCGATGCCCTTTCCCTGATAATCCACCCTGTCCAACACGCCCACCTCGCACGCGGCGCGCAAAGCCCCACCGTTCCGGAAAACGGCCTGCGCCGCGCTCCGGTCGTCACATCGACAACAACAGTGGTCCTGCCCCTCTGCTTACCTGATCAATATCAGGGAGAGGCTGGTGTGTGAAGGGATTTTTAGGGAAATTACGGGAAATCGCGCTAGTCGGGCGGCGTCCTGTCGCAAAGAGGCTCAATGACGCCGATCGGTTCGCTTTTCGTTCGCATTGCGTAAGTGCCGAGTACCGCCGACAAGCGTCGAATCGGGAAGCGATCCCGCGATTTCCCGTACCCGATCGTGCTCATGACTGCGGCTGGGCGGTAGGAGGGGCTGGCGCGTCGCTGTTGGTGGTGCTCGGCGCGACGCCCAGTTCGGCCAGTGGTTCGCTCGCCGTGTCGGCGGGTGCGGTCGTGTTGAGCGTCGGAACGGTGGCGGGTATTTCCAGCTTCGCCGCGCCGGGGACGTCGACCGGCCGCTCGCGGCTCGCGGCGCTGAAGATCGCGCTGGCGAGTCCGATGAGCAGGACGACCGCGGCCAGGCCGCTCATCCCGACCTTGACCCGCTGCATCGTCTGGCTGGTTGAGCGTGCGACCGTCTTCATCCTGTCGCCAAGTTCTAACCGATCATCGCGCATATGTCGAATTTCGCTCAACTCGTCGCTCGGCGCAACCCCTTCGTCGTGAGCCATTCCGGATTATACAGCGTTGAAAGATAACGGAAACCGGTGTCGCACAGGATCGTCGCGATGCGCTTTTCCGGCCCCATTTCGCGCGCCAGACGCACTGCCCCTGCCACGTTGATCCCCGACGACAGACCCAGGCAAAGCCCCTCCTCGGTCAGCATTCGGTCGACCCAGTCGAGCCCCTCCTGATCCGAAATCCGGAATTGCGTATCGACCGGCGCGCCCTCCAGGTTGGCGGTGATCCGCCCCTGCCCGATCCCTTCGGCGACCGACGTTCCCTCGCTCTTCAATTCGCCATGCGCATAATATTCGTACAGCGCCGCGCCGTGCGGATCGCTCAGCGCGATCCGCACATTCTCGTCCTTCGCCTTCAATCCCAGCCCGACCCCCGCGAGCGTGCCCCCCGTACCGACCGCACAGGTGAAACCGTCGACGCGACCATCCATCTGCGCCCAGATCTCCTCCGCCGTTCCGACGATATGCGCACGGCGATTGGCGACATTGTCGAACTGGTTCGCCCACACCGCGCCCGGCGTTTCCTCCGCAATCCGGCGCGAGGTATGGACGAAATGGCACGGCGAACTGAACGGCGCGGCCGGCACCAGCACCAGCTCCGCTCCCAGCGCACGTAAGGTGTCCATCTTCTCGCGGCTTTGCGTCTCGGGCATCACGATGATCGTCCTGTAGCCCTTGGCGTTGGCGACCAGCGCCAGCCCGATCCCGGTATTCCCGGCGGTCCCCTCGACGATCGTCCCGCCCGGCGCCAGCAGCCCCTTCTCCTCCGCATCCATCACGATGAACAGCGCAGCGCGATCCTTGATCGACGCACCGGGATTGGCGAACTCGCACTTGCCGAAGATGTCGCACCCGGTCTCGTCGCTCGGCCCCCTCAGCCGGACGAGCGGGGTATTGCCGATGAGCGATAGGGTGTCGGGAACGATCTGCATCGCCGCTAGATGGCGCGCGACGGCGAATGCGGCAAGCGAGCGTGGCTTTGTTGTTCGGAAGTGCGACTGATGGTAGAGTGCGCGAATACGGAGGTAGAACGATGGGCGTTCAACTTAATATCAAAGATCCCGAGACGGTACGCCTCGCGCGCGAACTGGCGGGTGACACGGGGCGAACGGTCACGGAAACGGTTCGCGCTGCCCTGCAACGTGCGCATGAAGATCGTGCAGATAAGATCCAGGCGAAGATCGCCAAAATGAACGCGGCGGTCGACCGACTTCGCAAGCATCTACCGCCCGAATGGAAAGGTCGTACCTCAAAAGAAATAATGGACGAGCTGTATGACGAGGACGGCCTGCCCATATGATCGTCGACACGTCGGCGCTGATGGCGATTATCTTGGGCGAACCCGAACGCGATCTTTTCATCGCGATATTGGCTTCGGCGGACACGTTATCGATATCGGCGGGAAGTTGGGTCGAACTCGGTGCCGTGATCGTCCGCAGGCAACAGCACATGTTGGAACACGAATTACTGGCATTGCGCGACGATTTCGAGTTTGGGGTCGAACCGGTGACGGTCATCCAAGCCGATTTGGCTCGCGTCGCTTACAGAGAATACGGTCGCGGAACCGGCCACCCCGCCAAACTAAACTTCGGCGATTGCTTCGCCTACGCGCTCGCCAGGGAAACCGGCGAACCGCTTCTCTTCAAGGGAAACGATTTCTCACAGACCGATATCAATCCCGCGGTGAAGTGACGCTCAAATCCTCCTTCCCACCGGTCGTCGACGCCCGCACCCGCGTCCTGATCCTCGGCAGCTTGCCCGGCGACCGCAGCCTGGCCGAACAACGCTATTACGCGCATCCGCAGAACCAGTTCTGGCGGCTGGTGGGCGCGGCGATCGACCGCGATCTCGCCGCGCTTCGCTACGACCAGCGTCTCGCTGCGCTGCTCGAGGCCCGGATCGGCCTGTGGGACGTCGTCGCCACCGCCCGCCGCACCGGCAGCAGCGACGCGACGATCCGCGATCACGCCGCAAACGATCTCGCCGCGTTGATCCAAACGCTGCCCGATCTGCGCGCCGTCGCCTTCAACGGCGGCAAGGCGCTGGCCATCGGCCGGCGGCTGATCTCCGGCCAACCGATTCTCGCCCTGCCTTCCAGCAGCGCGCTGCACACGATCGGCTTTGACGCGAAGCGCCCCGCATGGCTGGCAATACGTGATTATCTCGATGTTAATTAGTATGTCGGACGCACCATCGCCTTGACGACGGTTGCTGCATAAGCGAAGCGCGGAATCGCTATGAAGAGCCCCCTCCTCTCCGCCGCCGCGACGCTTCTCGCGCTCGCCGCCTGCAATTCCGAACCGGCCGCCCCGACGGTCGTCGATTCCAACCCCGATCCGATGGCGAGCCAACTCGCCAACGCCGCGCCGGTCGAGCTTCCGGCCGCAATCAAGGCGGACAAGAGCTTCCGCTGCAAGGACAACAGCCTGGTCTACGTCACCCTGTTCGAGGGCGACAAGCAGGCCGTCGTCCGCACGTCGAAGGGCGGCCCTGCAACGACGTTGAAGGCCGCGAATGCCGGGGAACCGCGCACCGCAGAGGGCGGCTGGTCGCTGACCGGCGATGCGAAGGGCATCACGCTGGCCCAGCCCGGCAAGGAAAGCCAGACCTGCAAGGGTTGAACTGACCGGCCTTCCGCCGAAATCACGCCCGCCGCTCCCACGTAGCGGCGGGTTTTTTATCGACTACGCCGCCGCCTTGCGCACCGCGTCGCAGATCCGGTCCACCACCGCCTCCACCTGCCGCGCGTCGTCGCCCTCGGCCATCACGCGGATCACCGGCTCAGTGCCCGACGGGCGGATCACCAGCCGTCCGGTACCGTTCAGTTCGGCCTCGGCATCCGCGATCACCGTCTTCACCGCATCATGGTCGAGCGGCTTGCCGCCCGCGAACCGCACGTTCTTCAACAATTGCGGGACCGGATCGAAACGGTGCAGCACCTCGCTCGCTGGCGCGCCCGCGCGCTTCAGTTCGGCCAGTATCTGCAGCCCCGCGACCAGCCCGTCGCCGGTCGTGGCATAATCGGACAGGATGATGTGCCCGGACTGTTCCCCGCCGACATTATATCCCTGCGCGCGCATCGCCTCCAGCACATATCGGTCGCCGACACCGGTGCGGATCAGCCCCAGCCCTTCTGCCGCCAATTGGCGCTCGAGCCCCAGGTTCGACATCACCGTCGCGACCAGCCCGCCGCCGGTCAGCCGCCCGGCGCGCGCCCAGCCGCTGGCGATCGTCGCCATCAGCTGATCGCCGTCGACCACGCGGCCGCTCTCGTCGACCACGATCAGCCGGTCCGCGTCGCCGTCCAGCGCGATGCCGATCGCCGCGCCGCTGGCCACGACCGTCTCGGCCATCGTCTGCGGGTGAGTCGATCCGACCTGATCGTTGATGTTCTTCCCATTCGGCGCGACGCCGATCGCGACGACCTCGGCGCCCAGTTCCCACAGTGCCGAGGGCGCAACCTGATACGCCGCGCCGTTCGCGCAATCGACCACGATCTTCAGCCCATCGAGCGTCAGGTCGGTCGGAAACGTCGATTTGGCGAAGTGAATATACCGCCCCCGCGCATCGTCGATCCGCTTCGCACGACCGATGTCGGCGGCAGGGGCCAGCGCGGGCGCGCCGTCGATCAGCGCCTCGATTGCGCGCTCTGCATCGTCGCTCAACTTGTATCCGTCGGGACCGAACAGCTTGATCCCGTTGTCGGCATAGGGATTGTGGCTCGCCGAGATCATCACGCCCAGATCGGCGCGCATCGAATGCGTCAGCATCGCCACCGCGGGCGTCGGCATCGGGCCGAGCAGCACGACGTCCATCCCGACCGCGGTGAACCCTGCGACCATCGCGTTTTCGATCATATAGCCCGACAGTCGCGTGTCCTTGCCGATCACGACGCGGTGCCGGTGATCGCCGCGCAGGAAATACGTTCCCGCCGCCATGCCGACCTTCATCGCCATCTCGGCGGTCATCGCGCTGGCGTTGGTCAGCCCGCGAATCCCATCGGTGCCGAAATATTTCCTTGCCATGCGCGCGCTGGTCCGTTCCGCTAGGGGTTATGGCCCGCGTGATAGCGCCGGACCGATCAAAGTGCGAGCCAAGGGACAAGAATGTCGCAATCCACCCGTATTTTACTGGCGCTGGTCGCTGGCCTGCTCGGCGGCATATTGCTCGCCGCGAATGCCGCGACGCTGGTCGATCCGGTCGCCAGCGTCGCGCAGCCGATCGGGCAGGCGTGGCTGAACGCGCTGCAGATGACGATCATCCCGCTCGTCTTCTCGTTGCTGGTGACGGGCGTCGCGGCGACCGCGGAGGCGGCGCAGGCCGGGCGGCTCGCCGGACGCGCGATCGCGCTCTACGTCACGATGCTGGCTCTTTCGGCGACCGCGGCGGCATTGCTGACGCCGCTGTTCCTGCAGATCGCGCCATTGCCGGTAGAATCCGCCGCCAGCCTGCGCGCCGCCATGATCGGCGTCGCCCCGATCCCGCCGACCCCGCCATTGGGCGAGTTCCTCGCGAACATCGTCCCCGCGAACATCGTGAAGGCGGCGGTCGAGAACAGCTTCCTGTCGCTCATCATCTTCGCGCTGATCTTCGCCTTCGCCCTGACCCGCATCGACAGCGACCTCCGCGTGCTGCTGACCCGCTTCTTCACCGCGGTGCGCGACACGATGCTGGTCGTGATCGGCTGGATCCTGTGGATCGCGCCGATCGGCGTCTTCGCGCTCGCGCTGGTGGTCGGCGCGCGTGCAGGAACCGGCGCGTTCGGCGCGCTGGTGCATTACATCCTGACCGTGTCCGCGGTCGGGGTATGCGTCGCGCTGATCGCCTATCCGCTGGCGGTGTTCGGCGGGAAGATTGGTCTTGCCCGCTACGCCCGCGCCGCGCTCCCCAGCCAGGCGGTCGCAATCAGCACGCAAAGCTCGCTCGCCTCGCTGCCCGCGATGCTGGCGGGCGCGCGGGCGCTCGGCGTGCCGGTGGCGACGGCTGGCGTGACGCTGCCGCTGGCGGTCGCGATCTTTCGCGCGACCGGCCCGGCGATGAACTTCGCGGTGGCGATCTATATCGCGACCTGGTTCGGCGTGCCGCTCAGCCCCGCCACGCTCGCGGTCGGCACCGTGGTCGCCACGCTGACCTCGCTGGGGTCGGTCAGCCTGCCCGGCACGGTCAGCTACGTCAGCGCGATTGCGCCCGTCGCGGCGGCGATCGGCGCACCCGTCGCGCCGCTCGGGCTGCTCGTCGCGGTGGAGACTATTCCCGATATCGTCCGGACGCTGGGCAATGTCATGACGGATCTTGCCACCACCGCGACGCTCGCGCGTTGGAACCACGTAACAGAGGACGAGGCGGACACGCTCGTCGAGGAGATGTCGCTATGAAGTACCGCACGCTCAGCCCCCAATTCGAGGTTTCCGCGCTGGGCCTCGGCTGTATGCCGATGGCTGGCGTGTCGAAGGGGATGTACGGCGAGGCCGACGAAGGCGAGAGCATCGCGACGATCCACCGCGCGATCGAACTGGGCGTCACCTTCTTCGACACCGCCGAAGTGTACGGCCCGCTGGTGAACGAGGAACTGGTCGGCAAAGCGATCCGCGGCAAACGCGACGGCGTCGTGGTCGCGACCAAGTTCGGTTTCCGCTTCGGCGATCGCGGGGTGATCGGCACCGACTCCAGCCCCGCCAACATCCGCCGCGCATGTGAGGGATCGCTCAAGCGACTGGGCGTCGAGACGATTGACCTGCTCTATCAGCACCGCGTCGATCCGAACGTCCCGATCGAGGAGACGGTCGGCGCGATGGGCGAGCTGGTGGCCGAAGGAAAGGTCCGCCACCTCGGGCTGTCCGAAGCCGGTGTCGACACGATCCGCCGCGCCGCCGCGACGCACCCGATCGCCGCGCTGCAATCCGAATATTCGTTGTGGGAACGCGACGTGGAGGAAGAAATCCTGCCGCTTTGCCGCGAACTCAACATCGGTTTCGTCCCCTACAGCCCGCTCGGGCGCGGCTTCCTGACCGGGCAGATCACGCAGCGGTCGGACTTGCCCGAAGGTGATTACCGGCTGAATGATCCGCGGTACTCGGAAGAGAATTTCGCGACCAACATGGAAATCGTCGCGGTCGTGAAGGGCGTCGCCGATGCGCACCACGTCAGCCCGGCGCAGATCGCACTCGCGTGGTTGCTGGCGCAAGGCGACGACATCGTCCCCATCCCCGGCTCCAAGCGCCGCGTCACGCTGGAGAATTCGATGAAGGCCGCGGACGTGGTGCTGACTGCCGACGACCTGACCAAACTGGACGCCGCTGCCCCGCGCGGCGGCACCGCCGGGCCGCGTTATGGTGAGCGAATGATGTCGATGGTGCGGCTGTAGCCTTGGTAAGCCCCTCTCCCTTCAGGGGAGCGGTGCCAAACACCTATTGACAAACCTGTCAGCAATCACCTATTAACACTCCTGTCAGTAGGAGTCCGCTCATGGCCACGCTACCCCCCTTCCCCGGCACGACCGGCCGCCGCGACTGGCGAACCGCGTTCGACGCGATCAAGAAGCTGATGAACAACGGCGACGACACGACGCAAGTGTTTCGCATCATGCGGTCGCTGAACGTCGGCAGCACGCCGAAAAGCTACGCGCAGCTGATCGCCACCACCGAGGGTGGCCGCATCGCGTATGACCGGGTCGAACTCGCCCGCCGCTTCTCCGAACGCGATTTCGTCGCCAGCTTTGCCCCCGGCACCGTCGGCGCGGCGTACCGCGACTTCCTCGAATCGACCGGCTATTCGGCCGACGGCTTGGTCGAGGTCAGCAAGCTCCAGCCCGACGAAACCGACATGGCGCATCCTTACGCTTGGTTCGGCCGCCGCGTCCGCGACACGCACGACATCTGGCACGTCCTGACCGGCTACAAGGCCGATGAAAGCCTCGGCGAAGCGTGCCTCGTCGCGTTCAGCTATGCGCAGGTCGGCGGACTCGGCTGGGCGTTCATAGGCGGGGCGGCGGCGCTGAAGAGCCTGCGCGTCACGAAGAGCACCTTGTTTGCGAAGGCGGTCTGGGAAGGATACCGCCACGGCCGCGCCGCAAAATGGATTTCGGGTGAAGACTATCTGACGCTGCTTCACGAACCGATCGACGCTGCCCGCGCCCGGCTCGGCATCCGCGAACCGGCGGCGTACAAGCGCGCGCAGCGCGAACTGGGCGCCGAGCTGGCGTCGTACCTGAGCGAACGCCGCGCGACGGCGGCGGCCTGATCCCACAAGCACCACCCCGGCGAAAGCCGGGGCCCAGTCCCACCGATTGCTGTGGAGCGGGCACACCTAGCCAACATAATTCGTAGCAACTGGACACCGGCCTTCGCCGGGGTGGTGTCAACTATGCGCGCACCTGGCTAAGCCCACCCCGATGCTCGCCCGCCTGGTCCTCACCAACCTCCGCAACCACACCGACCTGGCGCTGACGCCCGGCGCAGGCTTCGTCGTGCTGACCGGCCCCAATGGTGCGGGCAAGACCAACATCCTCGAAGCAGTCTCACTGCTCGCCCCCGGCCGCGGTCTGCGCCGCGCCAGCCTGTCGGAGGTCGCGCGCGCCGACGGCCCCGGCGGCTTCGGCATCGCCGCGACGCTGGGCGCAGAAGCGGTCGAGATCGCCACCGGCACGCTCGCCGCCGCCCCCGAACGCCGCGTCGTCCGCGTCAACGGCGCGACCACCACCGCCAACGCGCTCGCCGAATGGCTGAGCATATTGTGGCTCACCCCCGCGATGGACCGCCTGTTCGTCGAACCCGCCAGCGAACGCCGCCGTTTCCTCGATCGCCTGACGCTGGCGCTGTCGCCCGCCCACGCGGGCGAGACGACGCGCTACGACGCCGCGATGCGCGCGCGCAACAAATTGCTCGCCGACGATCTACCCGACCGCGACTGGCTGGCCGCGCTGGAGGTGCAGATGGCGCAGCACGGCGCGACCGTCGACGCCGCGCGGCGCGATACCGTTTCCGCGCTGTCCGAACGCCTCGCATCGCAACCGCCGAGCGATTTCCCGCGCGCGGGGCTGACGCTGGACGGCTGGTCGGGCGACGCCGACGCGCTGCTCCACTCCCTGCGCGAAGGCCGCATACGCGACGCCGCGGCGGGCCGCACGCTCATCGGCCCGCACCGCGTCGACCTGATCGTCACGCATCTCGACAAGACCAGCCTCGCCGCGCTCGCCTCGACCGGCGAACAAAAGGCGCTGCTGCTCGGCATCGTCCTCGCCCACGCCGATCTGGTCGGCGAACGCCGCGGGAACGCCCCAATCCTGCTTTTGGATGAAGTCGCCGCACACCTCGATCCGGCCCGCCGCGCGTCGCTGTTCGAACGCCTCGCCAGGCGCGGCCAAATATGGATGACGGGGACCGAGCCCGCGCTGTTCGACGCGATCGGGGCGGACGCGACGCGCATCACGCTCGGCTGAACGCCGCCTGTCGACGCGGGACACCGGCGGTTCAACCGCCCGGGTCCACTCGCACTGCCGTAGCGGGGGCTACGGAGAAGAATCATGAAGAAGTTCACTCTCGCTGCGCTTTGTGTCGGCACGATCATCGCCGCCACTCCGGCGGTCGCGCAGCGCAATTGGGACTGGTCGGGCGGCCGTCCGGGCACACGCGAATACCGCCTGATCGGTGCAGGCGTGCCCGCGCTGTTCCCCGAACTGCGCGGCACCAATCGCGGCCGCGCCTTTGTCCTGCGCAACTTCGACTGGAACCGCGACGGCCGCGTCGCCCCGCGTGAAGCGAACGCCGCCAACCGCGCCTTCGCACAGATCGCCGGCGGGCGCCGCGACCGGTTCGACTGGAACCAGCGTGATCGCGGCTATGTCGTAGCGGTGGAGGTGGATCGCGGACCCGACCCCGGTGCAGGCCGCTGGGATCGCGGCGCGATGCGCGACTACGGCTTCCGCCAGACCGAACGCGGCGCGACCATGACGCTGGAGGAACAGGTGCTGTTCGCCACCGACAGCGCCGTGCTCCGTCCCGGCGCGATCGACAAGCTGCGCCCGCTCGCCGACTACCTCCGCGACAACGGCAACGTCCGCGTCGCGATCGACGGGCACACCGATTCGCGCGGCACCGACGCCCACAACCAGGGCCTGTCGCTGCGTCGCGCCGACGCGGTCCGTACCGCCTTCGACCAGATGGGCGTGACCCGCGCGCGCTTCGCGGTGGAGGGATATGGCGAAAGCCGCCCGGTCGCCACCAACGCCACCGCGCAGGGAATGCAGCGCAATCGTCGCGTCGAAGTGACCCTGCTCGGCCAGCGCGCGGAAACGTTCGCGCGCGACCAGTAAGCATTGGCCGTTTCGCTGCCACAACAACCCCGCCTTAACCCTCGCGGGTTAGAGCGGGGCCATGCACATGGTCGCCCGTCTCGATCCACGACCCGAGCCGACCGACCTTGCCGCATTGCTCGACCGCGCCACCGCGGCGGCCGGGATCGGGGCATGGGCGTGCGATCTGGGCGACGACGAGCGACTGACTTGGAGCGCGGGTGTGTTCGACCTGTTCGGCCTGCCCCATCACAATCCGGTCGACCGCCGCATGACGCTGGCGATGTACGACGAACCGTCGCGCCTGGCGCTCGAACGGCTGCGCGCCGATGCGGTCGCTTACGGCAGCGGCTTCTCGCTCGACGCGCGCATCATCCGGCCCGACGGGATGCCGCGCTGGATTCGCCTGCAGGTGGAAACCGAGCGCCGCCACGGCCGCACCGTCCGGCTGTACGGCGTGAAGCAGGACATCACCGACGAACGCGCGCGCTGGGACGCGCTCCGGCGGCAGGCCGAATGCGATGCGCTGACCGGAATCGCCGGGCGCGCGACGTTCCAGCGTGAGTTTCACGACACGGACGCGGCGGACGTCGGCGCGCTGGTGCTGATCGATCTCGACCATTTCAAACAGGTCAACGATACGCACGGCCATGCCGCCGGCGACGAATGCCTGTGCACGGTCGCGCGGCGGCTGGCGCGTTTTCCCGGCGCGACGATGGCGGCCCGCATCGGCGGCGATGAATTCGCCATCCTGTTGCCTGCAGGAGTGGATCGCGCGGCGACCTGCGCCGCGCTCGATCGGCTGGTCGAGATTTGCGCGCAGCCGATCGCGTTCGACGGCCGGGTATTCTCCATCCGCGTCTCCGCCGGACTGGCGATGGCCGACGCGCGACGTTCGCCGAATGCGTTGTTCGCCGCCGCCGACGCCGCGCTCTACGCCGCGAAACGCGCGGGCCGGGGGTGCGCGCGGATCGCCTGACGGCCAAGTGCGTTAGCGTCGCGACCTCTCCCGAAAGGAACCACCATGTCCATCGACGTCATCTACAAGACCAGCGCCACCGCGACCGGCGGCCGTGACGGTTCGGCGAAGTCCGACGACGGATCGGTCGATGTGAAACTGGTCGTGCCGAAGGAAATGGGCGGCCCCGGCGGTTCCGGCGCGAACCCCGAAAAACTGTTCGCCGCTGGATATTCGGCCTGCTTCCTCGGCGCGATGAAGGCCGTGTCCAGCAAGGTCGGCGTCAAGATTCCCGCCGACGCCACCGTCACCGCCGAAATCGGCTTCGGCCCGCGCAGCGAGGGCGGCTACGGCATCACCGCCGACCTGACGATCGCGCTGCCCGGCGTCGACAAAGCGGAGGCCGAGAAACTCGTCCACGCCGCGCACGAAGTCTGCCCCTATTCCAACGCCACGCGCGGCAACGTCGACGTCGGCCTGACGGTCGCCTGACGGCGGCTAACGCGCAATCCATCCACCGAAAACTCGCGCGACCCGGCTTGCCCCGATGCTTCTGGATTGGCTAGGGTCGCCCGAGATTGCCCCTGGTCGAATCCGGCGGGCCGGGGGATGAAGTAATGAAGGCGACGATCGAACGCGCGACCCTGCTGAAGGGGCTCAGCCATGTCCAGTCGGTGGTGGAACGGCGCAACACGATCCCGATCCTGTCGAACGTGCTGATCGAGGCGACCGCGGAGGGCGCGATCCGCCTGATGGCGACCGACCTCGATCTGCAAATCAACGAAAGCATCGCCGCCGCCGTCGACCAACCCGGCGCGACCACCGTGTCCGCGCACACCCTGTTCGACATCGCGCGCAAATTGCCAGAGGGCGCACAGGTCTCGCTGACCGCCGCCGACGGGCGCATGGCGATCGTCGCTGGACGCGCGCGCTTCTCGCTCGGCACGCTGCCGCGCGACGATTTCCCGGTGATCGCGGAGGGCGAATTGCCGGTACAGTTCGAAATGCCCGCCGAATTGCTGAAGCAGATCATCGACAAGACGCGCTTCGCCATCTCGACCGAGGAAACGCGTTATTATCTGAACGGCATATTCCTGCACGTCGCCGATGGCGAGGGATCGCAGCCGGTGCTGAAGGCCGCCGCGACCGACGGCCACCGCCTCGCCCGCGTCACCCTGCCCCGGCCCGAGGGTGCGGAGAACATGCCCGACGTCATCGTGCCCCGGAAATGCATCGCCGAATTGCGCAAGCTGCTCGACGAGATCGACGGTTCGGTCGGCGTCTCGCTGTCACCGACGAAGATCCGCTTCGACCTCGGCCAGGCGATCCTGACCTCCAAGCTGATCGACGGCACCTTCCCCGACTACAGCCGCGTCATCCCCACCGGCAACGACAAGATCCTGAAACTCGATCCGAAAAGCTTCATGCAGGGCGTCGACCGTGTCTCCACCATCGCGACCGAAAAGACCCGCGCGGTGAAGATGGCGCTCGACCGCGACAAGATCACGCTCTCGGTCACCAGCCCCGAAAACGGCACCGCGGCGGAGGAAGTCCCCGGCGAGTACGTCGCGCTTCCGTTCGAGATCGGCTTCAACAGCCGGTACCTGATGGACATCCTCGCCCAGATCGACGGCGATTCGGTCGAAGTCCATCTTGCCGACGCCGCCGCCCCAACATTGATCCGCGAGAACGACAAGGCGGCGGCGCTGTATGTCCTGATGCCGATGCGGGTTTGACGGGGGGAGGCGCGCTTCCTATCTTGGTCACACAGTTGGTCAGGAGGGCAATGTGGCAGCCTACAACATTGCCGAAGCGAAGGCGCACCTCAGCGACTTGGTAGAACGCGCGCTTCGTGGTGAATCGATTGCGATCATGCGGCGCGGAAAGCCGCTCGTCCAATTGACGGTGATTGAACAGTCGGCCGCAAAGAAACCGATCGACATCGAGATGCTCCGTGCGCTGACGGCTGGAATGCCGATGACGAGCGAAACCGTCCAGCAGATGCGGGATGAAGCGCGATATTAAGCGTCTATTGCGACGCGTCGCTGATCGTGGCGTCGCTGGCGCGTGAACGCCATACCGACGCGGCGTTGGCTTGGTTTGAGCGGCAGCCTCCCGGTTCACTCGCGATAAGCCCGTGGGTCGTAACTGAGGTTGCTGGTGCACTTTCGCAGAAATCGCGCGCGCGCGAGATTGATGAATCGCACCGTTTGGTCCTGCGACGGACATGGGACGCGCTGATCACGTCCAGCCTCGATCCGATCGCGATAGAGGACCGTCATTTTACACGGGCGACGGAGTTTCTGGATCAGCCTGGAATCAACTTGCGGGCGGGCGACGCTCTGCATCTTGCGATAGCAGCAGAGAATCGACTCGCGATCGCGACGTTGGACCGCCGGATGGGCGATGCGGCTTTGTTGCTGGGGATCGACGTCGCAATGTCGCCTCCCGCAAACTAACCTACCCGCCCCCATGCAGATTGATCTTCTGTCCGTTGGCATATGCCCCGTCCGCCGACACGAAATACGCCACCGCCGCCGCCACGTCCTCGGGCGTGCTCACCCGTCCGAACGGCGACCCGGCGTCCAGATCGTGGATGCTCGCCACCCCGCGCGTCGCCTTGGCCAGCCGTTCGCCCATGTCGGTCACGGTCAGCCCCGGCGCGACGATGTTCGTACGGATGCCGTGCGCGCGTTCTTCCTTGGCAAGCGTCTGCGCCAACGCCTCCACCGCGGCCTTGCCCATATTGTACGGCGCGCCATTGGGTGCGTGATACAACGTCGCCACGCTGGAGATCATCACGATATCCCCGCGGCCGCCCTCCCGGCTCGCACGCTCGCGCATCGACGGTAGCACCAGCTTGCTCATGTAATGTGGCGCGAAGGCGTGGGTCTTCAGCACGCGCTCCAGTTCGCCGGGCTCCGTATTGGCGACCGACTGTCCGCGGCTAGCGATTCCCGCATTGTTGACCAGGATGTCGACCGCGCCGAAATCGGCGAGCACCGCCGCGACCAGCGCTTCGCATTCCTCGAACCGGTCGACCGACGCGGCATAGGCCCTCGCCGTCCGCCCCATACCCACGATTTCCGCAACCACCTCCGCCGCGGCATCGGCGTCACGGCGATAGTTCACCGCCACGTCCGCGCCGTCCCGCGCCAGCCGCAAGGCGATCGCGCGTCCGATCCCACGCCCGCCGCCCGTCACCAGCGCGACGCGCCCAGCCAGTCCGCTCATGTTGTCTTCCTCGTATAGTCAGGCCGCCGTTTCTCGAAGAACGCCGCAATCCCTTCGCCGAAATCAGGGCTGGTCGCGCAGAGAATCTGGTTGCGATCCTCCATCGCCACCGCCGCCTCCAGGCTCGGCGCGTCGATACTCATGCGCAGGCATTCCTTGGTCAGCCGCAGGCCCATTGGAGAGGTCGTCAGCATCGCCTCGATCAGCGGCTCGGCCGCCGCTTCCATCGAATCGTCGGCTACGACGCGCGACACCAGCCCGACGGCCAGCGCGCGCTCGGCCAGGATGAAATCGCCCGTCAGCATCAGTTCCGCCGCCAGACTCGCCCCGATCAGCCGCGGCAGGAAATACGACACGCCGATGTCGCACGCCGACAGCCCGATCCGGATGAACGCCGCATTCATCCGCGCGCTCTCGCCAGCGATGCGAATGTCCGACGCCAGCGCCATCGCGAACCCGCCGCCGCACGCCGGACCATGGATCAGGCTGACGATCGGCTGCGGGCAGTATCGCATCTTCATCACGATCTCGGCGATCGATCTTTGGTGCGCCAGCCGGTCGATCGTATCCGTCACACCCGCCGCGCGCGCCTGCAGGTCCAGCCCGGCGCAATACGCCCGCCCCGCGCCCTTAAGCACGATCACGCGGCAATCGCGGTCCTTCGCGATGCTGCCGAAATAGTCCGACAGCTCGCCGATCATCGCGTCGTCCAGCGCATTCAGCCGATCGGGCCGGTCCATCGTCACCCAATCGACCTCGCCGCGCCGCTCGACGCGTATCGCCGTGCGGGTTGCCTGTTCTTTGGCCATCCCGGCATCCTCTCTTTTACGTTTGACGCCGCATCCTACATAACTAATGTTATCCCGCAACCGCACGGCTGTAATGGCGGCGGATCGGGAGAGACGCGTGAAACTGGGTCCGGACATATCGGCGATCGTGACCGGCGGGGCTTCGGGCCTCGGCTACGCCACCGCCACCGCGCTGCGCGCGGCGGGCGTGAAGGTCGCGCTGTTCGACAAGAATGCGGAGATCGGCCCCGACGCCGCCGCGGCGATCGGCGCGCTGTTCGTGAACGTCGATGTGATGGATCAGGCCTCGGTCGACGCAGGCTTCGCCGCGGCACGGGCGACGAACGGACAGGAACGCGTGATCGTCAATTGCGCGGGCGGCGGGTTCGGCGGCCCGAACAAGACCGTCGCACGATCGAAGGAAGACGGCGCGATCAAACCCTATCCGATCGAAAATTACGTCAAGACGATCGAACTGAACCTGATCGGCACCTTCCGCTGCATCGTCGGCAGCGCGGCGGGGATGATGACTCTGGACCCGACCGAAGACGGCGACCGCGGCGCGATCGTCAACACCGCATCCGTCGCCGCCGAGGACGGCCAGATCGGCCAGGTCGCCTATACCTCGGCAAAGGCGGGCATCGTCGGCATGACGCTGAACGTCGCACGCGACCTGTCGGGCGAGGGCATCCGCTGCAACACCATCCTGCCGGGCGTGTTCGAGACACCGCTGCTGGTGAAGATGAAACCGCAGGTGAAGGCGGCGCTGGGCGCGATGGTGCCGTTCCCGAAGCGGCTCGGACAGGCGGAGGAATATGCGAAGCTCGCGCTGGAGATGATCCGCAACGGCTATTTCAACGGCGAAGACGTCCGCCTCGATGGCGCGATCCGGATGCAGCCGCGATAACAAACTCCCTCTTCCCTCCGGGGAGAGGGTAGGGGAGAGGGGCAGTGGACAGGGCGTCGGACAGGCCCCTCTCCCCGACCCTCTCCCCGCAAGCGGGGAGAGGGAGAGACACATGAACTTCGATTATTCCGACGACCAGAAGATGCTGAAGGACGAGGCCCGCAAATTCCTCGCCGCGCGGTGCGATGCGAAGGTCGTGCGGTCAGTCCTCGACGACGACGCCAAACATTATGACGAGGCGTTGTGGAAGAGCGTCGCCGAACAGGGCTGGCTCGGCGCGGCGATCCCCGAGGAATATGGCGGGCTCGGGCTCGGTCATATCGAACTGTGCGCGATCGCCGAGGAACTCGGCCGCGCCTGCGCCCCGATCCCGTTCGCCTCGACCGTCTATTTCGTCGCCGAAGCGCTGCTCCTCTACGGCTCGCCCGACCAGAAATCGAAATGGCTGCCGAAGATCGCGGCAGGCGAAGTGATCGGCGCCTTCGCCACATCGGAGGGCAAAGGCCCGGTCACCGCGCGTACGTTGAAGACCACGGTCGTCAACAACCGCATCACCGGCGCAAAGATCCCCGTCACGGATGGCAACATCGGCAACCTTCTGATCGTGCTCGCCAAGGAGGGGCTGTACCTGGTCGAAGGCCCGGTGAACTCGGAAGTCCTCACCACGCTGGACCCGACACGACCCGCCGCACGCGTCACCTTCGAAAACATCCACGCCGAACGCCTCGGGGATGAGGACGGCCTGACCGCGATGCAGACGGTGTTCGACCGCGCCGCCGTCCTGCTCGCCTTCGAACAGCTCGGCGGCGCGGACAAATGCTTGGAAATGGCCAAGGAATACGCCCTCTCGCGCTACGCCTTCGGCCGCCAGATCGCGGGCTATCAGGCGATCAAGCACAAGCTGGCCGACATCTACGTGAAGAACGAAATCGCCCGCTCCAACGCTTATTACGGCGCGTGGGCGCTGAACGTCGGCGCGGCCGAACTCCCGCTCGCCGCCGCCACCGCGCGCGTCGCCGCCTCCGACGCCTTCTGGTTCGCGTCAAAGGAGAACATCCAGACCCACGGCGGCATCGGCTTCACGTGGGAGGCTGACCCGCAGCTCTATTACCGCCGCTCGCGTCAGCTCTCGCTTGTCGCGGGCGCTCCCGCCACCTGGCGCGAACGGCTGGTCAGCCAGCTCGAAACGCGCAACGCGGCTTGAAAGGACGGACATGGATTTCGAGGATTCCCCGCACGAAGCCGCCTACCGCGCCACGGCGCGCGACTGGCTCGCCACCAACGTCGCCGAACACAAGGCGCCGTCCCACGCCGACGATATGGCCGCCGCACGCAGCTGGCAGGCCCGCAAAGCCGCCGCGGGCTACGCGCAGATCACCTGGCCGAAGGAATGGGGCGGTGGTGGCGGTACACCGATCGAAGGCGTGATCTTCGGGCAGGAGGAAGCGAAGCACCCGGTTCAGTACGGGTACTTCTCGATCGGCCTCGGCATGTGCGTGCCGACCGTCATGGCGTTCGCGAACGACGACACCAAGCAACGCTTCGTCGGCCCCGCGCTGCGCGGCGAGGAAATCTGGTCGCAATTGTTCTCCGAACCCGCCGGCGGTTCGGACGTCGCCGCGATCCGCACCCGCGCTATCCGTGACGGCGATGATTGGGTTGTGAACGGCCAGAAGGTCTGGACCTCGGGCGCGCACTATAGCGACTTCGGCATCGTCCTGGTCCGCACCAACCCCGACGTGCCCAAGCACAAGGGCCTGACGATGTTCTGGCTCGACCTTCGCTCACCCGGCATCGAGATACGCCCGATCCATCAGATGTCGGGCGGCTCCAACTTCAACGAAGTCTATTTCACCGACGTCCGCATTCCCGACAGCCAGCGGCTCGGCGATGTGGATTCCGGATGGAAGGTCGCGCTCGTCACGCTGATGAACGAACGGCTCGCGATCGGCGGCGGCGGCGGTGCTGGTCCGGCGGACATCTTGCGCGCCGCGCGCGAACTCGACGGCGCGGACGGCCCGCTGATCAAGGACAGCGCGTTCCGCCAGCGCCTCGCCGACTGGCACGTCCAGACCGAAGGGCTGCGCAACACGCGGATGCGCACGATGACCGCGCTGTCCCGCGGCCAGACGCCGGGACCGGAAAGCTCGATCGGCAAGATCATCGCGGCCAACCAGCTTCAGGACATCGGCAACGCCGCGGTCGAGGCGGAGGACCAATACGGCATCATCAACGATCCCGCGCTGCTGCCGCTGAAGGGCCTGTTCCAGTCCGCGGTGATGAACGCGCCCGGCCTGCGCATCGCAGGCGGTACCGACGAAATCCTGAAGAACATCATCGCCGAACGCGTGCTCGGCCTCCCCGGCGAAATCCGTGTCGACAAGGATGATGCGTTCAAGGATCTGCCGGTCGGGCGGTAGAAAAAATCCTCCCCTGCAAGGGGAGGTGGCAGTCCGAAGGACTGACGGAGGGGTGTCAACGTTGCGATCGACGTCCGTCGCATCAGCGGGTGACACCCCTCCGGCGCTGCGCGCCACCTCCCCTTGCAGGGGAGGATCATTTCACTTCCGCGCCAGCGCCCAGCGCAGCACGTTGCTCATCCCCCGCGCGCCGAAACGCACCGCGGGCCGCCCGAACGCGGGCACGCTGCGACCGTGCAGCGCCTGCGCCCACGGCGGCAACAGATCGATCGCGGCCTGCGTCACCAGCGCCATCGCGCCGTTGGTCGCTGCGTCATCGCCCGGCGCGAGCAACGCGCTCGCCACTTCACGCGTGCGGTCGTTGAAGCGCAGGTCGGGCCGCACCGCCGCATAATATTCCCCGATCGCGCGCCGCGTTTCCGGCACGTCCGTCGCACCCAGCGCCCGCGCGATAGTCGCGGTTTCGGCCAGGTAGCGGTCATGCTCCGCGCCGGTCAGTGCGGGATCGCGGTAGCGCAGATACGCGCGCAAGAAACTGTCGACCTCCGCCACATGGACCCACGTCAACAGGGCCGGGTCGTTCGCGTCATACGTCGCCCCATCGGGCAGCACGCCCGACACGCGGTCATGGATGCGCCGCACCTTGTCGATCGCCTCGCCCGCACACGCGGTGCCGCCAAAGGTGGTGAGCGCGATGAATTGCGCGGTCCGCCGCAACCGCCCCAGCCGATCGCGGCGGAAATCGCTGTGGTCCCACACGCCCGCCAACGCCAGCGGGTGCAGCATCTGCAGCAACAGCGCGGAGACTCCGCCGATCATCATCGACGAAAAATCGCCGTGGACCCGCCACGACACCGATCTCGGCCCGAACAGACCATCGTCGCCCGGCGCACGCGCCAGATCGACCTGCCCTGACCCGACCAGCGCGCGCACGCGTCCGCCGATCGTTGAGCGCAATTGTTCGAAATTGCGGCCGGGCATCACCACCCGGCCGCCTCAATCGTCACTCGGCCGGAGCGGGCGCCTTGCGACGGCCCTTCGACGCAGCGGCGGGGGCCGAATCGCTCGCGCTCTTGCGCTTCATGCCGGGCTTGCGGCCAAGGCCGATCTTCTTGGCCATCGCGCGGCGCGCTTCCGAATAGGTTTCGGCGACCATCGGATAATCGGCCTTCAGGCCATAACGCTGGCGATATTCGGCCGGGGTCAGCCCCTGTCCCGTCAGGTGACGGCGCAAGGTCTTGTACGGCTTGCCGTCGATCAGCGAGATGATGTGATCTTTCGACGCCAGCGATTTGCGCACCGATACTGCGGGCGTGAAATCGCTTGCCGATTCGACGACCGTTTCGGACTGCACCACGCCCGACAGCTTCGACACCGCCTCGTGCATCTGCTGCAGGAACGCCGGCACGTCTTCGCCGGACGCACGCGTGTTCGGATTGGAAAGCCATGCGATGGTCAATTCGGTGGCGAGTTCGACGGTGTTGGTGTCAATCATGTCTTCGGGCATTTGCGACGCTCCGTTGTAAAGAGCGATCCACTTAACAATGCAGCCGCTTGGGTCAATAGTCGGATTGTCGACCTTCTTCGCCGAAACGCCGTAATCGATTAGCGCAAGTATTTTGAGATGGTGTTCGTCGCCACCGACACCGTAAAGTTTTCAGTAAATTGAACGATAAGCATATATAATAAGCCGCTGTTCCGTGATCAAACAAACATATTGCCGTCGGCCGGCACTGCGGTATCCTGACGCCAACTCGCTCTATCGCCAATTCGGCACATAGTATCGCCCCGACTTGACTCTGTGGCGTCGAAGCGCTTGATTCGCGATCATGGGGATCGCGATCTCCCCATGAGGCGACAGGCCGAAGCATCGCGTCCGCGTTGATCGAACAGGACGCCCTATGCCGCAATTGCACGCCATCGCCGCCGATCGCCTCGCCCGCCTGATCGGCCTGCCCACCACCCCGCGGCTGATGGATCTGCGGGCTGACGCCGCCACCCGGATACCGGGTTCTACGCCGTTCGATTCGGCTACCGCCGTCGGACAGACCGCGGTGATCATCGATGCCGATGGCGGCGCGGAGGCGCACGCCGCCGCCGCGCGACTGCGGCACGACGGCGTCGCAGCTGAGGTGCTGGAGGGCGGGTTCGCCGCCTGGCGCGCCGCCGGACTGCCGCTTGTTCCGGAAAACAAACTCCCGCCGCGCGACGCACAGGGCCGGACATTGTGGGTCACGCGCGCACGGCCGAAGGTCGATCGCATCGCGTGCCCATGGCTGATCCGCCGCTTCGTCGATCCTCATGCGATCTTCCTGTTCGTGACCCCCGGCGATGTGCCCGGCGTCGCCGCCGCGACCGGCGCAGCGCCGTTCGACATCGCGGGTGATGGAATGCTGTGGAGCCATCGCGGCGAACTGTGCACGTTCGACGTGATGGTCGACGAACTCGGCCTGTCGGGGATCGCGCCGCTCGCTCACGTGGCCACGATCGTCCGCGGCGCGGACACCGCGCGACTCGATATCGTGCCCGAAGCAGCGGGCCTGCTCGCCGCCTCGCTCGGCCTGTCGCGGATGTATGCCGACGATCATGCGCAGCTCGACGCGGGGATGACGCTGTACGACGCATTCTATCGCTGGGCGCGCGACGCCCGTGACGAGACCCACGATTGGACCCAGCACCAGCCGCGCGGGGCAAAGGCATGACCGCGGCGACCTTCCCCTCCGCCCGTCCTGCCGCGATTCCGTTCGGCGCTGCGGTGCGGGTGTGGCTGCGCATCGCGTTGCTGTCATTCGGCGGCCCCGCCGGGCAGATCGCGGTGATGCACCGCATCCTGGTCGAGGAGCAGCGCTGGATCGGCGAACACCGTTTCCTACACGCGCTCAATTACTGCATGATCCTGCCGGGGCCGGAGGCGCAGCAACTCGCCACTTATATCGGCTGGCTGATGCACCGCACCTGGGGCGGGATCATCGCGGGCGTGCTTTTCGTGCTGCCCGGCGTCGTATCGATCATGGCGCTCAGCTGGATCTACGTCCTCTACGGCCGCGTCGGTGTGGTCGAGGGGCTGTTCTTCGGGTTGAAGGCCGCGGTGCTCGCGGTAGTTCTTCAAGCAGTGACGCGGATCGGCAAGCGCGCGCTGAAAAACAGCGTTATGCGCGCATTGGCGCTCGCGGCGTTCGTCCTGATCTTCGTATTCGGCGTGCCGTTCCCTGCGATCGTCTTGGGCGCAGGCCTCATCGGCTGGCTCGGCGCACGCAGCGGCAATACGGCGTTCAAGGCGGGCGGCGGCCACGGTAGCGCCGGCGGCGCGATCGTCGACGACGCAGACACTGTGCTGGGCGAGGAACTACCCGCGCACTCCCGCCCGACTCGCACAGAGACGCTCCGCACAGCGCTCCTGTGGCTCGCGCTATGGCTGCTTCCCGTCGCAGCGCTGCTGTTAATGCTCGGCCCAAACGATATCTTCAGCCGCATCGCGACGTTCTTCTCCGGCCTCGCGATGGTCACCTTCGGCGGGGCCTATGCGGTCCTCGCCTATGTCGCGCAGCAGGCGGTCGAAAGTTACCATTGGCTAACCGCGCGCGAGATGCTCGACGGGCTCGGCATGGCGGAAACGACGCCGGGGCCGCTAGTGATGGTGCTGCAGTTCGTCGCCTTCCTCGGCGCGTATCGCGACCCCGGAATGCTCAATCCGCTGGTCGCCGGAACGCTCGGCGGCTTGCTCGCGACCTGGGTGACGTTCGTGCCGTGCTTTCTGTGGATCTTCCTCGGCGCGCCGTTCATCGAGCGGTTGCGCGGCAATGCGGCGTTGGCTGGCGCATTGTCCGCGATCACCGCCGCAGTCGTCGGCGTCGTCCTGAACCTCGCGATCTGGTTCGCGGTCCATACCTTGTTCCGCCAGACCTTCGACGTGACCACCGGCCCGTTCGACGTGACCTTGCCCGTGCCGACCAGCGTCGATCCTTGGGCGCTGGCGCTGTCGGTCGCCGCGATCGTCGCGATGTTCCGCTTCAATGCGGGCGTGATGGTGACGCTCGCCAGCGCCGCCGCGGCGGGTATCGCGCTTCACTTGGCCGGGTTCGTCGGCTAGCGCGGTCGCGACAGGAGACAGAAGATGAACGGACTGGAACTACGATCGACGGTGACGTCGGCAGGCGAGTTGCGGCTGGAACTTACCGAGGTCGACGTCGGCGCGCCTGCCGCGGACGAAGTCGTCGTCCGGATCGAAGCCGCGCCGATCAATCCGTCCGATCTCGGCCTTTTGCTCGGCCCCGCCGATCTCGAAACGCTCAAGGCTTCCGGCACGCCCGACCGTCCCGTGTTGACCGCGCAAGTGCCCGAAAAGCGCCTCGGCATGGTCAAGGGCCGTCTCGATCAGTCGATGGCGGTCGGCAACGAAGGGGCGGGCACGGTCGTCGAGGCCGGCCCCGACGCGCAGCATCTGATCGGCAAGAAGGTCGGCATGATCGGCGGCGCGATGTACGCTGAGTACCGTCGCATCCGCGCGCGCGAGGTGATCGCGCTGCCCGACGGCGCGACGGCGGCCGACGGCGCATCGATGTTCGTCAACCCGCTGACCGCGCTGGGCTTCACCGAAACGATGAAGCTTGAGGGGCACAAGGCGCTGGTCCACACCGCCGCCGCGTCGAACCTCGGCCAGATGCTCCAGCGTATCTGCGTCAAGGACGGCATTCCCTTGGTCAACATCGTGCGCTCGGAGGCGCAGGCCGAGATCCTGCGCGGCTGCGGCGCGACGCACATCGTCGATTCAACCGCGCCCGATTACCGCGAGCGCCTGACCGACGCGATCGCCGACACCGGCGCTACCCTCGGCTTCGACGCAACCGGCGGCGGGAAACTCGCCAGCCAGATCCTGAACGCGATGGAGGCCGCGGCCAGCCGCAACCCCGGCGAATACAGCCGCTACGGTTCTACCACGTTCAAACAGGTCTATATCTACGGCGGGCTGGACACCGGCCCGACCGTCCTCGATCGCGGCTTCGGCTTCTCATGGTCGCTCAGCGGCTGGCTGCTGTTCCCGTTCCTGCAAAAGGCCGGCCCGGAAATCGCCGCCCGGATGCGGCAGCGCGTAGCGGACGAACTGACCACCACCTTCGCCAGCAACTACACCGCGACGATCGGCCTCGCCGAAGCGCTGAATCCGGACGTGCTGCTGGCGTATCAGAAGAAGGCGACAGGCGAGAAATACCTGATTGACCCGACTCGGTAGACAAGGCGGCATCAAGCCCGACGCATCGTCGTTGCGAGCGCAGCGAAGCAATCCAGGGTTCCGCGCACCATCCTAGATTGCTTCGTCGCTACGCTCCTCGCAAAGACGATCCGGGTTTGCTCCAGTTTGACCGATGCGCGTCCCGCCACCACGGCGGGACGCGCACCCTCAGATCAGAAGCGGAAACCGACGCCCGCGACGACCTGATGACGATCGGTATCGACCGAGAAATTGTCGGTGTTCTGCCCGTTCACAAATTGCAGCCGCGCATCGCCATAGTTCGAATAGCGATACTCAACCTTGGCATAGGTCTTTTCGCTAAGCTGCTTCTCCACGCCCGCACCGACGCGGAAGCCGTCCAGCGTGAATTCGCGGCCGGTTTCGGTCGTGCCGTCATCGGCCGTCAGGTCGAGCCGCGCGTTGGTGTAACCGACTTTGCCGTAGACCAAAGTCGTCGGCGACGCGAGCACGCCGAGGCGTCCGCCGATGTACAGGTCGCGCCCCGCCTTCACGCGGCCATAGCCGAAATCGTTGGGGTCCACCGGGTCATTGCGAACCTTGCCGGTCGAACCGCTGACCTCGCCCTCGATCCCGACGACGACATTGTTCAGCGCGATGTCGTAGCCGATATCGCCGCCGTACATCAGGCCGTTCGCGGTCTGGTCGTCCCCGGCGATGTCCGAATCCTCGGTGCTGCCGGGACGGATGCCGTCATAGCCGAGCAGAACGCCCGCGCGTGGTCCGGTAAACGGGCCGTCCTGCGCAAAGGCGGGGGCGGCGCTCAGGCCGATTGCGGCGGTGGCGGTGGCGAGAATGATCTTACGCATGTGCGACTCCATTTTGTCTTCACCCCGAAAAACCTTGGGGTGGACCCGCCCAATGGACGGTCGCGCCGCAGGTTGCATGAACCCCGGATAAACAAGGAAATCCGTTGCTTTTGCGCCACAGGCGGTTGAAAGCGCGAGCCCATGAACCCAAGAGCAAGAAGCGGGCGGGACTTCGTCGCGCGGCATGGCGAGACCGTCTTCAACGCCGCGCGGCGGCTGCAGGGCGACCACCCGCACACGCCCCTGACCCGCGCCGGTTTCGCCCAGGCGGACGAGATGGGGCGGGCATTGCGCGATCATCTCGGCGCGAAGCCTAAGCTGACATTGTGGTCCTCGTCCGCCGGTCGCGCGCTCCAGACGCTGGCGATCGTCGCCGAACATCTCGAACTCGACTGGCACGACGCCCGCACCGACGACCGGCTGATGGAGATCGGCATGGGTAGCTGGGGTGGACGCTATTATTCCGATGTCGTGGGCGAAGTCGGCCCGGTGATTGACGAACGCGGGCTGCTGAAACCCGCCCCCGACGGAGAGCAATATGATGCGATCGCGGCGCGCGTGTCTAGCTGGCTCGCCGACACCGCGGACGACAACGGTGACCGTCTGGTCATCATGCACGGCATCTCCAGCCGGGTGATGCGCGGCGTGATGACTGGCGCCGCCATCAACGCGTACGGCGCGCCTGTGCTCGACGGCCATCCGCAGGGCACCGTCACGATGATCGAACGCGGCGCGGAAACAATGGTCCACCGCGGTACAGGCTACGCCCCAGCTTGATCCTCCTGGCTGCACTCCTTGCGGCCGCCGACGCCCGCACCGCGATCGGCATCTACCATAGCTGGGGCGCATTCCGCGACGGCAGCCGGTGCTACGCCATCGCCGCCCCCATCCGCGCAGGGGCCGCGAACCGGGCCCGCCCCTTCGCCAGCATCGCCAGCCGCTTCGGCCGCGACCGCCGCGCCGCAGTCTTCATCCGCCTCAGCACCCCGCGCGGCTCGAACGCGCCCGTCACGCTGGCGATCGGCGAACGCCGCTTCACGCTTTCGGCCAGCGCCACCGCCGCCTGGGCCGCCGACGCCGCCACCGACCGCGCAGTCGTCGCCGCCATGCGCGGCGCGCGCAGCATGAGCGTCTCCACCGTCGCCGTAAACGGCCGCCCGTTCGCCGACACCTACGCGCTGACCGGCGCGGCGACCGCCATCGACGCCGCGGCGCTGGGATGCGCCCGGTAGCGAATTAAAACTGGACGCCCCGGCGCGGCGCGTTAGCCTCCCGCCAATGGAGAGAACAACGACGCCGCCGGGTCGCACCGACGAATGGCGTCGCGGGTGGCCGCTGGTCGCCGCGGCGATGCTGGGGATCGGCACCGGGCCGGGACTGTTCCAGAATTTG
The DNA here is from genome assembly GCF_024758705.1 of Sphingomonas sp. SUN019. Taxonomy (NCBI): domain Bacteria; kingdom Pseudomonadati; phylum Pseudomonadota; class Alphaproteobacteria; order Sphingomonadales; family Sphingomonadaceae; genus Sphingomonas; species Sphingomonas sp. SUN019. The sequence goes on along the minus strand of NZ_CP096971.1, from coordinate 3,129,799 downwards.
TCGAGCCTGTTTACGCCCGGCATGATGACCGAATTCGGCTGGACCCGCGGACAGATCGCGACCGCGGCGGGGCTCGGCCTCGCGGGCGGACTCGTCGCACCGTTCCTCGGCCGCCTCGCCGACCGGATCGGCATCCGTCCCGTGATCATAACCGCGATGCTGCTGCTCGGCGCGGCGTATCTCGGCTTCGCGAACATGAAGGGAGTGTTGCTGCACTATCAGGCGCTGGTCCTGTGCCTTGCTCTGTCGGTCCCCGGCACCAGCGCGCTCGTGTACGGCAAACTGATCGCCAACCGCTTCGTCGTCGCGCGCGGCTTCGCGCTCGGCATCGCGACCTCGGGCCTATCAATCAGCACGCTAGCGCTGCCGCCGATCGTCGCGCTGGTCATCGCCGCTTACGGATGGCGCGGCGGATTCGTGGCGCTGGGGATATTGGTCGTCGGAATCGCGCTCCCGCTCGTCCTGACCGCGATCCGTCGCGTCCCCACCGGCCCGACCCGTCCCGATCCCGACAGCGCGGCGGCGCACGTGCCGGTCGAGGGCCTGACCGGGGCGGAGGCGCGCCGCGACGGCCGCTTCTGGCGGCTCGGGCTATGTGCGGCGATGGTCAACATCGCCACCGTCGGCCTCGTCACGCAGCTCGTCCCCTTCGGCCTCGACCGCGGCCTCGCGCCAGCACAAGCCGCCTTGCTGCTGGCAGCGTTCGGCGCGTCGCAGATCGTCGGGCGGTTGCTGATGGGCATATTGATCGACCATTTCCGCGCGCAGACGATGGCGGCGCTGTTCGCGATCGTCTCCGCCGCGGCGTTCGTGGCGCTGCAACTCGAAACCCCCGGCTTCGTCCTGCTGATGACGCTGGTCTTCTTCGCAGGGCTGATGAACGGCGCGGAGCATGACCTGCTCCCGTATCTCGCCGCGCGCCTGTTCGGCTTGCGCGCGTACGGAGAGGTGTACGGCACGTTCCTGATGCTCTCTCTCGCGGGCACCGCCACCGGCATCGTCGGCATGGGCCGCTTGCACGACGCCTTCGGCAACTACGCGCTCGCGCTGGCTCTGGCGGCGGGCGCTCTGGTGCTGGCGGCGGTGTCGTTCCTCAGCCTTGGGGACAGGCCGTTGCCTAAGGGAAAGGCGGCGGCAGATGCGGAACCAGCACAATCCTCCCCCGGAGGGGGGGGAGGGGGACCGCCGCCGAAGGCGGTGGTGGAGGGGTAGCTATCCGCGAAGGTTGACGGCAGTGTTGACGATATAGGTCACCACAGCATCCAAATCGCGCAACACATCCACTGCCGGTATTCGCAGCACCCTGACACCCTGCGAGATTAACCAGCCATCTCTCGCCGCGTCGCGCGCCGGTCAATCGCCACGCTCATGATCCGCACCATCGACCTCGACGACCAGGCGCCGCCGGACGCAAAAGAAATCAAGCGTATAGTCGCCCGCGGGATGCTGGTGCCGAAACTTCAGCCCACCCGGCCGCTTTCGCAATTCCTGCCACAACAATACTTCGGGCAGGCTCATTTCCCGTCGGAGCTTCGCGGCGAAGCGTTGGGTTCGTTTCGGACCGTGGAGCATGCGGCACCCTACCCCTCCACCATTGCTTCGCAATGGTCCCCCTCCCCTTCCAGGGGAGGATTGAGAGCTGTCCTACAACCCCGTGTTCCGCTACACTCTCCCCCATGCCGCGCCGCGCACAATCGCCGAGCACCCTGCCCCCTCCCCGCCCCAGAACGTCAAAGTTGAGAAAACAGCGCCAGCGTCTCAACATTGACAACATTCGCGGCCCTCCCTCCCCGCGCGCCAACGCCATTTCGCTTCCGTTTCGGGACCACCGACCCTATATGCTGGGCATGGCAGAACCCCAGAATGCGAACGATTACGGCGCCTCCTCGATCAAGGTGCTGAAGGGCCTCGACGCGGTCCGCAAACGCCCCGGCATGTATATCGGCGATACCGACGACGGTTCCGGCCTCCACCACATGGTGTTCGAGGTCAGCGACAATGCGATCGACGAAGCGCTCGCCGGGCATTGCGACCGGATCGATATCGTCCTGAACGCTGACGGCTCTGTCAGCGTCACCGACAACGGCCGCGGTATCCCGACCGGCATCCACGCCGAGGAAGGCGTCTCGGCAGCCGAGGTCATCATGACCCAGCTCCACGCGGGCGGTAAGTTCGACAACACCAACGACGACAATGCGTACAAGGTGTCGGGCGGACTGCACGGCGTCGGCGTGTCCGTGGTCAACGCGCTCAGCGAATGGCTGGAGCTGACGATCTGGCGCGACGGCGAGGAAAACCAGATGCGCTTCGCGTTTGGCGATGCGGTCGCGCCGCTGAAGGTCACCGGCACTGCGGATGGCCGCAAGGGGACGAAGGTCACCTTCCTCCCCAGCCCCGCCACGTTCAAGATCGTCGAATTCGATTTCGAGAAGC